>CAVEJY010000053.1:0-2009 GCA_963616155.1 Acutalibacteraceae bacterium
CTGCTACGGTGATGTTGTAGGTGTAGCTGTAGTTGCGCTCCACGTCGTAGTCGTTTACGTCATTTGTGCAGTCGCCTAAGTGAACATAGTAAGTTACGTCAGCGTTTTTGGTCACGCCGCTCTTTACCTCCGTGTACTTGCCTTTCAGCACTATGTATGTGCCATAGGCGGGGGCATTGGTGAAGACCTTTGCTGTGGTCTCGCCGTCGTTTTCCCTTTCGTGCCAAGTGCTGACGGTACTTTTCTTGTTCTGCAGGTTCTCGGGCAGGTAGAACTCGAAGAATTCCCTTCCCTCGGTGTCCACGTCGTTGACGCCTCTTGTCAGACCCGTGATGTTGCTGAATTTTTGGGCATTATAGCGTGTATTGTTGTCTGCGGTGCCCACGAGTTTGCCATCTGACGAGATGTTCATGATGTCGTAGGTGTTGAGCTTGAAATTCCTGCTGTAGCCGGATGCGGCCTTTACGGTAAACTTAACCTTCGACACGATGCGGTTGAGTTTGATGACATTGTTGCTGAGTTCTCCGTTGGCGGGGATGTTGACAGACTGTCCGCCATTGATAGAACCGCTCATCAGGAAAGCACTTGAAATCTGGATGGTCTCGTCGTACTTCCTTGTGAACGGCAGAGAGAGGAACTGACTCTTAGTGAAACTGTACTCGCCGTTCTGGGCTTTCGTCTCGTCCAGTCCGATGGGGAGTTTGTCCTCCTCGATGGTTCCGTTGCTTGTGGACACGGGATAGAGACCTGTGTTGATGTTGGCTACGGCGTAGATATAGGCCTGTCCCACACGGGTCTTCACGCCGCTGATGGTTGCCTGGTTGGTGCTGCTCGTGTTCTGGTCAAGTCCGCTGGTTATCTCTTTGTATCCGCTCAACTGGCCTGTAGCGTCAAAGATATAAATGTACAGGTTGTCGAGTTTACGCTCTTCAGCTTCGGTGGCGCGTGAGTTGATGGTAATGTCCTTGGGCGACACGTCGGCGTAGGAGAGGGAGACGGTGGTCTTCTCTCCCTCCTGGGAACCCGGCATGAAAATCTCTTCCGAGCATCCGCAGAGTACGAGCATGACAGTAGCCATCAGTGCAAGTGCTCCGAACCATCTGTTGCGGGTGTTATGTAATATGTTTCTTTTCATTGTCATGTTCCTCCTAACGATTAGTTGAATGTAATGTCTGTGGCGGTCTTGATGTTCCAGTCTGCCACATAGTACTTGAGAGACAGTTCTGCGGTGCCTTCCAGGAAGTAACCGTACACTACCAGTTCCCTGTTCCTGATGGCGTTGCCGTCGGAGGGAATCTCGAACTCGGCGGATTTCTCTGTGCTTCCGTTGTAGAGCTGATAATAAATCTTGCCCGTGATGGACTTGTTGGTCTCCTTGAGGTAGCAGAGGTCATGGCCGCCAAGGTCGTTGTTCAGACGGACCATATAGGTCTGGGCGGTCTCGCCAGTGCCTCGCTCATAGGTGGTGGGGTCTGCGACCTCCTTGATGCCGGAGTTCTCCACACCGTCGAGGGTGAGGGCGGTGGACACGTATTCGCTCGATGTTGTGTACTTGCTGCTGGTGGCGTCCTTGTTGGCGGTCACTTTGCTGTAATCCTCCTCGTCGGGGAAGGCGAAGCCGTTTACGGGGAAGGTGTTACCGTCGATTTCTATCTTTGTCACCTTCACTTGGTCGGTGTTGGCGTTCGCCTTGCGGGCGAAGTAGAAGTGGAGCTTAGACACGGCACGCACCAGGGGGATGCTGATGGGCTTCTTTGCCGCTTCTGTCTCGGTCTCTGCCACGTGCTCGGTCACGCTGATGTTGGTGATCGCCCGGGAGACGGGGAGACCTTTCGCGGGCACTGCCGTGGTCTCGGCCTTGCCTTCAGCCGTGATTCCGAAGGGGGAGCTGAAGGTCAAGTCCTGCAAATCCTTGCGGGTGACGGTTTTCATGCTGCTCTTGTCCTTCAGGTTGTCTCCCAAGTTGGTACTCTCGGAGTTGGTGAGGATGTAGAGGTCGATGTTCTCCA
>CAVEJY010000054.1:0-4447 GCA_963616155.1 Acutalibacteraceae bacterium
CCCCCTCCAATGGAGCTAATACCGCCGAAGGTTCCGACAATCCGACTTAAAACCAACTGAAAACCCACATGACTCAAGAAAACCTATGACAACCCAGACAACCAAGAAATTCGTGATCACCGCCATCAGATACCAGATGGACGGAGAGAACATCGAGGAGAAGACGCAGAAGGCACGCAACCTCGTGGAACACATGCCACTGCCCTCGCAAGTGTACCTGAAGAGGGAACCCGACAACGCATGGAGCAGGAACGCCATCGCCGTGTACTGGAAATACGACAAGATGGGGTACGTCTCGGAAAACTTCACCGCCGACCTGCAGCAAGCCTTCGCCGCAGACCCCGGCGGACTGCTCGCCGCCACCGTGACCGGCACGCAGGGCCACCTCGCACTGAGCGGGGAGGTGGAGAACGCCTGCGCCCCCGATGCCGCACAAGGCGAGAGGGCAAGCGCCGCCAGGCCCTCGCCCTTCGTCATCCCCATGCCCTTCATGGAGAAGGAGAACAAGAAAGACCTCCTCGCCCAGCTGCTCTTCCACAGAGACTTCACCGCCGACGACGCCGACACGCTCATCGAGATGGCCACCCAGTACATGGGGCTCGCACCCTCGCTCTGCATCCGCGACTGCGAGAACGCCAGCCTGCTCTTCAACAGCCTGGAAGACTACCGGGCGCACCACGGTGAACTGCCACAAGAGAAGCGGGAGCAGCTCCACGACCTCAAGGAGAAAGCCCGCACCGTCGTCGCCGACATCCACAGGGAGGCCGACATGATCGCCATCTTCCTCTCCCACCTGGCGAGGATGAGGGAGGCATTCTCCGCCCCCGGCGACGGGTTCTTCGACAGATACGACACCAGCTACCTGCACAAGCCCATCGGGGAGGCTGGCGGGGAAACGATCCGGGCGGAAGCGCAGCGGCTCACCGACTGGCTCGACGAAGTGCCCCAGGGCATCTTCCACTCCCACGAATGGCACCCGGAGAGCATCGCCCCCAGGATGCGCTACCTGCACCTCTCCAGGAGGGAGTACTGCGACATCACGGGCACCCTGCTGGTGCTGAGGAGGCTCAAGCAGGAGCTGCGGAGGCGGCAGGCGGCATCTGCGGAGGGCAGCGGGGAGGGCAAGCCCGTCCCGCAAAACCTGAGGGAGGCCGTGGGAAAGGTGTTCACCCCCACGTTCACCCTGCCCGACAAGACCGTGCTCAACTCGCAGGTGCAGGTGGCGAAGGCCGCCAGGACCATCGACCTGACGAGCAACGTGCAGGTGGCGATGCTGATGAAGGTGGGGATGGAGAGCCGCGCCGTGCGCCCGGGCACCAGCTGCCCCGACTTCGTGCGGGCACTGATGGGGACAGGAGTCCTCGAATGCGCCGACAACGCCGCCGTCGCGAAGATGGCAAACGGAATGGCGAAGCGCATCAACGGATACACGGCCAAGGGGAAACGCCACGCCCCGCTGCCCGACAGCCACTGGCAGTGGAGCCTTGCCGACAGACCCGTGGGCAAGAGGATCTACGAGGCAATGACTGCCGCCGACTGACGGGGAGGGAACCCTTACCCAAAGGCAACGGATACTTGACCGTTGCCTTTCTCCGGTTTGTGATTCCAATGCCGGGGATTCTGCCCAAAATGGCAGATGTTGCCAATAACCGTTTTCCCATCTTTCCGCATTTCCGTTTTTCCCGATTCCGAATGCTTCCGCCTTTTGGTTCCGAAGGATTCCGAATGGTTCTGAGAGATTCTTAATCTACTGTTTTTCAGCTTATTCCGAAAAGCATTTTATCCCTTTCCTTGTTTTTTCATGCTATCTTTGCATCAGCTTTTGCAAGGTCGGGCTGTTAACGAAAACCGCCCGTATAGGTGGGCGAGGCCTTGCATTCTTTCTATTATGAACGCAAAGATGCTAAGAGTAGTGCAGCAGGGCCAGGCCTTCGCCGTGCAGAGCCAGAACACCGAGGGCGGACGGCTCATGAAGTGCAACATCGTGCTCCAGGAGATGGGGGGCAAGTACGAAAACCAGTATGTGGCAGTGATGCTCGGCAACCTGGCACAGTGCCGGTTCCAGCCGGGCGACGTGGTGGCGGCCACGCTCCGCTTCAGCACACACCAGTTTGAGGACAGAGTGTTCCAAGACGTACTCGTCACCGACCTCTACAAGGTATAATGTACAATTTAAAAAATGAAAATGTACAATTTAAAATGAAAATGTACAATTTAAAATGTACAATGTATAAAATGTTTAATATCGAGTCGAGAAAGTAAGGCGTAAGAAACGGTTCCCAAGGGTAATCATGCGCATTCCAAATCTTATAACCAGACCTTCTTCGCTCCTTAAAAATTTCGACAACGATGATGAAAAAGAAAAACAACAGCAACGGCTGCTACTCATGCGGCCAGAACGAGAACCAGAAAGAATTTATCTGCCACATGCAGAAAGCAGGCGTGGCCATGTACGACAACGGCAACAGCTTCCTCTTCATGCCCGAAAACCCCGTGGAGGGATGCATCAGACCCTACCGCAGGGCTGGCGTGGCGCAGCTGCTGGGCGACGGCAGCTTCGACTTCGTGAGCCAGCCACGGCAGCGTGCACAGTCGGAACTCATCCGCAAACTGCCACACGGCAGAGTGAGCCACACCAAAGACGGAGCCGTGCAGCTCACCATCAAGGTCTACCTCGACGAGGAAACCAACATCCCGGGAACCCTCTTCCGCGAAGCCTTCGGGGGAACGGTAGCCGTCAGCGACTGGCTGGCACTTTTTAAAAGGTAAAAAAGTGGAAAGGGCCTTTACAGAAAAGTAAAAAGGCTGAAAAAGTGAAAAGGCTCACATCTTCCAATATTCCAAATCTTCCAATATTCCAAAAAGAATGTTTTCTGACAAGCCCCCTTCTTTAGACTTTATAACTAATTAATAATTAAATAGTTATATATAACAAGAGAGAAGAAAAGGAAGTTGGATTTTTCTAATTGGAAGATTTGGAATTGGAAGAAATCGCCCATCATATTTTCTATTAAAGGCTCATTATCAGACCATTACATCCCATATGGCATCATCCTGCCAACTGGAAAAAACAAGAGAAAAAAAACGAAAAATCAAAAAATATAGACAAAAAATGAAGTATAACATCAGTAAAAAGACCGCTCCCAAGATGCCCAAGCTCGGCAAAGGCACGGAATGTGTGCAACTCTTGCTCTCGCAAGTGTCCAAAGATATGTACGAACCGCTTGTACCGATGCTCTTTCCCGTGCTTGGAGCACACATAAGTGAGGCAAAATTTCAATATCCCGACCTCAGCTGGAAGGAAATGTGCGGAATGATGGGAAACCTCGTGGCTGATTCGGGCTGCAACAAGGGACAGCTCGGAAATCTCGTGGAGGCCATCTGCCATAGCTTCCGCCGGCACGACGACGAGGAGCTGGAGAAGCTCGTGGAATGGCAAAGGCAGGTGAAGACGAAGTCGGCCAACAAGGAGAAGCCCGCCAGACCCGACGTGAGCTTCTGGTTTCCGCCGGCCGACGTTACCAACGCCGCCTTTATCCAGAACGCCATGGCGTGCGAGAAAATGGGCCAGCGCACGCAGTACCTCAACATGCCCGAGGTGGAGATGGCCGACCGCATGTGCGGCGGACACAAGCAGGTGAGCCAGATGCTGCGCAACATCTACGACCGCCAGCGTGCCGGTGCCTTGCGGGCCACCGCCGACGGCGTAACGGGCAACCCCCTGCTGCGTGCCAACCTTACCATCTCGTCTACCCCCTACGCCACACGCAAGTTTTACAAGAACGAACTCTTCAACGGCACCTTCGGGCGCATGGTGTTCTCTTACAAGGCCCGCCAGGGGCGCGACGGCAAGATACCCAGACAGGGCAGGTACGACGACCAGTTTCTGGGGCAACTGGACGAATACCTGGTGCGCCTCAGCATCTGCAAGGGACAATTTATCATCAAGCCCCTCAACAAGCTCACCGACCAGCTGGCCGCCGACATGGCTTCGCTCGCCGACCTCTCAGACGACGACATCCTATGGGACATCTCCAAGCGTGCCCTCGTGTCGGCTTGGAAGGCGGGATGCCTGCTCTGGGTGCTCAATGGGCAGACGTGGGCAAGGGCAATGGGCGAACTGGTAGAATGGCTCGTATACCACGACATCTGGAGCAAGATGCAAATATTCGCCGACTTGCTGAGTCAAGACAATGCCGATCTCATAAGCGAGGCAGAGCGCAGAGGTCCGAAAAACATGCTCGACGACCTACCTACCACCTTCAACGCAGCACAGCTGGAGGCACTACGCACCTCACTCGGGAAAAATAAGGAGGGCACGAAGAACCAACTCTACAAGTGGATTTTCCGCGAATTTGTCACCTACTCCGCGCAGACGGGCCTCTATACCAAGACGGAGAAGTACCTGAAGGGGAATTAAGTGAAGAAATTAAGTGAAGAGTGAAGA
>CAVEJY010000055.1:0-29529 GCA_963616155.1 Acutalibacteraceae bacterium
TTATTTTACTTCTTGAAGTTCTCCAGACCCTTGTTGAGGAAGTCGAGGTAGGCGTTGATGTCCTCCTTGAAACTGAAGGCTGCGGTGAGCGGATTGCCCTCGTTGTCCACAGCCACATAGAACGGCTGGGCATTGGCGCCAAACTTGCTTGCCTGCAGGTAGCTCCATTTGTCGCCGATGGTGCGGAGCGTGCGTTTCTCGCCGTTGAACGTCACCTCCATAGGCTCGGGGAGGGGAGTCTTGTCGTCGACGTAGAGCGAGATGAGGACGTAGTCCTTCTCCAACTTGTCGGCAACGTTGGCATCGGTCCATACGGAAGCCTCCATCTTGCGGCAGTTGACGCATCCGAAACCGGTGAAGTCGATCAGCACCGGTTTGCCCTGTTCCTTTGCTGCCGCCATACCCGACTCATAGTCCTTGTAGTGTGCCTCGACAGTCTTGTTGTTGAGGTTGAAGTCCTGTGTGTTGATGGGAGGAGCGAAGGCACTGACGGCCTTACAGGGTGCGCCCCACAGGCCGGGAATCATATACACGGAGAAGGCGAGGGAGCAGAGACCCAGCATGATGCAAGCCACGGGCATGGGCTTGTTGATGTCGCCACCGATGGCATCCACCTGAAATTTCAGCTTACCGATGAGGTAGAGACCGAGCAGACCGAAGATGACAATCCAGAGGGAGAGGAACACCTCACGGTCCATGATGTGCCAGCCGTATGCCAGGTCGGCAACGCTGAGGAACTTGAGCGAGAATGCCAACTCCACGAAGCCCAGCACAATCTTGATGGTCTCCATCCAGGAGCCCGACTTGGGAGCCGACTTCAACCATGAGGGGAAGAGGGCGAAGAGGGTGAACGGCAGGGCGAGGGCGAGGGCGAAGCCCAGCATGCCGATGGTGGGAGCGAGCCAGTCGCCGGAGGTGACGGTCTGCACAAGGAGCAGTCCGATGATGGGGGCCGTGCAGGAGAAGCTGACGAGCACGAGGGTGAACGCCATCAGGAAGATGCTGATGAGTCCCGTGGTGCTGGAAGCCTTGTTGTCGACGGCATTGCCCCAACTGTCGGGCAACTTGATTTCGAACCATCCGAAGAAGGAGAAGGCGAAGACCGCCAACAAGCAGAAGAGGATGATATTGAACACGGCACTCGTGGAGAGGGCGTTGAGCGTGCTGGGGCCGGCGATGGCTGTCACGGCGAGACCCAGCACGAGGTAGATGACCACGATGCTCAGTCCGTAGGTCACGGCATCGCGGATACCCTTCTTCTTGTCGTTCTTGGCACGCTTCAGGAAGAAACTCACGGTCATCGGGATGATGGGCCAGATGCAGGGCATCACCAAGGCAAGGAGTCCGCCTACGAATCCCACGATGAAGATGTAGAAGAGGGAGTGGTTGGCAATGTCGCTGGCTGCGCCGCCCAATGCCTGTAGCTCCTTCACCACGGGCTTCCAGAGTGCCTTGCTGTCGCTGTCGGAGAGGGCGGAGACAGGGGCTGTCTGTGCGGTGTCGGCATCGGTCTTCGCCTGTGCGAGGAGGGCAAGGGAGTCGGCCTTTGCCTTGGCGAGCATGGCCGGGTCTTCCTTCGTCTCCTTCTCCTCAGCTTTCGCGGGAGCGTCTACGGCCGGCGACTTGCCGCTGCTCTTGAAACTCGCCTCACTGGGCGGCAGACAGTTCTGGTCGTTGCAGGCGCCATACTCCAGGTACACGTCGATGTTGTACTTGGGTTGGGTGAACTTCAGCTTCTGCACGAAGGTGACGCTTCCCTCGAAATAGCGCAGCTTCATGCCGAAGAGGGCGTCGTAGTTGGAGATCTCATGACCGCGTGGCTGGAGCTTCCCCACCAGTTCCACACCCTCCAGCTTGTTCACATTGAAGGAGGCGGAGATGGGACCGTCGTTTCCCAGACCAGTGGAATAGACGTGCCATCCTGGCTGGATTTTACCATTGAACACAATTTCCGCCTCAGCCGAACCGTTCGTCTTCAGCTGGGTAGAGAACTTCACAGGGTCCAGCATCTGGGCTTGGACGCAGATTACCGCAAAGAGTAATTGTAAAGCAAGTAATACTCGTTTCATGAATAATTATTGATTGATTTTGATTTTTGCTGCAAAGTTACATAATTTTATTATTTTATGCAAGGTTTTGATAAAAGTTTAGCACTTTGTTTTCTCTACTCCGATATTTTTTGTAATTTTGTAGGCGAAATACTAACAGAATATATAAAAATGAAAATAGGAGACAAGGTAAGGTTTCTAAGTGAAACCGGCGGCGGAAAGGTCGCAGGATTCCAGGGCAAGGACATTGTTTTGGTGGAGGACGAGGACGGATTCCAGATTCCCACGTCTGTACACGACGTAGTGGTGGTGGAACAGGACGACTACACCATGGGCAAGATGATCAATGCCAAGATGGATGCCAAGCAGCAGGCGGAGGAACACGCCAACACGGAACTTCGCAACGACAGCAGGAGCATCAAGTCGATTCTCAACGAGCATGATGCCGACGTGGACATGAACGTGGACGAATATGATGCGGCAGACAGGGAGGTGACTTTCCATGCCCCTGCACAGGAGCGTGACGGCGGAAACAAACTGTCGGCATATCTGGCATTCGTGCCCGTCGACATCAAGGAGGTGACCAACACCCGTTTCGAGACCTACATGGTGAACGACAGCAACTACTATATACATTATATTTATATGGTAGCGGAGGGCAATGCCTGGACGGTAAGGTCTGTGGGTGAGATAGAACCCAATACCAAGCTCTTCATCGAGGAGTTCGGCAGGGACAAGCTGGAGGAACTGGAACACAACGCCATACAGATGACGGCATACAAGAAGGACAAAACCTTCCTGCTGAAGCCTGCCGCCGACGTGCAGTTCCGTCTGGACCCGGTGAAGTTCTACAAGCTCCATGTGTTTCAGGAGAACCGCTTCTTCGAGCAGCCCGCCCTGCTCTTCACCATTGTGGAGAACGACGAGGTGGCCCGTCCGCTGGTTGTCGACTCCAAGCGACTGAAGGAGCAGATGTACAAGAGTGAGGCGGTGGTGACCAACGAGGCGAAAAAGAAACAAAAGAAAGACGACGGTACGGTGGTCGTGGACCTGCACGCCGAGGAGGTGCTGGAGACCACGGCGGGCATGAACTCCGCCGACATTCTGCACTACCAGTTGGATGTCTTCAAGAAGACCATGGCGGAGTACAAGCAGAAGAAGGGCCAGAAAATCGTCTTCATCCACGGCAAGGGCGAGGGTGTGCTTCGCCAGGCGATTCTACATGAGCTGAGTTACCGCTACAAGTCATGCACTTATCAGGACGCCTCCTTTCAGGAGTATGGCTATGGTGCAACGCAAGTGACGGTGAAGTGATGGGCTTGGTTGGCTTACAAGGGCATCAGCCTCATTATTAATTCTTAATTCTTGGTTAAAGATGAAATACGGATATGTGAAAGTGGCGAGCGCCATTCCCCCGGTGAGGGTAGGAGACGTAACGTTCAATCTCCAGCAGATGGAGCGGCAGATAGAAGAGGCGGAAGACAAGGGCGTGGAGGTCATCGTGTTCCCGGAACTGTCTATGACGGGTTATACCTGCCAGGATCTCTTCCGCCAGCAGATGCTGCTGGATGCCAGCGAGCAGGGAGTGGAGAGCCTCCTCGGTTTCACCCGCGGGATGGATATTATTGCCATTGTGGGTGCTCCCGTGGTGGCTGGAGACCTGCTGCTGAACTGTGCCGTCGTGGTACAGAAAGGACAGATTCTGGGCATCGTGCCCAAGACCTATCTGCCCAATTACAACGAGTTCTACGAGAAACGATGGTTTGCTTCCTCGCAGGACTTGCGCGACACGGAGGTGAGATACGCCGGACAGACGGTTCAGCTGACCGCCGACGTACAGGTGTTCCGTGCCAGCCAAGGTTTTACTTTCGGCGTGGAAATCTGCGAGGATGTGTGGGCTCCGGCTCCCCCCAGCACCAAGTTGGCATTGGCAGGTGCCGATATCATCTTCAACCTCTCCGCCACCGACGAACTGATAGGCAAGCACCACTACCTGAAGAGTTTGCTCAGTCAGCAGAGCGCCCGCACCATGGTGGGCTACGTCTATAGTTCCTGTGGTTTCGGAGAGAGTACACAGGATGTGGTATATGGCGGCAATGCCATGATTTACGAGAATGGAGTGTTGCTCGAAGAAAACGAGCGTTTCTCAGTTGAGGAGCAGATGGTAATCTCGCAGATAGATGTAGAGAAACTGCGTTGTGAGCATCGTTCCAACTCCACCTATGTCAATGCACAGCGCAACGTGAAGTTTTCAATGCTCGACCGCCAGTTCGACATCCGCACCATTGACACCTTGCCCACGGAGAAGCCGCATGACTTCGCATTGGAGCGGAAGGTCAATCCACATCCGTTCATTCCTGCCAGCACCGACATGAGGGCATCGTGCGAGGAGATATTCAGTATACAGGTGATGGGGCTTGCCAAGCGCATCGTGCATACCCGTTCCAAGACCGTCGTGCTGGGCATCAGTGGTGGGCTGGACTCAACCCTGGCACTGTTGGTGTGCGTCAAGACCTTCGACAAACTGAAGATGGACCGCAAGGGTATTGTTGGCATCACCATGCCGGGCTTCGGCACGACCGACCGCACCTACAACAACGCCGTATCGTTGATGCAGAGTCTCGGCATCACCATCCGGGAAATCAGCATCGCCAAGGCGGTGACCCAACATTTCGAGGACATCGGCCATGATGCCAGCATACACGACGTTACCTACGAGAACTCACAGGCTCGCGAGCGCACCCAGATACTGATGGATGTGGCGAACCAGATGGGGGGTATGGTCATCGGCACCGGCGACCTCTCTGAGTTGGCCTTGGGATGGGCCACTTACAACGGCGACCACATGAGTATGTATGGCGTGAACGCCAGCATCCCCAAAACCTTGATTCGCTATTTAGTGAACTATGTGGCGGAGAGTGGGGTGGACGAGCAGAGCCGCATCACCTTGCAGGACATTATCGACACGCCCATCAGCCCTGAGCTGATACCTGCCGACGAGAACGGAAACATCAAGCAGAAGACGGAAGACCTCGTGGGTCCCTACGAGTTGCACGACTTCTTCCTCTATTACTTCCTCCGTTTCGGATTCCGTCCCGGGAAGATTTACCTGTTGGCAAGGAAGGCGTTTATGGAAGCGAGTGGAGAAAGGGTGAAGGTCAGTGACAAGGATCCAGACAGTTATGACGAGGAGACGGTAAAGAAATGGTTGAAGACCTTCATCCGCCGTTTCTTCACCCAGCAGTTCAAACGCAGCTGCTTGCCCGACGGCCCCAAGGTGGGAAGTGTGAGCCTCAGTCCTCGTGGAGACTGGCGTATGCCGAGCGATGCGTCGGCTGCGATATGGATCAAGGAGGCAGAGGAACTGTAGAACTATTTGAGAAATAAAAAGAGTTTGGGAGGTTGATGGGAATATATCCATCGACCTCCCAAAATTGTTTTATGCAAGGGATTGCAGACGGGCTATATACTTTCCGAGGATGTCAAACTCGATGTTGACGACTGTACCTACCTGAATGCCGCAGAAGTTCGTGTTGGCGCGGGTGTAGGGAATGATGGCAACGGTGAAAGTGTTGTCAGTGGGTTCGCAGACTGTGAGCGACACACCATTCACTGTTACGCTTCCTTTGTCCACGGTGAAGTAGCCCTTGCGTGCCATCTCCTTGTTCATGGGATATTCAAAAGTGTAGTAGGTGGATCCGTCCGCATCCTTGGTGGCGATGCACTTGGCGGTCTCGTCGACGTGCCCCTGGACGATATGTCCGTCGAGCCGTCCGTTCATCATCATCGACCGTTCCACGTTCACCTTGTCCCCTACTTTGAGCAGTCCCAGGTTGGAACGCTCCAGAGTCTCCTTCATGGCAGTGACCGTGTAGTTGCCGTCCTTGATTTCCACGACGGTGAGGCATACGCCATTGTGTGCCACGCTCTGGTCTATGCCCAATTCGCCCACGAACGAGCAGGTGAGCGTGAAGTCGATATTCTCCTGATCTTTCCTGATAGCCACAACGGTGGCCATTTCTTCAACGATACCACTAAACATAATTCCTGTATTCTTTTGTAAGTTGTTGTTTTATAAATAAAGAAGGCAGAGTCCAAAACCTTGGAACCTCTGCCTCCCGTCAATTTCTAAAAAAGGACCGTTCGGTGATGTGATGAAACTCCTAACTTAGCATTAAGTTTGGGACTCCTCCGCCTTTGTAATCCACCGGCTTTACAGCTGGGTCATCATCGATGATGTGACCTTGTGGCCCGCCATTGACAAGAGAAATATTCCCGGTTTCAGATTTAATTTGATGAGTATCCCGATCGAACCGAAAACAGTCCTATGGCTTTCTCCTTTTTTATCCGTCTGAAAGATATTTGTCTTTCATGATGCAAAGATAATGCTTTCTCTCATATCCTCCAAATTTTATGGTTGTTTTTTAAGCTATTTAAAGATTTCTGCATAGATGCTCTCAAAGTGTTGCCTGAGCAGTTTCTCATTCTCGATGATGGTGCGCAGTTCGTTGAGGTATCTCTCGTTGGGCGAGTTGGGAATCCATAGCCTGATGTAGCCGCTCTGCGAGTATTTCTCGTCCATGTGGTGCTTGAAACGTTCCCACTGTCCCTCCTTGTCCTTCTCGGGATAGTTCTCCAGACCGTATTGTATGCAGCGCATGAAAATCTCGTGCGGCTCCAGGTCTCTGTCCGCCTCCGCCACAATCTTGCCGTAGATGCTCCTGGGCTGTCGGCTGAAAGAGGCACGGTGGTCTTCCACAGCTTCCTTCATGACCTTGAGCTGTTCTGGTGAGAACCACTTCTTCAGACGTGCGTCGGCAAACAGTATCTTGCCGCCGGTGATGTGGTGGATGGCACGCGGACCGCTCATGCCGAGGTCGTGGTAGGCGGCGATGGCATACACCATGTTGATGTCGGCACCCGTCACCTGCGCCAGCTTGATGGAGTTCCTGATGACCCGGGTGACGTGTCTCAGTCCATGGCTGTCGCCAAAGGCATTGTATTTGGGGAGAATTTGTCGCTCCACAAATTCCATGAGGTCTAAGCTTACTTGTTGCTGCATGATGTTTCCCTCCTGATATTTTATGATTCTATCCATTCCGTCCATATGGGGCTTGAGATGACCACAAGGCAAATCAATCCATAGAGGAAGATGTTGCGGGCTGTCATACCCAGGATGGCGTTGAGTTGTTTGCCCGCCTGAATCTGTCGCATCGTACGGTAGGTGTTGACATGCAAGGCGGCGTAGACCAGATAGAGTAGGGGAATAATTGACTCAGCCTTGGCGAAAGAGGCGGCTACCATCACGATGAACGGGATGACACCCAGCAAGAGGTAAAGCCATTCGCCTCCCTGCTTGCCTATATGGACAATCAACGTCTTCTTTCCGTTGCTTCTGTCATTGTCATAGTCGCGGTAATTGTTGACCACCAGCAGTGTGTCCACTACCAGTCCGCAGCATACGGAGTAGGAAAAAGCCTCCCAGGTCAGGGTCTGTGCTCCAGGGGGCAAGGTTAGGTAATAGGTGCAGCATACGGGCACGGTGCCGAAGAACAACAGTACCAGCACATCACCCATTCCCACATAACTCAGCTTCGTGGTGTATAGGAAACAGAAGATGACGCAGCAGATGCCCACGATGACCATTTCCCAGCCACCGAAGAGGATGAGCGGCAACCCCGTAGCGCATCCGAGGATGGTAGTGAATACGATGCCGTGCTTCATGGCGGGCAGGGTAATCCATCCCTCGGCACAGGCACGTTTGGGACCTAACCTGTCCTCGCCGTCGTTGCCGTGCTTGAAGTCGAAGTAGTCGTTGACGAGGTTGGAGTCTATTTGCATCACCCAGGCGAAGAGGAGGCAGAGTAGGGCGGGTATCCACTGGATGTGCGCCATACTGTCTCTGAAGGCGAGGGCGACACCTATAAAAACAGGAACAGCTGCCGCCGAAAGGGTTTTCGGGCGGACAGCCATTATCCATGCTTTTGTCGAATTTGTCTTGATCATGTGTTCTACATTTATAAAGAGTACTCTCCCGTGGGCTTAGTTGAAGAAGTTCCAGCTCACACCGAAGCGGAACAGTCGTTCGTTGAGGGGATAGTGGGGGGTGAAGAAATAGTTCTTGTTGCCCTGTCCGGCATTGATGTGACTCATCATCAGGAAGAAGCGGACGTGCTTGATATGTACGTTGGCATAGGCACTGATGATGGGGTAGTTGCCGATCTTCACGTTGTTCTCTCCATTGCCCTGCACGGTGAAGGAACCGAGGTAAGGGGAGTAGTCGGGTGCCTCATAACTGGTGAAGTAGGTGGCGTCGGCTCCCAAGTCGACATTCAGCACCTTCGCAATCCTGAACTTGATGTAGAGGTTGGTGTAGATGTTGAGGTCGGGCACCGGTATGATGGTGTTGTCGCTGGAGTGCTGGTAGGTCACCACGTTCTCCCAGTTGAGTATGCCGTAGCGGAAGTCCTGCATCCATTGCAATGTGAGCAGGTTGATGGCTCCCGAACTTTGCATCGGTGTCACCGTTACGCCTGTTCTCATTCCTGTACTCTCGATGGTGTAGCTCTGCGTGAAGTAGGCGTAGTTCTTGATTTCGTCCATTGCCACACGTACGGTAGTGTTGGTCTTGTTGAACCTAAGCGTTCCCATGATGCGGGCGTGCATGATTTTGTCGAAGCTGTTGTCCCACCAGGCATGGCGCGCATGATAGGTGTTGTAATAATAAGCCGGGTTATTGCGGTGGAAGAACGCTTCTCCGATTACACTCAGCGTGTCGCCCAGGAAGGGGACGTTGACATCCAGGCTTCCGTCCAGCTTCAGCGTTCCTGCATGGGAGCCGGCGACACCGATTTCGCCAAGCACGTTGTAGTGCAGGATCTTGCCCTGTCGCTTGCTCAGCTGCCCGCCCACGAAGACACTGTGCTCGTTGAGGCTGTATAGCTGTCCCACGTTGTTGGGCAACTCGAAATGGCGCAGGTCGTAGGTGAGGAATGCCTTCAGCCCAGCCTTAGCCCACTTGCTGAATCCCTCAAGTGTGGCGAGGGCGAAGGTGTTCTTCATCTCCCAGTGCTTCGTCTTGTCGAAGATGGAGTCGCCCGTCAGTTCGCCGGCATTATAGTATTCGTTGCGGTAATAGTCCTGCGGCGTATAGTACGACTGGTAGATGCGGCGGTAGTTGTCGAACTTCAGAGTATGGATGATGCTCGTCACCGGCACATACTCGTTCTTCATCCACGAGGTGTCAGCCTCTTCCTTCTTTGTCGCGGCAAGGAGACTGTCTGCTGCTTGCTTGCCGTTGACGGCGATACGTCCGTCGGTATCCTTCTTCGCCTCTGCTGCCGGCTCGTCGCCGGCAATCTTGGCATCGTCAGGACGGCCGGCATATTTGGGTGCTTGGTCGAAACTCTTCTCGTCAAAATCCTTTCCTTCGCTCTTCGCCCTCTTGCGGGCTTTCTCCTTGGCTTCCTTGGCGGCATTCTCCTTGGCAGACTCCATGGCAAACTTCTTTGCCTTGATTTCTTCCTCAGTCATGGGCACCTTGCGGTTGAAGCCGATGTTGTAGCGGTGGCTCAGGAAGATGTGCTGGTTGTCGTTGCGGTTCCAGTTCTTTTCGAGGGCAGTTCCGATTTCACTTGTCTGGTAACTCTCGCCGATGCTCTCGGGATGCTTGATGTAATCATCGTTTTGGATGCCACCGTTCTCTGCCACCTTTTGGTGGAGGGTGGAGAAGAGGAAATGGGCTTGGTAACGGTCTCCGAGATAGGAGCTCCAGAGGGTGTAGTTGAAATGGGCGGTACTCTGGTTGGAGTAGTAGCCCCTTCCATACTTGTAGTCGAACTTGAATCCCACGCCCAACCGCTTTCCTGCATTCACGGCGAACATCGCCTTGAAGTCATCCTCGCCGTTGGTCTGGTTGCCGCAGCTGTTGAGGGTGACATTGGTGATGGGTGAGTAGGTGTTGGTAAAATGGAAGTCCTCCACCGGCGTGATGATGTGGTCGTACGGGTCAGTGAAGATGAAATCACCGGTAGACATCCTTCTGTCGATGAAGATACGGTTGATGCGGGGCGACCCGAGGTTGCCCAACGTGTTGTATTCGTGCCTCAGCCCTGTGGAGAAGGTGGAGTTCATGTACATGTGCTGTAGGGTGTCGGGCGTGGCCTCTATCCTGTCGCCGAACCTCTCGTCCACGGTCCATACCTTGAGCCCCTTGGGAATCTCCTGGTTGGATCCGAGGGAGTCGGGGGACACCGAATTGCCGGTGAGTGGACGGAACTGGGAATCCTCGTTATTCTCAAAATTGGTTTGTGCCACAACAGACACTGTTGCAGCACAAAGTATAAGGGTAGTCGTGATTATTTTCTTCATTTACTTATGGAATAGTCGAATGGAAACTTCGGCGATTTTAAGTACTACACCGGTTAGCAATATGACAATGGCAAGGGTGCGGTCGTCCATGACGTGCCATAGGATGACTCCAGCAACTGCCAGTATCATGAAAGCGATGTTCAGGATGTTTCGCACCTTGAAGAGATTGCCTCTGTCGCTGTAACCTAATCTGCGGTGGTGGTGTTGCGGTCTTACCGCATAGCTCTTGTTTTCTTCCATGAAAGATGTTCTTGTTGTTTAACGAGTGTAGTCAGTTCCTTGAAAATCTGGTCTTTGCGGTCAATGGTGCAACGACGGAACTTACCGTAAATCTTGGCAAGGGCAGTCTTCTTCTTGTTGAGTGCCATCTTGTCGCTAATGATATTCTCGGCGGTGTCCTTGAAACCGGTGGACCTGCCTGCCTCGTAGTTGTAGTTGATGCGGCTCAGGGTAACCTGAAGACTGTTGTCCTTGACGGTGGCAATCAATGTATACTTGAACTCAGTACGGTCGAGCGAGATGAAGGAGTTGCTGAACACGAGCCACTCGTCCATGATGTTGGCGATGACGTTCTCGCCCTTGTTGACGAGTGCCACCTTGCTTGCGATGTTGTTCTCTCCTTGTGTCAGCTCGTTCATGTAATCATACACGAGGTCATAAATCTGTGCGGCACTCTTGCCATTGGCATCCGTGGTGAGCGTGAAGACAATCTTCCCGTTCTCGTCGAAGGTGAGTGCGTCAGCCAGATATTTGGGGTCTGCCTTCAATACATCTCCCTTGGCATTGGTGGCAGCTTTTTTCTCTACCTTCTTGACTGGGGCTGCCGTGGGCACTTCCCATCCCTTGCCGCTGGCACCCGTCTGCTTTTTTTCCTCAGAAATATTCTTCTGTGCCTCTGCCTTGATTTTCTCAGCCTCGGCATTCAGTCTCGCTGCCTCTTCCTGCATAGCCTTGGCCTGCTCTTGTATCTTGGCGTTCTCGGCGGCAGCCTTCTGGGCTTCTTCCTCTGCTGCCTGTTTTGCCTTTTTGGCGGCTTCCACGGCCTTCTTCGCTTCTTCCAGTTGTTTTTGCGCCTGTTCTAACTGCTGTTGTGGGGTGAGAACATTCTGTGCCTGTGCCATGATGGGCAAGAGCATCAATATGGGGATAATCAATTTTTTCATATAGGGTTGATTTTTTGTGCAACGGCAAAGATATAAAGAAAAGTTCAAACAAAGACAAAGGTTTGTCAAAGTTTTGTATAATTTAACGGTTTGCCTTGGCCGGGATTTGCCCATCGGGAGAATAGATTTCCTCCCGATGGGTATGAGGTTTTTTGTCAGTTCTTGAAACTGTGGATGGGGGCGGGGATGCGGCCCGAACGGTTGACGAATGCCTCGCAACTGAAATGGTTGACGGGCATGATGGGCGCATAGCCCAACAAACCGCCGAAGTCTACCGTGTCGCCCACCTTCATTCCGATGACGGGAATGATGCGAACGGCGGTGGTCTTCTGGTTCACCATACCGATGGCAGCCTCGTCGGCGATGATGCCGGAGATTGTGGTAGCTGGGGTGTCGCCGGGGATGGCGATCATGTCGAGTCCAACGGAGCATACGCAGGTCATTGCTTCCAGTTTCTCTATCGTCAAGGCTCCTGCCTCCACGGCATCTATCATGCCCTGGTCCTCGCTGACGGGGATGAACGCACCGCTCAGTCCGCCCACATAAGAGGATGCCATGATGCCGCCCTTCTTCACCTGGTCGTTGAGCAGTGCCAGAGCAGCCGTGGTACCTGGGGCTCCGGGCTGTTCCAGACCGATCTCCTTCAGAATGTCCGCCACACTGTCGCCGATGGCGGGGGTGGGGGCGAGGGAGAGGTCGATGATGCCGAACGGGATGCCGAGACGGGATGATGCCTCCTTGGCCACCAACTGTCCCACGCGGGTAATCTTGAACGCCGTGCGCTTGATGGTCTCGCAGAGTACCTCAAAGCTCTCGCCGCGAACACTCTCCAGGGCATACTTCACAACGCCCGGACCGCTCACGCCCACACTGATGACGGCATCCGCCTCGCTGACACCATGGAAGGCACCGGCCATGAAGGGGTTGTCGTCGGGTGCATTGCAAAGCACTACCAGCTTGGCGCATCCCAAGGAGCCTTTCTCCTTGGTGGCCTCGGCGGTGTCTTTTACAATCTCGCCCATCAGTTTCACGGCATCCATATTGATTCCGGTTTTGGTGGAACCCACGTTCACTGAACTACAGATGAAGTCGGTCTGCGCCATTGCCTGTGGAATAGAACGAATCAGAAGCTCGTCGCTCTTGCTCATACCCTTGGAGACGATGGCGGAGTAGCCGCCGAGGAAGTTGATGCCCAGCTCCTTGGCACACTTGTCGAGGGTCTTGGCAACCTTCACATAGTCGTCGGTGGTTTTGCAGGCAGAACCTCCCACGAGGGCTATCGGGGTGACGGAGATACGCTTGTTGACGATGGGTACGCCAAACTCCTTGGAGATGTCCTCTCCCGTCTTCACCAGATCCTTGGCGAGACGGGTAATCTTGTTGTATATGTTCTGACAGAGCACATCTACCTCTGTGGCGGCGCAGTCCAGCAGGTTGATGCCCATGGTGATGGTGCGCACATCGAAGTTTTCCTGCTCAATCATCTTGTTGGTCTCGATAACCTCAGATATATTGATCATAGTTTTTCTTTTAATTAATTAATGTGTTTGTTTGCGGATTAGTGTCTCTCCTTTTTAGGCGAGGTTTAGATGCGGTGCATCATGTCGAAGATCTCCTCGCGCTGGGTCTTGATCTGTACGCCCATACCCTTGCCGATTTCGGCGAGTTCGTCAGCCACTGTCTCGAAAGACTTCTTCATCTTGCCCATGTCCACAATCATCATCATGTTG
The DNA here is from genome assembly GCA_963616155.1 of Acutalibacteraceae bacterium. Lineage (GTDB taxonomy): Bacteria > Bacteroidota > Bacteroidia > Bacteroidales > Bacteroidaceae > Prevotella. Next base: position 13,312 of record CAVEJY010000055.1, read on the forward strand.
AAATAATCCTGTACGATGGTCTGAGAGATGTCGAGGATGTTGATGTCGCTCTCTGCAAGATAGGTACAAACCTTGGCGATGATACCGACGGTATCCTTGCCCACTACTGTAATAATTGTTCTGTTCATGTATTGATAACTTTTAATGTCGTGAATATACGCCACAAAATTACGATTTTCTTGTCAAAACACCAAATAAAACATAAAATATTCGCTTTTTTGCCTTCTTTTGTTTACTTTTGCATACGAATTTATGAAGAAGAGCCTATACATATTTCATCTTTGGGTGGCAACTTTCGCCATGCTGCTCTCTACCGTAGTGATGCACCACCATCACTACGAGCGGATTTGTATGGTTCTTGAGCAGTGTGCAGAGGATGGCAACCTGAACGACGAGCACACACAGCATCATGAGAACGAACAGGAGGGCTGCCGTGTACACCAGATGCACCATTTCGTTATCAACGCCAAGGTGGTGAAGGACATCCAGAAGCATATCTCCGATGCAGAGGGAATGTTCGTGGCGGTGTTGCCCGGTAAGGTGTCGCTTTTGTCCGACTGTCGTCTTCTCGCCGTTGAGTGGCAGGAGACGGTCTCTTCTCTTTCCCGTGGTTTCTACACGGTCCATCCCCTTAGGGGACCACCAGTGATTTCATTGTTATAATTCATTTGTTAGCCAGACTTTTGCAACTGGGTTGCAAAGGACTGGCTCTGAGCGTTTGTGCAACAGGGTTGCAGATGTTTGTCTGTACCTTTGCACGCAGATTTTACATTACATAATAATAATGAAATCATTTGAAGGATATGAAAAGAGTTTTGTTAATAGTGGCAGTCACGGCTGTCGCTTTGGTGGGATTCACTTTCTGGCAGAAAGGAAGCCACGCCGGTGCCCATGGTACAGAGACTGAGGAAGAGGAGGAGATGGACTTCTATGACATCCCCCTGACAGAAAAGCAGGTCAACGCCGTGGACCTGAGAATGGGAGAGGTGGAACCTCGCCAGCTGGACGCCACCATCCAGGTGAACGGAAGTTTGGTACTCCGTCCGCAAGACAAGGGCGACGTTGCCTCGCTGATGGGCGGAACGGTGAAAAGCGTGCTGGTGAAGGAGGGACAACAGGTGAGCCGCGGACAGATAGTCGCCACGGTGGAGAATACCGATATTGTGTCGCTCCAGCGTGAGTATTACTCTGCCTACAAGGAGTGCGAGATGGCAAACTTGGAGATGCAACGCCAACAGACCTTGGCTTCCAACGGGGCTGGAATCAAGCGCAACCTGCAGCAGACACAGAAGGAATATCAGGTGGCGAAGGCGAACCTCACGGGCATCGCACGACAGTTGCAGCAGGTGGGCATCAGTTTGGCTTCCGTGGCGAAGGGCAACTTCGTCACCGTCTTCCCGCTCCGTGCCCCCATCTCCGGCACCGTAAGCCTGGTGACGGCGAACGTGGGCGGTTATGCCGACATGCAGACTCCCTTGATGAAGATCAGGAACAACAAGGCGGTGGAGTGCGACCTCAACGTCTTCGAGAAAGATATTAACAAGGTGAAGGTGGGAGACCGCGTCTACCTTTCGCTCACCAACCAGCCAGGAGTGAAGGTGGCAGGTCATGTGTACGGCATGAACGAGTACTTCAACGATGGTAGCAAGTCGGTGGCTGTTCATGTCAAACTGGATGCCACAAGAGGGGCGAAACTCTTTGATGGGATGTATGTGTCGGGCAAGATTGTCACGGGCAACCAGTCGTGCAAAGCCCTGCCGTCAAAAGCCATCGTCAACACCGACGGAAAGACCTACATCTTCGCCCTCAACCATTCGCCCAAGGCGGGCAAGTACAGTTTCTCCCGTCATGAGGTGACTACGGGAGTGAGCCAGGACGGCTATACGGAGGTGGCTCTTTGCAAGCACATCAAGAAGGGACAGAAGATAGTGACCGACAACGCCTTCTATCTTGCTTCCCTTACTGGCGACCACGGAGAGGAAGATTAAGTTTTTGTTTCGTTCAAATTAAATATAATAGTATGTTTCAGAAACTTATCACTTATTCTATACAGCATAAGTTGGTAATAGGCGTACTCACCATTGCCCTGATAGTGTGGGGCGTATGGTCGTTGGTCCGATTGCCATTCGATGCCACACCCGACATCACTGACAACCAAGTGCAGGTCATCACGCAGGCACCCTCCTTAGGTGCCCAAGAGGTGGAACAATACATCACCACGCCCATAGAGATGGAACTTGCCAACATCCCCCGACTGGAGGAACGCCGCAGTATCTCGCGTAGCGGTCTGTCGGTCATCACTTTAGTGTTCGACGACGACACCGACATCTACTGGGCACGTTCGCAGGTGAGCCAGGTACTGGAGACTGCGGCAAAGGAACTGCCCGGCAACGCCGATGTGGAGATGGGTCCCATCGCCACGGCACTGGGCGAAATCTATCACTATACCGTGCGTGCCAAGGAGGGCTACGAGGAGAAATACTCGCTCACCGACCTGCGCACCATTCAGGACTGGATTGTGCGCAAGCAACTCTCCGGCACCCCGGGGGTTTCGGAGGTGAGCGGATGGGGAGGATATGTCAAGCAGTATGAGGTGGCGATCAACAGCGACCGACTCAACGCCAACCACCTCACTGTTACCGAGGTGTTCGATGCCCTGGAGAAGAACAACGCCAACACCGGCGGCAGCTACATAGAGCAGAACTCCAACCAGTACTACATCCGTGGCATCGGTGTCGTGAAGTCGCTCCAGGACATCGCCAACATCCCTGTCAAGACCGTGGGCGGAACGCCCGTGAGGGTGGGCGACATCGCCAAGGTGCAGCAAGGTCATGCCACCCGCTTCGGAGCCGTCACCCGCAACGGTGAGGGCGAGGTGGTGGCAGGCATCGCCATCATGCTCAAGGGCGAGAATTTCCAAGAGGTCATCAAGAACGTGAAGGAGCGCATCGCCCAGATACAGAAATCGCTCCCCGAGGGTGTGGTCATCGAACCGTTCATCGACAGAACCCGCCTCGTGGACCGCGTGGAGGGCACCATCGCCCGCAACCTGGTGGAAGGTGGCTTGATTGTCATTTTCGTATTGGTGCTCTTCTTGGGCAACTGGCGTGCCGGACTGGTCGTGGCGAGTGTCATCCCCCTCAGCATGCTCTTCGCCTTCGGGATGATGAAGACGTTTGGCATCGACGGCAACCTGATGAGCTTGGGTGCCATCGACTTTGGCATGATTGTGGACTCGGCGGTGATCATCGTCGAGGCAGTGGTGACGCATATTAATAGAGGGGAGTTCTCGCAGCCGGCAGTGAGGGAGGCTTATCTGGCAAACGGTTCACAGGCTTTCAGCCTCTCCCGTGCGCAGATGGATGAGGAGGTACATTTCTCGGCATCGCGTATCCGGCAGAGTGCGGCATTCGGCGAGATCATCATCATGATTGTCTATGTGCCGATGATGACGCTGACGGGCATCGAGGGCAAGATGTTCCGGCCGATGGCACTCACCGTGTTCTTCGCCATCTTGGGAGCGTTCATCCTCTCCATGACGTATGTGCCCATGGCGAGCAGTCTCTTCCTGAGCCGCAGGGTACACACCCGCGGAAACCTTTCCGACCGCATCGTCGCCAAGTTGCAGGACAGGTACCGCCCCTTGCTCAACTGGGCGCTGGGACAGGGCAAGAACGTCATTACCGGTGCTGTGGCACTCTTCTGCGTCAGTGGCGTGGCGTTCAAGTTCTTGGGAGGTGAGTTCATCCCGAGCCTCGAAGAGGGCGACTTCGCCATAGAGATGAGTATGGTGCAGGGCGCGTCGCTTTCGCAGATGGTGGAAGGCTGCACCAAAGCAGAGAAACTGCTGAAGGCGCAGTTTCCCGAGGTGAAGCAGGTGGTGAGCCGCATCGGAAGTGCGGAGATTCCCACCGACCCGATGCCCGTGGAGCGTGCCGACATCATGGTGGCACTCCAGCCCAAGGCAGAATGGACCTCTGCCAAGACCACCGGGGAACTGATGGAGAAGATGGAGGAGACGCTGAAGACGATACCGGGTCTGGAGGCGGAAATCTCGCAGCCCATCCAGATGCGCAACAACGAGTTGCTGACGGGCATCAAGCAGGATGTGGCGGTCAAGATATTCGGCGAGGACCTGAATACGCTCACCCGACAGGCACGGAATGTGGAGAAACTCATCCGCCGTGTGCCGGGCGTGAGCGGCATCCTCGTGGAGGAGGTGTCGGGACTGCCCCAGATACAGGTGAGATACAATCACGAACGCATGGCGGAATACGGTGTGAGCGTGGAGGATGTCAACCGGGTGTTGGAGGCCACTTTCGCCGGCAGCAAGGCGGGAGCCGTATACGAGGGAGAGAAGAAGTTTGACCTCGTGTTGCGTCTGGACGAGGACGACCGTACGGCAGAATCGCTCCAGAACCTCGCCGTTCCCGTGGCTGGCGGTTCCACAGTTCCCTTGAGCCAACTTGCTGACATCGTGTATGAGCCTGCTCCGGCGCAGGTATCGCATGAGGATGGAGTGCGCCGTATCTATGTGGGTTTTAATGTGAATGGTAGGGATGTGCAGAGTACTGTGGAGGAGATTCAACAGATACTCGACAAGAAGCTTAACCTGCCAGACGGCTACTATTATAGATATGGTGGCGAGTTCCAGAACCTGCAGAGTGCCGCGAACCGCCTGATGGTGGTGGTGCCGATTGCCCTGGCGGTAATCCTCCTCTTGCTATATGCTACGGTCAGGAACATGAGGGAGACGCTTTTCGTGTTCTCAGCCATCCCCCTTGCTGCCATCGGCGGCGTGTGGGCGTTGTGGTTTCGCGGAATGCCGTTCTCCATCTCGGCGGGAGTGGGATTCATCGCCCTCTTTGGTGTGGCGGTACTGAATGGTATCGTGCTCATCGGACAGATGAACCAGCTGCAGTCGCTGCCCGTCCACGAGCGCATTGTGGAGAGCTGTATGCTGCGACTGCGTCCTGTCCTCATGACGGCACTGGTGGCATCCATGGGCTTCCTGCCAATGGCGTTGTCCACGGGCGATGGAGCAGAGGTGCAGCGGCCCCTGGCGACGGTGGTCATTGGCGGTCTCATCACCTCCACCATACTTACCCTGCTGGTATTGCCAGCTATCTATCAGACATTCACCAAAAAATAAATTACGACAATGAACAGATTCAACATACTTTTGTTAGCTTTCATGGCACCCTCCTTGGGTGCCATGGCCCAGCAGCTCACCTTGCAGCAGTGCCTCGACATGGCTGTGACGCAGAACCTCTCGCTGAAGGCGGCGGGGAAATCGGTGGAACGTGCCAGGGCATTGCAGGGCACGGCATGGGACCTGGAGAAGACCGAACTGTCGCTCTCCCAAGACCCTACCTCGGGGGGGAGTCCCGACAATGCCCTCTCCCTTTCCCAGACCATTGACTTCCCTACGGTCTATGCAGCCCGATACGGACAGCTGAAGGCGGAGACGAAGGCGGAGCAGAGTAGGGCGAGGGTGCTGGAAATGCAGTTGCGCTGCGATGTGGCGAGTGCCTATCTCCAAATGGTGTTCCTGCAGGAGCGGATGCGCATCTTCGCCAGCCAGGAGTCGCTCTTCACCCGTTACGCCATTATGGCTTCCAAGCGTTACAAGGCGGGCGACACCCGGCAGCTGGAGGTGCTTACCGCCAACAGACTCCTGGAGGAGAACAGGATGGAGATGGTGGCTGCAAAGAGCGACCTCGCCATGCAGCAGATGCAGCTGATGGCACTGCTGAACACCACCGGGCAGATTACCCCCGCAGACAGCCTCTTGCGCCCCGTCGACTACCGTGTCGCCGACTACAACTATGCCACGACGGCGGAGGGACAGTATGCGCAAGACCGCCTCGCCGTGACCGACAAGGCACTGACGGTGGCACGGAACGGCTACGCCCCGTCGCTCTCCCTGTCACTGCGCAACCAACTCGTCATCTCCTCCTGGAATCCTTATAACCAAGACCGTAGCCGTTTTGGCGGCGGCAACTTCATGGGTTTCGAGGTGGGCATCGGCGTGCCCCTCTTCTATGGTGCCACCAAGGCGAAGGTAAAGGCGGCGAAGAAAGACCGGGAGATAAAGGAACTGGAAATCAAACAGGAGGAGTCGCAACGCCAGAAGGAGTACGCCGCTTGCATGAGCCGCTACACCTCGGCGTTCAACCGCCTTGCCTATTACGGAAAAGAGGGCACCGAGAGAGCGTCGGAACTGGCGCGCCTCAGTACCCTCGAATATGAGAATGGGGAAATTTCTTACCTGGAATACGTCAATGCCCTACAGGAGGCAATCGACGTGAGGATGAAATATGCCGCAGTGGTGAACGAATACAACCAGGCCGTCATCGCCTTGCGGCGGTTGGCTGGCGGCCTGTAACCTCCTCTTTTACTTGATGCCTCTGTCGTTAAGCGCCTTCGAGTATTTTGCGGCGTTCTGTAGATGCTCCTGGTAGGTCTTGGCGAAATTATGTGTGCCGCTGAAATCCTCCTTGGCACACATATAGAGATAGTCGTGGTGCACCATGTTCAGCACGGCGTCGATGCCTGCTACCGAGGGTATGCGGATGGGACCCGGGGGGAGCCCGGCGTTCCTGTAGGTGTTGTAGGGACTGTTGATGTAGAGCAGGTTGTTGTAGATGCGCTTCAGGTCGAAACGCTTCCATGCGAACTTGATAGTGGGGTCGGCCTGTAGGGGCATTCCGTCGGGGTACTCGTCGTCGCGCAGCATCAGCCGGTTGTAGTACATTCCGGCAATCATGGGCTTCTCGGCATCGTTGGCGGTCTCCTCGTCCACGATGCTGGCAAGGGTAATCACCTGGTTGGGGGTGAGCTTCAGCTCCTGCGCCTTCTGGGTGCGGTCGCCGTTCCAGAACCTGTCGCTCTCCTTCTTCATGCGTCCGAGGAGCTTCTCCACAGTCACGTTCCAGTAGATGTCGTAGGTGTTGGGAATGAACATACAGGAGATGGTGGCGGTGTCGTAGCCATACTTCTCGCAGGTGGCCTCGTCCGCGAGCGCCTGACGGATGGCGGTGCTGTCTATCATCAGCCGCTTGCCCATCTCTACGGCGAGCTTGTCGAGGGTGCGCACGGAGGGGATGGTGAGATTCACCGGCTCCTGTAGTCCGTTCTTGAAGTGTCGCCAGAGCTTGAACGCCCCGTCCTCCGGACGGATGGCGTAACGTCCGGTGCGTATGTGGGCGGCGTATGACGAATGGCGTGTCAGGGTGCAGAACGCCTGCATCGGCAATGTGCTGGCGAATGGCCGGATCTTGTTGTACACGGAGTCGATGTTGTCGTCGTCGTCGATGTACACATACTCTGTGGTGCTGCTCTTCGAGAAAGAGGAGAAGCAGTAGAGGTAGCCCACGGCAAGGATGACCAACAGGCATACGACTGCACCATAAGCATAGAGCTTACTGTTTGCTTTCTTTTTCATTTCTTGTTCTTGTTTAATATACTTTGGGTGCAAAAGTACTGCAATTCTGCCAAACGGCAAAGTACACGCAATTAAAAAAAGGTTAATTGTGGGGGAACACTGCTCAATGTTCGCTTTTTTGCTTACCTTTGCAGCCCAGATAATAGAAAAAAGGATGACAATGAACTTTAATTTCGACACTTATATCTTTGATCTCGACGGCACATTGCTCTCCACCCTGGACGACCTTGCCGCCAGTTGCAACTATGCCCTGCGCCACAACGGTATGTCTGCGCGCACCCTCGACGAGGTGCGCCTCTTCGTGGGCAACGGCGTGAAGAAACTCATGGAGCGTGCCGTGCCCGGTGGACAGGACAATCCCCTTTTCGAGAAGGCGTTTGCCGACTTCCGCCGGCACTATATGGAACATAACCTGGATGCCACAAAACCCTATCCCGGGGTGATGGAGATGCTCCGGGAACTGAAGGCACGCGGCAAGAAGATTGCCGTGGTGAGCAACAAGTTCTACGCTGCTACACAGGCATTGTGCCGCCATTTCTTCGGCGACCTGGTGGACGTAGCGATAGGGGAGCGCGAGGATATCCGCAAGAAGCCTGCGCCCGACACCATCAACGAGGCTCTGCGCCAGCTTGGCGTGGACAGGGAACGTGCAGTATACATCGGCGACAGCGATGTGGATGTCATGACAGCGTACAACTCGGGGATGCCCTGCATCAGTGTGCTGTGGGGATTCCGCGACCTCGACTTCCTCATAGAGCATAATGCCTGCATCTTCGTCTCTTCCCCCCTGCAGATTCTGTAAGGAGGAAAGAGTCAGAGCATATGGGAGTCAATGAACAGCTGCACTTTCTCCTTGTAGGAGTCTGATACGGGCACAACGGTCTTGACATCTTCGTAATGAATGCCGTCACGGTCGATGGTCTCGAAGAGATGCATGTTGGCAATATAAGACCGGTGGGTGCGGATGAATATCTTGCCCGGTAGCTCTTCCTCCAACTGCTTCAGGTTGATGATGGACATGACGGTACTCAAGTCCTTCATGTAGATTTTCACATAGTCCTTCAGGCTCTCGATGAAGAGGATGTCCTGGATGTTGATGCGTGTCAGCTTGTGCTGGTTCCTGACGAGGAAGAATCCGTCGGCCTTGATTCTGTCCTTGCCAGCCTTGTTGGAATAGGATTCGAACACCTTCCTTACACAAACTTGGTAATCAGACAGCTGGATAGGCTTCAGGAGATAATCGACGGCGTTTACCTTGAAACCGTCGAAGGCATATTCCTTGAAGGCGGTGGTGAATACGACCCTGATTCTGTGGGGGAGGATTTTGGCGAAGTCGAGACCGTTGAGCTCATGCATCTTGATGCAGAGGAACACGAGGTCCACATCGTTGTCCTTGATTTTCTGGGCGGCGTCGATGACATTGGAGAATGCACCGACGAGGTTTAGGGTAGGAGTATTCTCCACATAGCTCTTGATGACCTCTAAGTCGTTCTGGTTGTTTTCGATAATGACTGTGTTTAGTATCATATAAGTAAGCGTTCTAAAGTTTATAAATATATCCGAAATACCTGACTGTTAGGTATGCGTTTTACTTTATAACGACAAAAAATGTTTTTTATTGCCTAAAAGGGCAAAAAAATCCATTTTGTACCAAAAAATGTACAAAATGGATTCTTTTGGTATGCTTGGCACGAGCATTGATTCCGTGTCCGTATTTGAAACTGCGCAGACATTGTTCAAGAACGGTATGTTATCCCGAACTCAGGTAATAAATATACATTTATTTATGCAGTTTTGATCATTGATTTATATTCTGTTCACACTTTGATACAAATATTAAACAAAAATCGCCCGTTTTGGGCTATACCAAAGCAGGACCTGCTCCGTACCCGCTCCGTACCTTCTCCGTACCAAGTCTTAGATTAGCCAACAAATGTTAACGTATTTGCATTCGCTTTGCATAATTATCCAAAGTTGCATTCAGGCAACAGAAAGTTTGCTCTGATAGTATAATTTAACTTGCAACATGACAGTTTCTGCGGTTTTCATAGTACCTTTGCAAGAAAGTATGAATAGTTTTCGTTTTAAGAAGTTTGAGATCAGGCAAGACCGCTGTGCCATGAAGGTGGGTACAGACGGAGTGTTGCTCGGAGCGTGGGCCGAGGGTGGCGCACGCATCCTTGACGTGGGCTCCGGTACCGGACTCATTGCCCTGATGATGGCGCAACGCTTCCCCGAGGCTATGGTGGACGGCATTGACATTGACGAGGTGGCATGTGAAGAGGCGCGGGAAAATGTGCAGGCGAGTCCCTTTGCCGATAGGGTGGGGATTCATGCGGTGAGATTGCAAGACTATCAGGGACAGCCTTACGATGCCATCGTGAGCAATCCGCCCTTCTTCGTGGGTAGCTTGAAAAATCCTGACGAAAAGCGCAGCCTTGCCCGCCATTCCGACAGCCTTCCCTTTGCGGATCTGTTTGCTGGTGTAAAGAGGTTGCTGAAGCCTGAGGGCGTGTTTTCTGTCATTGTTCCCACAGAGGTGGAGGAAAGATTTGCTTCTGAGGGATATATGGCTGGTTTTCGAATGGTTAGGGCGTGTTCGGTAAAAACCGTCGAACGGAAAAGACCCAAGCGTGTCCTCCTTTCTTTCAGCAGGGAGAGGCAGCGAGGGGCTGCCAGGGAGGAGGGTGTTCTCCAAACTGCCGACGGACAGCGTTCGGAATGGTACGCTAAGTTGACAGAGGCGTTCTATCTTTAGACAGTCCGTCGGCAGTAAGGCTCTTTCTTTGTTAGATGTTCAACTTGCGTTGCACGAGCTTGCTCAGGGCTTCCACTTTCTTGCTCCGCTTGCTGAGGTCGTCCCGCACGGCGTTGATGTCGTTGAAGAACTCGGCGAAAGCTGTCTGTATCATATTGGGCTTGCGGGCGTTCTTGTCGGCATTGGTGGGGACCACCACCTTGATGCCCTTCTCCTCCAGGTGCACATCTATCTCCGAACCTGTCATCACGGGGTCTCCGTCATAGTGGATCACGCCGGGTTTGCTGCGCGTGATGTGTAGTTTCTTGCATTTGAAACTCTTGATCTTGGAGTTCTTGTCCAGCGTCTTGTTGAACATATCGAAACTCACCTGTGGGGCCTCGATTACGTCGAAAGGCTCCATAATGACCACGTCTATCAAGCCGTCGCTCATCGATGCCTGTGGGGCGATGTAGGCGTTGTTGCCGTATTGCGAGGCGTTGGCGCAGGAGATGAGGAACGCCTTGTATTGCATAGTGCCCGTCTCGTCCTCCAGAGTGTAGGTCTCCGGCTTGTATTTCAGACCCTCCCGCAGGATGTTCTCTGCATAGCTGATGGGACCGCGCTTGCCGCTCTCGGCAAACTTCATGCTGACGAAGGCGTCGAAGCCCATGCCGCAAGTGCAGAAGAAGGGGTAGCCGTTGATGACACCATAGTCGAGGTCGTGTATCTCGCCCTGGTTGATGACCTCCAGGCACTTCCTGAGGTTCATGGGCAGAAGGAGGTGGCGCGCCAGTCCGTTGCCGGAACCGCAGGGCAGGATGCCCAGTGCCGTGTCGGAGTGGACGATGGAACGCGCAATCTCATTGACCGTTCCGTCGCCGCCCACGGCAACGACGATGTCCACGTGTCTGTCCCTCGCCTCGCTTGCTATCTCCGAGGCGTGGCCGGCCCTTTCAGTCATTCTTATCTCGTAATCGAAAAGCTCCTTGTCCAGTGTCGATTCTATCAGGTGGGGGACGGCCTCCTTGCTGCCCGTTCCTGAAATAGGATTCATGATAAAAACTATTTTCTTCTTCATTAGTTGCGAAACTTTTGTGTAATTGATGCTGCAAAATTAATAAAAATGCCCAAAAAATAAGTTTTTGACACCTAAAAAAACGCTAAAAGTAAACTTTCTTGGAAAAAATGATGTATTCTTGGTTCTTTTTTGTATCTTTGCACCCTGTAAACTGTTTGAAATATAAAAGTATACCTATAATAATGGGACAATTACAAGAAAGATACAAGAATTATCGTGAGCCACAGAAATATATGGAAGCCGGTGTGTATCCATATTTCCGTGAGATTACAAGTAAGCAGATGACAGAGGTTACTGACATCGACGGTCACAAGATCTTGATGTTCGGATCCAATGCTTATCAGGGTTTAACCAATGACCAGCGTGTCATTGATGCAGCCAAGGCTGCGCTTGACAAGTACGGTTCGGGCTGTGCGGGAAGCCGTTTCCTCAACGGTACGCTCGACCTTCATGTGCAGTTGGAGAAGGAACTTGCCGAGTTCATGCACAAGGACGAGACCCTGTGTTTCTCCACGGGCTTCTCTGTCAACCAGGGAGTGCTGGCATGTGTGGTAGGACGCAATGACTATATCATCTGTGACGACCGTGACCATGCGAGCATCGTGGACGGTCGCCGTCTCTCTTTCGCCACCCAGCTCCATTACAAGCACAACGACATGGAAGACCTGGAGCGTGTGCTCGCCAAGTTGCCACAGGAGGCTGTCAAGCTGATTGTGGTGGATGGTGTGTTCTCCATGGAGGGCGACCTTGCCAACTTGCCTGAAATCGTGAAGCTGAAGCATAAGTACAACTGCTCCATCATGGTGGACGAGGCTCATGGTCTTGGCGTGTTCGGAAAGCAGGGACGCGGTGTCTGCGACCATTTCGGTCTGACCGACGAGGTAGACCTCATCATGGGTACATTCTCCAAGAGCCTGGCATCCATCGGCGGTTTCATCGCCTCTGACAAGGACACCATCAACTTCCTCCGTCACAACTGCCGCTCATACATCTTCAGTGCCTCCAACACTCCAGCCGCCACGGCTGCCGCCCTTGAGGCTCTGCACATCATCGAGCACGACGAGGAGCGTTTCAACAACCTGTGGGATGTGACCAACTATGCCCTGAAGCGTTTCCGTGAGGAAGGCTTCGAGATTGGCGACACCGAGAGTCCTATCATTCCTCTCTATGTCCGTGATGCCCAGAAGACATTCTTGATTACCAAGAAGGCTTACGACCGTGGCGTATTCATCAACCCGGTTATCCCTCCAGCTTGTGCGCCCACCGATACGCTGGTTCGCTTCGCCCTGATGGCAACCCATACCAAGGAGCAGGTGGAGCAGGGTGTCCAGATCCTGAAGGAAGTGTTCGTGGAGGAAGGCATCATCAAGAAGTAAGTAAACGCCCTTGTCCGTCCTCTCGGGGACGGACAAGGACAAAATATGCACAAAAAGGCGAGTGGAATCAATTCCACTCGCCTTTTTGTGCATATTATAGTGTTCCTCTTAAACCAAGTACTGGGATGAGATACTCTCGTTATCCTCCACGCGGCGGATGGTCTCGGCGAACATCTCGGCGATGGACAGCTGCTTCACCTTGGCGCAGCGGTTGGTGTAGGGGATGGAGTCTGTGAAGACAATCTCCTCCAGTGCGGAGTTCTGCACACGCTCGGAGGCGGGACCGCTCATCACACAGTGGGAGGCACAGGCACGGACGGTCTTGGCGCCGGCTTCCTTCATGATGTCGGCAGCTTTGGTGATGGTGCCGGCGGTATCCACCATGTCGTCGATGATGATCACGTTCTTGTCCTTCACGTCACCGATAATCTGCATGCTTGCCACGACGTTGGCACGGGCACGGGTCTTGTTGCAGAGTACCAGTGGGCAGCCGAAGAACTTGGCGTATGTGTTGGCGCGCTTCGAACCGCCGACATCGGGAGAGGCGATGACCATTTCGTCCAGCTTCAGGCTCTGTAGGTAGGGCAGGATGACACCTGAGGCATAGAGGTGGTCTACGGGTACATCGAAGAAACCCTGGATCTGGTCGGCATGGAGGTCCATTGTGATGAGGCGGTCGATGCCGGCTACGCTGAGCAGGTCGGCCACGAGCTTGGCGCCGATGCTGACGCGGGGCTTGTCCTTACGGTCCTGGCGTGCCCATCCGAAATAGGGGATGACGGCGATGATGTGGCGTGCGGAGGCTCGCTTGGCAGCGTCAATCATCAGGAGCAGCTCCATCAGGTTGTCTGAGTTGGGGAATGTGCTCTGTACCAGGAATACATCACGGCCGCGGATGGACTCCTCGTAAGAAACGGCAAACTCTCCATCAGAGAACTTGGTAACCACCAGGTTTCCCAATGGACAGCCTAAGCTTGTGCAGATTTTTTCCGCAAGGTATCTCGAGTTTGTACCTGAGAATACCAAAAAAGAGTTTTTGTCACTCATTGCTTTTAGTGTTTATTGTATATGAAATTGTTGTTTCCTTGTTCTTTCCGGCTTCATCCGGCGGCTTTCCTCAGCTTCTCGAAATGCGTAATCAGCTCCTTGAAGTCGGTCTCGTTGTGGATGTCGAACTGGTTCCAGAGGTCGCCACATACCACCACGCCGCCGAATCCCAGCTCCTTGGCTATCCTCAGGTTGTCGAGGGTGATGCCGCCCAGGGCGTACACCTTCTTGTCGATGAGCCCTTCCTTGGCGGCCCTCTCCAGTTGCTGTAGCGAGAAGGATGACTTCTCCTCCTTGAACTCGATGCAGTCGAAGATGTTCTTGAGGAAGACGTATTGCGATTTCTTCTTCATCTCCTTGAGCTGTGACAAGTCTGTGCAGGTCCTGCTATATTTACCCTTGTAGCCTTCGGGCACTGCTGCGGCGGGATTGTCGATGTGTATTCCCGCCAGGCCATATTCCTGCTTCAGGTAATAGTGGTCGTGTACGGTGATGTGGCGATGGTCGTCTTCGGGCAGGAGCGTGAGCAGTCGCTCGGAGTACATGGGGGACGAACCTGGCTTGAAAAGGTGCAGATTGTCCAAGCCCTCGTCGAACAACGAGGCTAATATCTTGTCTTCCTCCACGAAGAACGTGGACTTTGTCATGATAGCTAATTTCATCGTCTGAGATAAATTTCAGTTGCAAAAGTATTAAAAAAATGGCAAACTTGCAATTATATCGCAGATAAAAAGCTATCTTTGCACCATAAAATTAATATTTATCAAGATATGAGAGTAAATTTAGCCGATTTTCGGGAGATTCATACTCCTGTTTATGTGTTGGAGGAGCAACGCCTGCGCGACAACCTGGCGTTGATCAAGAGTGTTGCCGAGAGGGCGGGCATGGAGATTATCCTTGCCTTCAAGGCGTATGCCCTCTGGAAGACTTTCCCCATTTTCCGTGAGTACATCCTGTCTACGACGGCAAGCTCGCTGTGTGAGGCGAAGTTGGCTTTCGAGGAGTTCGGGAGCCCGGCGCACACGTTCTCGCCAGCCTACACCGATGGCGAGATCGACGAGATTGCCCGTTGTTCGAGCCATCTGACGTTCAATTCCCTGTCGCAGTACGAGCGGTTGCATGACCGTGCCCGTGCTGCCAATCCGTCCGTCAGCTTCGGCTTGAGGGTGAATCCGGAATATTCGGAGGTGGATACCTTATTGTATAACCCCTGTGCACCGGGCACCCGGTTCGGGGTCGCCGCCGGCAAGTTGCCCGAGGTGTTGCCTTCCGACATCGAGGGCTTCCACTGCCACTGCCACTGCGAGAGCGGTGCCGATGTGTTCGAGCGTACCTTGGATCATATCGAGGAGAAGTTCTCCCGATGGTTCCCTCAGCTCAAGTGGATCAACTTCGGCGGAGGTCATTTGATGACACGCAAGGATTACGATGTCTTACACCTTATTAATATAATAAAGGGATTCCGCGCCCGTTATCCTCATTTGAAGGTCATCATGGAACCGGGCAGTGCCTTCGGGTGGCAGACGGGACCGTTGGTGTCGCAGGTGGTCGATGTGGTGGAAGACCAGGGAATCAAGACGGCTATACTGGATGTGAGCTTCACCTGCCACATGCCCGACTGTCTTGAGATGCCTTACCACCCCAAGGTGAGGAATGCCGCCTCCATCGAGGTGGAAGACCCGATGCAGGCTCCTCAGGGGGAGAATATGTACAGGCTGGGGGGCAACAGCTGTCTGAGCGGAGACTTTATGGGCTATTGGCAATTCGGCCATCCGCTTGAGGTGGGGGAGAATGTCATTTTTGAGGATATGCTCCATTACACGACCGTGAAGACGAACACTTTCAACGGAATCACTCATCCTTCCATTGGCATCGTGCATCTGGATGGTGAGCTGGAAATCTTGCGCAAGTTCGGATACGAAGACTATAAAAGCAGGATGGATTAAGCGGAAAATAGGATTCCTGACGGTTTCAAAGCCCGAAACTTTGAGTTTTTTTAGGTGAAACTCAAGGTTTCGGGCTTTGAAACTTTCTGGAAGGGAGAGGAGCTATTGGTCCGTTGAGGTGACAAAAACGATTAAAAACACGGGAAAATACCCGAAAAAGAGCCTAAAAAAGCGTGTTTTGTAAATAAAAGCGAGAAAAATGCACTTTTTTTGAAAAAAAACGCGAGAAAAGTTTGGTGGTTCAAAAAAAAGCAGTACCTTTGCAACCGCATTTAGGGAAATGCTTCTAAGCAATTAGAAATTAATTGCGGAAATAGCTCAGTTGGTAGAGCACGACCTTGCCAAGGTCGGGGTCGCGGGTTCGAGTCCCGTTTTCCGCTCAACATATTGAATATCACCAATACAGGAGGTAAAACTTCTCGAAGCCCAAGTGGCGGAATTGGTAGACGCGCACGTTTCAGGTGCGTGTGTTTCACAACGTGCAGGTTCGAGTCCTGTCTTGGGCACGGAAATTCAAAATTTCTTGAATGTTGGAGAGGTGGCGGAATTGGTAGACGCGCTACTTTGAGGGGGTAGTGACAATT
>CAVEJY010000056.1:0-11181 GCA_963616155.1 Acutalibacteraceae bacterium
AAATAACATAAATAGTTAGAACAATGAAAATCGAGCACATCGCAATCTGGGCGGATGACATTGAACAGCTCCGCCACTTCTACACCAAGTATTTCGGCATGAAGTCGAATGACATGTACACCAACCCACTCAAACAGTTCCACAGCTACTTTCTCTCTTTCGGCGAGGGACAGACGCGCATCGAGCTTATGAGTATGCCCGACCGTATGGAACCTACATCGCGCAGTCAGATGAAAGGGCTTGCCCACTTCGCCATCAGCGTTGGCGACAAGGAGAAAGTACTTTCGCTCACCGAGCAGCTGCGCAGTGACGGCTACGCCATCCTCAGCGAGCCGCGCACCACGGGCGACGGCTATTTCGAGAGTGCCGTGGCCGATCCCGAAGGGAATTGTGTTGAAATAACGGTTTGATGATTATGTTTGACAGAAGCATACCATAAGGCATTATCCGCAATACTCTGCACAGATAGAGATGTGTTAATGAGGCTATACCTCGATAGGCAACGAACCTATACCTCGGTAGGCAACGGACCTATACCTCGATAGGCAACGAACCTATACCTCGTTTGCCTATCTTTTTGCCTCACATCACCCGCAGGTGCCATAGTTACGAGACGTAAATACCATAGTCAGCCACACTAAAGCACCATGGTTACGATGCGCAAGCATGGTACTTTAGTGTTAAAAAAGTATTCTCATTTGGTAACATTCCAAAAATTATTTGTACTTTTGCCCCCTCATTGAGAGTTTAATAATTTAAAAAGATGTATACATTTGTTGTTAGCTTGATATGTCTCGTCTTGGGATATGTCATTTATGGAAGGTTTGTGGAGCGCATCATGCAGCCCGATGCCAAGCACCCTACGCCTTGTTATTCCATGCAGGACGGGGTGGACTATACCCCGATGTCCACATGGAAGGTTTATCTCATTCAGTTCCTCAACATTGCGGGAACAGGTCCTATCTTCGGAACGATACAGGGCATCCTCTTCGGTCCATCCGCCTATTTCTGGATTGTCCTGGGATGTATCTTCGGCGGTGCCGCCCATGACTACATGGCGGCGATGATTTCGCTGAAACGCAACGGTGCCTCCCTGCCCGAAATCGTGGGCGACGAGATGGGCAACGTGGCACGCAACGCCCAGCGTTACCTGGCGCTGCTGCTGATGATTCTCGTGGTGGCGGTCTTCGTGAAGACACCCGCCGGACTGCTTGCCAACATGACCGGCGGCATTGTCGCAGGCGACAGCTATCTGTTCTGGGTGGTGGTGATCTTCGCCTATTATCTCCTGGCGGCAACCCTGCCCATCAACAAGATTATCGGCAAGGTGTACCCTGTATTCGGCGTGGTGCTTATCTTCATGGCAGTCTGCATCTTCGTGGGTGTGTTCATCCACAGCGGAACGCCCATCCCCGAGATTACCGACGCTTTCGAGAACCATTATCCCGGCGGCGGTCTCCCCGTGTTCCCCTGCCTGTGTATCACCATCGCCTGTGGTGCGGTGAGTGGCTTCCATGCCACCCAGAGTCCGTTGATGGCACGTTGCATCAAGAACGAGCGTTACGGCAGGCGCGTGTTCTACGGCGCCATGATTACCGAGGGTGTCATAGCCCTTGTCTGGGCGGCGGCAGCCCTCCAGTTTGCCGGCGAGCTGGACGTGGCAGGCAACACTCCCTACGAGAAGATCTACAATGCGATGGTCGACCCCAGCGGGGCTGTCAATCCCGCCATTTTGGTCAACCGCATCTGTAACAGTTGGCTCGGTTCCTTCGGTGCCGTCCTCGCTATCCTCGGCGTGGTCATCGCCCCCATCACCACGGGCGACACGGCGTTGCGCTGCGCCCGTCTCATCCTTGCCGACATGCTCAAGCTCAAGCAGGACAAGGTGATGAAGCGCATCTCGCTTTG
Source organism: Acutalibacteraceae bacterium (assembly GCA_963616155.1). Lineage (GTDB taxonomy): Bacteria > Bacteroidota > Bacteroidia > Bacteroidales > Bacteroidaceae > Prevotella. Next base: position 1,909 of record CAVEJY010000056.1, read on the forward strand.
TCTGCCGGTGTTTGCCATCAGCGTGGTGCTGCTCTTTGTCAAGTTTGACGTGCTGTGGCGTTATTTCGCCTGGTTCAACCAGACATTCTCCATCTTCACGTTCTTCACCATCGCCATCTATCTCGCCAAGCAGCAGAAACCTTACTACATCGCCCTCCTGCCCGGTATGTTCATGGTGGCGGTCTGCGTCAGCTATCTGGCGGTGGACGAGTACTGTGGCAATCTCGGTGCCGAGGCTTCCTGGATTGTCGGTGCCGCTTTCGCCCTCGCCAGCTGCCTGTGGTTCATGGTGTGGAAGCACAAGCATGTGAATTGTCTGTAAAGGAAGGATAGGGAAATGATAATCATTTTCACGATATTGGCTTATTTTTGCGTGTTGCTGCTCTTCAGTCAGGTCGTGTCCGGACGGGAGAACAGCAACGAGACCTTCTACCGTGCCAACCGCAGGTCGCCCTGGTACATGGTCGCCTTCGGTATGGTGGGCGCGTCCATCTCGGGCATCACGTTCGTCAGTGTGCCGGGCATGGCGATGGGTATGGACATGACCTACCTGCAGATGTGCCTGGGATTCATCGTGGGCTACTTCCTGGTGGCGTACTTCCTCCTGCCCGTCTACTACCGGTACAACCTCACCACCATCTACAGCTACCTGATGCACCGTTTCGGCAAGTATACCTACAAGACGGGTGCCTCTTTCTTCCTGCTTTCCAAGATGACGGGAGCGGCGGTGCGTTTCTTTGTGGTGTGCATCATCCTGCAGCGGTTTGTGCTCGACGGGTTGGGGGTGCCTTTCTGGATTACCGTGCCCCTCATGGTACTGCTCATCTGGCTCTATACGAGGAAGGGCGGCATCAAGACCTTGGTGTGGACCGACACGCTACAGACCGCCTGTATGCTTGTCGCGCTGGTTCTCATCATCCGCGAGGCGGCACTGCAGCTCCACCTGTCGCCCTTGGAGGCGGTGAGGGCGATAGCCGCAGACAGCCATTCGCGCATCTTTGTCTTTGACGACTGGATGTCGAGGCAGAACTTCTGGAAACAGTTTCTCAGCGGCATTTTCGTGGTAATCGTGATGACGGGGCTCGATCAGGACATGATGCAGAAGAACCTTACCTGCAAGTCGCTCCGCGAGGCGCAGAAGAATATGTGCACTTATGGCTTCTCTTTCGTGCCCGCCAATCTGTTGTTTCTCTCGTTGGGCGTGTTGCTGCTGATGCTTGCGCGGCAGCAGGGAATGGCGTTGCCGACTGCTTCCGACGAACTGCTGCCGATGTTTGCGGCATCGGGCAGGATGGGGATGATGGTGGTGGTGTTCTTTACCGTCGGCATCGTGGCGGCGAGTTTCTCCAGTGCCGACTCCGCACTTACGGCGATTACGACGAGCCTCTGCGTCGACATCTTCGGAAGGGGAGATGACGTGAGGCTCCGCAAGTATGCTCACATGGGAGTGGCATTGGTGTTCATGCTTTTCATCGTAGCTTTCAAGGCACTTAACTCCACCAGTGTCATTGATGCCGTCTATATTCTCTGTTCCTACACTTACGGCCCCTTGCTGGGAATCTTCGCCTATGGCTTGTTTACCAAGAGGGCTGTGATGGACAAGATGACTCCCTGGGTGGCGGTCGCCAGTCCGCTTGTGTGTCTGGCGATAGATGCCACCACCTCGGCAGCCACGGGATATAAGTTTGGCTATGAGCTGTTGATGCTCAATGGTGCCCTTACCTTCGCGGGACTTTATTTCTTCTCGTTCTTTCGCCGCGAAGGTTAAGTGCCTGATACAATAATTAGCTCAGGGGAGGCTCTTTAGTTGCCTCTCCTGAACGTTTCGTTCTTGATGACCAGTTTGCCGGCAGCCAGGTCGACGACTGCCTGCTCCTGCACGTCTGCGTCAATACCCTTGCGAATCAGCAGGACAACGGCGGTGCTGTCTTGCGACTTGCCGGCAAGTTCCCATTTGTAATACTCCTTGTCAAAGTTCTTGGTGGCTGCGGTGAGGTCGCTGTTGAGGGTGATGACCCTGCTGCCGTCAAGGCTCTTGTAGTCGCCGGCAACTGATTTTTGGAAGGCGGAGTCTACTGTCGCCGCAATCTCTGTAGCAGGTGCGGCCTCCTGTTTGTTTTCTTTCTTGCTGTTGCAAGAGGTGATGGCCAATATGCCCAGGGCAAATGCCAAAAAAGTGATTTTTTTCATGTTTTTATCTGTTTGTAAGTTGATTCTCATTGGATGATGCTGATGACCAGCATGACTGCCAGTGTCGCCAGGGCTACGGCGAACGGCACCGCCGCATGACGGGTCTTCCGGATGGTGTCAGACCGGAAACATTCGGCGTGCTTGCCACTATAATGCTTGAAGCCGTAGTAGCAGAGGGTCGCCATGATGAAGCCGATAACGAATCCCACGAGCAGGTCTCCGGGATAGTGTACGCCCAGGTAGATGCGCGAGTAGGTCATGACCAGCGCCCAGGGTACGAGGAGCATTGTCAGCTTCCTGTTCCTCACCAGATAGAGTGCAAAGAACGTCAGTCCCCAGCAGTTGGCGGAGTGGGAGGAGGGGAAGCCATACCTTCCGCCACGGTAGCCGTTGACCACATGCACCAGAGGGGCGATGGGACTTTCCGGGTTGGCTGGACGGAGCCTTCCGACGAGCGGCTTCAGAAGCCCGGAGGAAGTCTGGTCGCACAGTACCACCAGTAGGGCGATGGTCAGCAGGCAAGCCACGCAGCTTCGCCACGGATGGTTCCTGAACATCACATAGAGGAAGGCGGCGTAGAGCGGAATCCAGATGAAGCGTCCGCTGTAGAGAAACATGAACGTGTCCCAGAAATGGCAGTGGAAGCCGTTGAGGAACAGGAATGCCTGGGTGTCAGTCTGCTCCAGGCAATGGATAAGTTCTGTCATCATTTGCTGTTTATGTCATCGAATAGTTTCTGTAGGTATGCCTGTCCTCTCTTGGTGTTGTATCCGGGCTTTTCTCCCTTGTCATAGACGGGACGCTGTGCCTTGTTGTCGTAGATCAGCGAGTTCTCCTCCGAGACGACACCGAAGACATCGGGTGCCGTGAAGAAGGCGAACTTGGGTGTCTGGTCGCTCATCATGTTCTTGCTGTACAGGTATTCGTCGTGGGGGATGCCCAGCTGTGCCAGCAGGGTAGCGGCGATGTCTTGCTGGGAGCCGATGGCGTTTACTTTCTGCGGTCTTGTCACGGCTCCTCCCACCATGATGAGGGGTATCTGGAACCTGCTCCGCTGGGAGTAGTCCAGACCGTCCTTGTATGAGCCGACATGGTCGGGCACAAGGATGACGAGCGTGTTCTTCCATCGTGGCAGCTTGCTGTATTCGCGAATGAGGCTCCCGATTACACTGTCTGTGTAGGCGAAGGAGTTCAGGCGTTTGTCTTCCAGTCTCTTATAAGGAACATCGAATGGCTCGTGGCTGCTGGATGTCTGCATCACCCTCAGCATCGGTTGACTGCCTTTCTGCTTCTTGAGGTCAGCAAGGAGCCTGTTGGCGAGGAGATGGTCCGGCACACCCCATTTGCTCTTTCTGTCGCCATAGGGGAAGTCTGTCTCTGAGATTATCTTCTGGAATCCCTGCGACACCAGGTAGGAACGCTGGAAGGCGAAGTTGACGTCGCCGCCATAGTAGTACGCGCTCTGGTAGTTCCTGTTTTTGGCAAGTGAACGGGCGAGCGACGGCAGTTGCGCCGCCTTGGCAGGGAACCGCATGATGCTGGTGGTGGGTTGTGCGGGGAAACCGCTCAGGATGGAAACCAGTCCGCGGTCGGTGCGGAAGCTGTTGGCATAGAACCGGGTGAAGAGGATGCCTTGCTGTGCGATGGAGTCAAGTTCTACCGCCACGTCCTTGCAGCTTCCCATGGAGGGCATCATGTCGCTGGCAAAGCCTTCCATGATGACGATCAGTATGTCGGGACTTTCGTCTTTCCGTGCCTTCTCGCTCAGTAGGGGGGAGGTGTTGCGGTCGCTGGCACTGACCATCGTCTTGAAGATCTTTGTTGCCTCCTTGTCGCCCATGAAACGGTATTGTGAGCCGAAGTCGTTCTGGTGGGTTACTGACTCCATCAGACTGAAGACAGGATTGACGGCGGCGTGGTTGAGGAATGTGTTCTGGCAGAAGTAAGCGTTTCCCGTGTTGTTGGTAGACACGTCGAAACCGCCTCGGATGGGGATGAAGAGCAAGCCCGTCAATATCAAGAGCAGTAGCGAGGTGCGGATGCGGTGGCGGTCCATCCTGTCATGCCTTTTGGGGGCAGGCATTCGGAGCAGCAGCCAGACGAGGCAAGTGTAGATTACCATAATAACCAGTGCCGACAGGGAGAACCAGATACTGGTGCTGGCGAAGGCATCGGCGGGCGACGAGAAGAAGAAGGAGAAGGGCGTGCTGTCCAACGGGAACTTCCAGAAGGGATAGAGTGCGGCGTTCAGGATGAAGCAGAGGGATATGCCGAACGACACAATCCAGAAATATGCGTTGAGTATCGGGCGGACCAGTTCCTTGCGCATCCATACGGATGCCAGCAGCATCAGGGCAGGAAGCAGCGTTGCGTATCCTGCTATCGCCAAGTCGAGCTTCAGGCCATGCCAGATGACAGGGGGCATGGAGGCCCAGATGTTGTCGGCAGGAGAGGATGCCGAGGAGTTTTCTATCAGAAGGAAAAGGGGCTTCTGTATCAGGAATATCACGACCAGCATGATGTATGTCCTGAAGAACCATATGAGTTGTTTCATCTTTTATTTGTATTTCTCCGTATTTTCGGTATGTCACTTTTGTTGTACAATCTTGATGCAAAAATACTGCTTTTATTTCAGACTTGCAATTTATTTGGATAAAATTTGATAAAAAACGGGGAAATGTTTGGCGGTTATGTGTAAAATGGCTATCTTTGTAGAAATTAACACTGATAGTCATGGCTAAATATAACTTAAAACCTAAGAAAGAAAAGATGGCAAAGTACCAGGATTTACTGAGCGAGGAAACGAAGGACCGCTTGTACGATGATATCTTGAGAATCATCGTCAAGGAGAGAAAGTACCGCGACAGGGACTACAATACCCGTCTGCTGGCGGCCGACCTTCACTCGAACTCACGCTATATCTCGGCGGTTTGCGCTACCCGTTTCCACAAGAACTACTCGGAGTTGGTGAACGACTACCGCATCAACGACGCCATGTCCTTGCTTGCCGACAAACGTTTTGGCAAGATGACCATCGAGGACATTGCGGAGATGGTGGGCTTCAGCACCCGCCAGAGTTTTTATTCCAACTTCTACAAGCGTCTGGGGGTCACTCCCCGGCAGTATAGGCAGGAACAGATGGAAAAGTAACGGCAAGCATATCTTCCGGCGGAAGATATGCTTGCCATGGGAAGTTGCGGGCCTGTGGGCGTTCCTTACTTCCTGAGGAACACTTTCAGCGCCTTGCTTCTCGTGTTCTTCGAGATTTTCCGAAGTGCCTTGTCTCTGATCTGGCGCACACGCTCGCGCTTCAGCTGCAGGTCATCGGCAATCTCCGCCATCGTGATGTGTGGTGTCCCGATGCCGTAGAATTTCTTGACAACCACTTGCTCCCTTTCGTCAAGCAAGGCTATGCAGCCGCACAGGTCCTCGTACACCTCGCGGAACATGGCGTTCTCTTCCTGCAACTCGGTGTCTTTGTTGATGAGGATGTCGAGTAGCGTGTATTGGTTGCTTGCGCTCAGCGGTGCGTCTATAGACACAGCCTTGGTGGCGGAACGGGGAACATTCTTGCGCTCGTCCCTCGGCACACGGTAGAGGGCTGCCTGCTGCTCCACAGCCTGCGACATTGCCTTCCTGATGAACGCACCGGCATAAGCCACGAAGTCGGAACCACGGGAGGCATCGTATTTCTTTGCCGCCTCCACCATCGCCACATAACCCTCACTAACGAGGTCGTCGTATTCCACTCCCTTCCCGCGGAATCTATTGGCCAAGGACTTCACATAGTTGAGGTTCTCGCTTACCAGTCGGTTATAGTCATTCTCTTTCATATCGCTGTCTTTTTACATTTACCTTTTTACTTTTTTACCTTTACCCGAATTTTTCCAGGAACTGCTCTTCCGTGATAATCTCGATGCCGAGCTGTTGGGCTTTCTTGTTTTTGGTGCTGGCGGAGGCGGCATCGTTGTTGATGAGGAAGCTCGTGCTCTTGCTGACACTTCCCGTCACCTTTCCGCCCTCTTTCTCGATGTATGCCTTCAGTTCGTTCCTGTTCTTGTAATGGTGTACGTCGCCCGTGATGACGAAAGTCAGTCCCTTGCATTTGCTGCCCTTTTCTTCAGGGGCTTCTTCGCGGACGGTCAACTCGGCCAATAGCCGCACCACCCGAGAATGGTTCTCGGGATTGCGGAACCATTCGATGAACTTCGCACTCTTCTCGGGACCTATTCCGTCGATGTTGGCGAACTCGTCGTCGAAGATGGCTGTACTTGCCTTGTCTATCAGTTCCGTGACCTTGTACTTGCCGAGGAACCGCTTCGCCACGTCGCCGCCGCACAAGGGGATGTTGAGAGCGTACAGCAGATGGCGTCCGTCGGTGTTGCGGCTCTTCTCGATACTTTCCAGCATATTGCTCACCGACTTCCTGCCAAATCCCTCGAAACTGGCAATCCGTTGGCTGTGTTCCCTGAGGTGGTAGAAGTCGGCGTATTCCTTGATGAAGCCCTCGTTGATGAACCGGGCGACGGTCTGTTCGGAGATGCCTTCGATGTTGAGGCCTTCCTTGCTGACGAAACGCGCGAACTTCTTGAGTTGCTTCGCTGCGCAGGCTGGATTGGTGCAATGGAGGGTCTTCGTAGAACTGTCGCTCTCCACGACGGTGGCGGGAGCTTGGCAGACAGGACATAGTGAGGGAATCTCCAGTACGCCGACCTTCTCCGTTATCTTGATGACCTTGGGGATGATCTTGTTGGCCTTGATGACTTGCAGGCCTGTTCCCTTCCCGCCGATACCGAGTCGTTCGCATTCGCTGATGTTGCAGAGGGAGGCTCGCCTGACGGTGGTTCCTTCCAGCTCTACCGGTTCGAATACGGCAACGGGCGAAATCTTGTTGGCTGCGCACGACCATTCGATGTGGTCGAGGGTGGTGTCGGCATGCTCGTCTTGCCACTTGAAGGCAAAACCGGCGCGCGTGGCATGGTGTCCGGTGACGGAGCCTGTGGCAGCATATTCCGTGTCATCGTAAGAGATGACGAGACCGTCTACGGGGTAGGGGTTGGTCTTGTTGGTGACCTTGAGGGTGAAACTGTCGATGGCCTGCTGGATATGTTCCCGGGTGGAATTCTCTATGAGCATTCGCTCCACGGGGTGAAATCCCAAGTCCTCAAGAAACCTCATGCGTTCTCCCCAGGATGTCAGGGACTTCTCCGTATATACCAAGGAGAAGGGCAACCATTGGATATGGCGCAGTTTCACCTCCTCGACATCCTTCAGTGACAGGGATCCCGAGGCGAGGTTGCGCGGGTTGGCATAGTCGCCTTCGCTCTCGATGGTGAACTTCTCGAAGTCGTCATAAGAGATTACCGCCTCGCCGCGGATGACGATGTGTCCTTTCTCCTTGATCTTGGGGAGTATGCCGCTGATGGCAGGTGCGAGATGCGTGATGTTGGTGCCGATGTGCCCATTGCCTCTGGTCACCACCTTGGTCAACTTTCCGTTGTCGTAGGTCACGACCAGGGTAAGTCCGTCGAGCTTCCAGGAAATCCATATCGGTTTGGCTTCCGCCCATTTCTCCAAGTCCTCCACTTTCTTGGTCTTTGCCAGGGAGAGGGCGGGGAACTCATGTTCCTCCTTCTGACCGGTGATGGAGTCCTCGGAAACCTTGTTGGTGGGGGAGTCGGGCAGAATTTCGCCAGTCTCCTCCTCCAGTTGCTTGAGTTGGTCGAACTTCCGGTCCCACTCATAGTCGGTCATCAGTTCGGCCTTGCCGTTATAATATGCTTCTGAAGCAGCGTTGAGTTCTTCTACCAGTTGCTTCATCAAGGGTAACAGTTCGTTCATAAGTTTGATCTTTTCATGCAAAGGTACGCCAAAAAAATATTTTGACCAAACTTTTACCCCAAAAATGACGAATGAAAATGGAAATACCGATTTATTGTGCGCTCTGAGGAATGGTTACCTTCTCGAAAGCGAACCTGGAGCCTCGTTCTCCATAGTTGATTCTTCCGCAGATGCAGAAACCTAACGAGGACAGAAGGCGAACCATAGGGAGGTTGTCGTAGTTGGTGTCAACCTTGATGCTTGGCACGTTCTCCATCTCGCAGAGGCTGTTGGTCTTTTGCAGGAAAATCTTGGCGAATCCCTCCCTTTGCAACTCGGGAAGAGTGGCAAAGCGGTGGATAACATAATAGTTGCCGTAGGTAATCCATTTCCCGTCGAGGAAATCATATCGGGGCTCGCCATTCAGTATGATGGCACCATATACGGCAATCTTTTCGTCAACGGTCAGCACATAGGCATTGCCGTTGTTGAGGTCGTTCTTGATGTCTTCTTGTGAAGGATAATCATGGGTCCATTGATGTCGCCCGGATTCAATCATCTTTTGGCGAGCTTCGTCAATGACCCTCCAGCATCCATCAAAATCCTTCATCCAGGCTGCTCTGAAATCAATCTTCATTCGTATTCTGTTTTCTTACTAATAAAATCCGGGTGCAAAATTAACAAAAAAAAACGAATTAATGTAAAAAGAGGAGAAAAAATAGCCTTTTGGACTATATTTTCTCCTCAAGATCCTACTTTTCTGCCCTAACGGTCGCATTTTGACGGATTCCCCGGGTTGTCGTTAAAGGTTGGACAGGCATTTGTCAAGCTCTGCGCTGATGGCCTCCTTTTGCAGGTGCTGGCCGATGAACACGATCTTGACCATGCGGTCGCCCACCTTCTCGTCCCATTCCTTGCGGAGCTGTTCCTCACGGGCGAGCAACTCGTCAAGCTGGGGTTTGGGCATGGTGGCCAACCACTGACCGGCTTGCTTGACGGTCTTCTGCTTGCCGGCCTGTTCGAAGACGTAGCACATGTCGGTCTCGTCGCTGAAATAGCAGATGCCCTTGGCGCGGACTACATCGCGAGGCCACTTTCTTGCCACGAACTCGTCGAAGAGTGCCAGGTCGAAGGGCTTGCGGCTATAATATACGAAAGTGCCGATACCGTATTCCTCCACCTCGCCGCCGTCATGGTCATGGTCGTGGTCGTGATGATGGTGATGATGGTGTCCGTGGTGATGCTCTTCATGCTCCTCGTGGT
>CAVEJY010000056.1:11202-19707 GCA_963616155.1 Acutalibacteraceae bacterium
CATGCTCCTCGTGGTCATGGTCGTGATGATGATGGTGATGCTCTTCATGCTCCTCATCATCGTCGTCATCATGATGCTTTCCGTTGCGTTCTGCCTCAATCTCCTGGATCCAACCGGCGGAGGTGGCCACCTTCTCGAAGTCAAACTTATGGGTGTTCACGATGTTGTCGAGTTCCACGTCGCCATAGTTGCACTCGAAGATTTCCGCCTTGGGCTGGATGGCGCGGATGATCTGCTTCAGCTTGTCCAGCTCCTTGGGCTCCACTTCGGCGGCCTTGTTGAGTAGGATGATGTTGCAGAATTCTATCTGCTGGATGACGAGAGATGCCAGGTCTTCCTCGTCGATGTCTTCCTTCATGAGGTCGTCTCCGTTGCCGAATTCGTCTTTCATGCGCAGTGCGTCTACGACAGTTACGATGCTGTCAAGTCTCAGGACACCGTTCTTGATGTATTCTGTGCCTAAGGTCGGGATGGAGCAGATGGTCTGCGCGATAGGTGCAGGCTCGCAGATGCCGCTTGCCTCGATGACGATGTAGTCGAACTTCTTCATGTCGACGATTTCCTTCAGTTGCTCCACCAGGTCCATCTTTAGGGTGCAGCAGATGCAGCCGTTCTGCAGGGCCACAAGAGAGTCGTCTTTTTTGCCCACAACGCCACCTTTCTCTATCAGTGCGGCATCGATGTTGACCTCGCCGATGTCATTCACGATGACAGCGAACTTGATGCCTTTTTGGTTTGCCAAAATCTTGTTGAGCAGGGTTGTCTTTCCGCTGCCTAAATAACCTGTAAGCAAGAGTACAGGAATTTCCTTTGTGTTCATATCCTTAATGTTGTTTTAATGATGTTCTTTCCCGCATACGGGCTTACTGTCGTTGCTCCTCCTGGACGCAAGTGGCGCAGATGCCCTTGTAGTAGAGTTGCTCTTCCTGCACGATGTTGCCCTCCACCATGATTTCATGCCTTAGCTCGGGAGCCTTCTCGTTCATCAGGTCTATTACCTTGCCGCATCTCTTGCAGAAGAAATGCACATGACTCGTGGTGTTGCCGTCGTAGCATACATGATGGTCGTCGATGGTGATCATCTGCGCAGCCTTCCTGTCGCTCATCATCCTCAACGTGTTATAGACTGTCGTGCGACTGAGTGTGGGAATCTTGCCGCATAGTCCTTGGTATACGTCGTCGATGGTGGGATGGATGGGGTGGGTCATCAGGTATTCCATGATGGCCGTCCTTTGGATTGACGGTCTGATGCCGCAACTCACCAATCTTAGATTTGCCTCTTCTATATTCTCAGTCATCTGATAGCTCTTTTTTGTTTGCAAAGGTACTCCAATTTGTAGACATTACAAAAAGAAAGGGGCAAAATTTTGATTTTTTGCCCCCTTAGCCCGGTTTTTTATTTTTCTTTACCTTTCTTCTTGGCTCTTATTTCTTCTCCCTCTCCTTGATGAATCCATGCCGGTAGGCATAGAGGAGTTCCTCGAGGTCGGCGTTCTGCTTGCGCAACTCCACGCCTATGTCGGTGTCGGCGACGAGCATACGGCGGTTGGACATCTCCACGATCTGGGTCGTGCTCTTGATGTCGGTGCCCCGCTTGATGGCATCCTCGGCACTGGTGAACGGCTCGTGCTGGACGAGCTGGAAACCGCGGGAATGATATACTAAGGTGTAGCCGGCGATGCCCGTCTCGTTGTGGTAGGCCTTGGAGAAACCGCCGTCGATGACCATCAGCTTGCCGTTTGCCTTGATGGGGTTCTCGCCCTTCGTGGTACGGACGGGCACATGACCGTTGATGATGTGGCGGTTGGGTTCCCTCACGCCGAAGGCATCCAGTATGTTGTCGATGACCGCCTCGTCGTCGCGCAGTTTGAAATAGTAGCCTTTTTCCTCCTTGTGGGTCTCCTTGTCGGCGATGAAATACCGCTCGAAGGTTGCCATCTTGCTCTTGTCGAACAGAGGGCTGTCCGGACCGCACCACAGGTAGAGGAAGTAGTCTACCGCATACTGGCGCTCCTCGGGCAGGGAATCCTGCTGGAAAGCCGTGCGTATCTGCATCCCGATGTTGTGCATCAGTTCCTTGCCGCTGTATCTCTTGCCGGGATAAATCTCTACCTCCCTCAGGCTGCCGTCGGCGTTGAGCGGACAGGAGGCATGGAAGAGCAGGTTGTTGTTGCAGATGGAGAACATACAGCCGTGCTGTAGCATCGCCCCGATGTGCTTGTGCAGTTTCTCGCAGACGGAGAAGGAGTGGTGGAGCTTCCTCATCAGCTCCGTCTCCTCAGCCGACAGGGCGGAGGAGTTGGCGGGGTCGATGGTGGGGAAGAGGCAGGACGACATGGGATAGGTCTTCCCGTCCAGCTCTATCGTGCCCTTCTCGTAGTCCACATGGTCGAAGAGGCGTCTCCCCTCCATCTTCCATTCGGGATGGCGGGTGATGATTTGGGCTTCAAGTTTGAACTGCATCACGGCGATAGCCTTATGCATCTGTGCCGTCAGCTTGCGTGTCTTTTCGTCCATCATTGCCGATCCGCCGCTCGTCAGGGGCTGGAACTCGGCGCAGGGGTCGTCCTTGTAGGTGTCCATGGCAAAGGTAGCAAGGGGGACGAGGTTGATGCCGTAGCCATCCTCAAGGGTGGAGAGGTTGGCGTAGCGCAGGCTGAGGCGGATGACGTTGCAGATGCAGGCATCGTTGCCGGCGGCGGCTCCCATCCACAGCACGTCGTGGTTGCCCCACTGTATGTCCCAGCTGTGGTAATGGCGCATCTTGTCGAGGATGATGTGTGCCCCGGGTCCCCGGTCATAGATGTCGCCGAGGATGTGGAGCTGGTCGATGGCGAGCTGCTGTATCACGTTGGCGATGGCGATGATGAAGTCATCGGCGCGCCCAGTGGCGATAATCGTATCGACGATGACGTTGACGTATGCTGTCTTGTCATGGTCCTCGGTATGCTCGTGGAGCAGTTCCTGTATGATGTAGGAGAAGTCGGAGGGCAATGACTTGCGTACCTTGGAGCGGGTGTACTTGCTGGACACGTCGCGGCATACTGCCACCAGCTGGTGGAGGGTGATGTGGTACCAGTCGTTGATGTCGGTCTCGTTGAGTTTCACCTGTTCCAGCTTCTGCTCGGGGTAGTAGATGAGGGTGCAAAGTTCGCGCTTCTCCGTCTCGCGGAGCGTGTTGCCGAAGAGTTCGTTCACCTTTCTCTTGATGTTGCCGGAGGCGTTCTTCAGCACATGGAGGAACGCCTCGTATTCGCCGTGGATGTCGGCGAGGAAATGCTCTGTACCCTTGGGCAGGTTGAGGATGGCCTGCAGGTTGATGATTTCCGTGCTTGCCTCCGCCACGGTGGGGAAGGACTGTGCCAGCAACTGCAGGTACCTCATGTCCTTGGCAATATCATATTGTTTCATAGAGTTCGCGAATTTAATTTCTGTCATGATTGTCATAATTCTTCTGCAAAGTTATATCAAATTGGGGGAATTGCAAAATATTTTGGCGACATTCTTATGAACTTTTCGTTATTTTCCTTTGCCGTTTCGGAAAATAACATTACTTTTGCAGTCAGAGATTACGAACAGCCGTGAAAAAGACTGCTCAACTTAAAGATTATTCCTCTAAAAACTTGAATTATGAAACAGACAATTTTGGTAACAGGTGGTACAGGCTTCATCGGTAGCCATACTACAGTGGAGCTGCAGCAAGCTGGTTACAACGTGGTCATCGTCGATGATCTTTCCAACTCCAAGGTCGAGGTGCTCGACGGCATCGAGAAGATCACCGGCATCCGCCCCGCCTTCGAGCAGGTGGACCTGCGCGACAAGGAAGCCACGGAGGCAGTATTCCAGAAGTACCCCGCCATTGAGGGCATCATCCACTTTGCCGCCAGCAAGGCAGTGGGCGAGAGCGTGCTGAAGCCTCTGCATTATTACCGCAACAACATCGTGTCGCTCGTCAATCTTCTGGAGCTGATGCCCAAGTATGACGTGAAGGGCATCATCTTCTCCTCAAGCTGCACGGTGTATGGACAGCCCAAGCCCGAAAACCTTCCCGTGACGGAGGACGCTCCCCACCAGAAGGCTACCTCTCCATACGGCAACACCAAGGAAATCAATGAGCAGATCATCGCCGACTACATCCATAGCGGTGCCCACATCAAGAGCATCGTCCTGAGATACTTCAACCCCATCGGAGCGCATCCCAGCGCAGAGATCGGTGAGCTGCCCAACGGCGTGCCCAACAACCTCATTCCCTATGTGACACAGACAGCCATGGGCATCCGCAAGGAGCTGACTGTCTTCGGCAACGACTATGACACTCCCGACGGAACCTGCATCCGCGACTATATCTATGTGGTGGACCTCGCCAAGGCACACGTTGCCGCCATGGCCCGTGTGCTCGACAAGGAGACGGATCCTGTGGAGTACTTCAATATCGGTACCGGCAAGGGCAACTCCACCTTGGAGATTGTAGAGACCTTCGAGAAGGCTACCGGTGTGAAGCTGAACTGGAAGTACGGTCCACGCCGTGAGGGAGACATCGAGAAAATCTGGGGCGACTGCTCCAAGGCCAACAATGTGCTGGGCTGGAAGGCGGAAGCCAATCTTGAGGATGTGCTGGCATCGGCTTGGAAATGGCAGCAGAAACTGCGTGCCGACGGTATCATGTAATCTCCGGACATGGGTATAAATAGACAGTTGCTGGCTCTTTCCATGTGTGCTTTCCTCCTTTGTGGGTGCCACGAGAAAGCCACCAATTCCAACAAAGACACGACATTGGCTTCATTCGCCTCCTTGGCGGATGAAGCTTGTTCCGTTAGTCCCCGGCGGATGAAGTGGCAGATGGACAGTCTGCTGGACTCCGACCGGGGCAGACTTGCCACGGATGCCCATGTCCGCAATTATTACAGGAATGGAGGAAACTGGATTTGGGTGGACCGAATGGGCGTGGACGACCGTGCCGATACGTTGGTGAGCTTTCTCAGGAGAGTGGAGGAGGATGGCCTTTCCGCGAAACGTTTCTATGTGCGGCAGATAGAGAATGACTTGCAACGGGTGCGCCGCCTCGACTTTTTGGGGGAGGGCATCGACCGTGTACTCGCCCGGCTGGAATACAGGTTGACGAGGGCATACCTGCACTATGCCACGGGACAGCGTTTCGGCTATTTGAATCCTACGTTCACCTTCAACAGGATTGACTCGCTCGACACCCACAAGAACGACTCCGTGAAACGCCCCGTGCGTTATCGCGGACTGTTTGATGTCGCCATGGACCACGCTGACAGGAGCTTCTATCGTGCCGCCATAAGAAAGGCAGCTGACATCGACTCCTTGTCGGCATTCCTTCATGACATCCAACCCCAGGATGCGTTCTACAAGGTACTGAAGGAAAAACTCCAAAAGCCCGGTCTCTCGAAGGCGATGAGGGCGAAGGTCATCTGCAACATGGAGAGGTGCAGATGGCGGTTGCACGACCATCCCCAAGACCACAAGAAGTATGTGATGGTCAACATCCCGTCGTTTCACCTCACTGCCATCGACCGCGAGGACACGATGACCATGAGAATCGGTTGCGGGAGCTTCGAGACCAAGACTCCCTTGCTGACAAGCCGCATCAAGCGCATGGATGTCAACCCCAAGTGGTTTGTGCCGCGCAGCATCATCGAGAAAGATATCGTGCGCCATGTGGGTGACAAGCGTTACTTCGACAACCGCAACTTCTATGTGGTAGACCGCAAGAGCGGCAAGGAGGTGGAATTCGGATATGTCACAAGGGAACTTCTCACGACATCCGGCTATTCCGTGGTGCAACGGGGAGGAAAGGGCAACAGCCTCGGAAGGATTATCTTCAGGTTTGACAACAACTTCTCGGTCTATCTCCACGACACGTCCAGCAGGGATGTCTTCAGCCGTACCGACCGCGGAGTGTCGCATGGTTGTGTGAGGGTGGAGAAGCCATTCGAACTGGCAAAATTCCTGTTGGAGGACAAAGACCAGCGGCTGCTCGACAAGATAGAATACTCGATGACCGCCGACTCGCTTGCCGACAGGAGCAAGGTGATAGGGTCGGTGAAGGTGGAACCGGAGATTCCCGTGTTCATCACCTATTTCACGCTCTATCCGGTAAACCTGGGCAAGAGTCCGGGGATGAGGGAATATGCCGATGTCTATGGCTACGACCAGGTTATCTACGATTTCCTCAACGAGCATTACAGATAGCTTCGGCGTAGAGTTGGGCTATCACAAACCGACAAGACGATATGGACGACAAGGAACTATTGTTACTGCTATACGAGCCAAAGACCCAAAGGGAAGGGTTTTCGGCACTGGTGAGCCAATACAGTGAATCGCTGTATTGGAAGATTCGCCATATCGTCTTGTCGCACGAGGATGCCAACGATGTCTTGCAGAACACGTTTGTCAAGGCATGGCAGAACCTCAGCACCTTCCAGGGAAGGTCGAGTATCAGCACATGGCTCCACCGCATCGCCATCAACGAGGCACTGGACCTGCTGCGCAAGAGGAAGGCTGCGGCCGACATCAGCGCCGACGAGGATCCGGGAGTGGCGAATAGGCTGATGGCAGACGAGTACTTCAATGGAGACGAGGCGCAGGCTTTGTTGCAACAGGCGGTGGCGATGCTCCCGGAAGTGCAGCGGACGGTGTTCACCATGAGATATTATGACGAGATGAAATATTCGGAGATAAGCAAGGTCTTGAACACGTCGGAAGGTGCGCTCAAGGCATCTTATCATCTGGCAGTGAAAAAAATAACCGATTATTTTCATCGCCATGATTAAACCTTTTGCCATCTTGCACGTCAATAAGAATAAAAAGAAAGGAAACAAAAATGATAAAGGAAGAACAGATATTGAAAGAAAGGTTTGGCACGGAGAACCATTTCACCGTACCCGACAACTATTTCGACACTTTCGCCGACCGGCTGATGATGCAGTTGCCTGAGCAAGAGACACCTGTGGTAAGGCTTTCCTTGTGGCATCGCCTGCCCTTGCGCAAGATAGCTGCTGCGGTGGCTGTCGTGACAGCTATGGCTACGGGTACCCTCTATGTCGTGCAACGCACCTCGCATACTCCCCATGTCCAGGTGGTTCATGTGGAGAAGAGTCACGAGGATGTGGAGGATGCCTCTTCGGAATACGGCACTATAGACGAGATGTTCGACTACACGATGACAGACAACCAGGAGATTTATGCCTCGCTCATGGCGGGGATTTAAGGACAAGGCAAACAACCAGAAGGAAACGATATGAAGAAGCATAGCAGAATGATGAGACTTTGGGTCATGGTGTTCTTGATGTTCGTGAACATCTGTGCGGCTCAAGCGGGAAAGCCGAAGGGCGGCAGACCGCCGTTCGATCCCAAGAAGTTCCAGGCAGACCTGGAGCAGTTCATCACCGCCCATGCGGGTCTCAATCCCGAGGAGGCTGCCAAGTTCTTCCCGGTCTATGAGCAGATGATGAAGAAGATGCGGATGCTCTTTGACGAGATGCGCCGCTACCATCATGTCAATCCCTGCGACGAAGAAGCCTGTGCGAATGCCGTCAGGAAGCAGGACGAGATAGACTTGGAACTGAAACGACTACAGCAGGAGTATCACCAGCGATTCATGCTGATATTGCCGGCGAGCAAGGTGCTGTCCATCATCAAAGCGGAGGAGAAATTTCACCGGCAAGCCTTCCAGAAGGTCAGGGACGGCAAACGAAAATGAGCCTATGGTATTGGAAAAATAAACGTGGAAATGTTGTTTGTGCAATATTTTCACGTTTTTATTTGTTCTTTCCGTGAAATTGTTGTAATTTTGCACGAAGAAATCAATCTTATATATATAAATATGTATAGAAGCAATACTTGTGGAGAGCTTCGTCTCTCTGATGCCGGCAAGGAAGTGACCCTCGCCGGATGGGTGCAACGCTCCAGGAAGATGGGCGGTATGACATTTGTCGACTTGCGTGACCGCTATGGCATTACACAGCTGGTCTTCAACGAGGCAGACGACAAGGACTTGTGTGAGGCTGCCAACAAGTTGGGACGCGAATACTGCATCCAGGTGAAGGGTGTGGTGAGCGAGCGACAGAGCAAGAACCCCAAGATGGATACCGGCGACATTGAAATTTTAGTCAAGGCACTGAATGTGCTCTCCGAGAGCCAGACACCACCGTTCACCATCGAGGACAATACCGATGGCGGCGATGACATCCGCATGAAATACCGCTACTTGGACCTGCGCCGTCCCAACGTGCGCAAGAACATGGAGTTGCGCCACCGTATGTGCATATTGATCCGTAACTTCCTCGATAGTCAGGACTTCATGGAGGTGGAGACTCCTATCCTCATAGGCAGTACGCCAGAGGGAGCGCGCGACTTCGTCGTGCCTTCACGCATGAACCCCGGACAGTTCTACGCTCTGCCCCAGAGTCCGCAGACCTTGAAGCAGCTCCTTATGGTGGCAGGCTTCGACCGCTATTTCCAGATTGCCAAATGCTTCCG
>CAVEJY010000057.1:0-22562 GCA_963616155.1 Acutalibacteraceae bacterium
AACGAGAAGCTGCGGATGCTGTCACCACCGAGGATGAAGATACAGAGCAACACGAGCAATGTCGTGGAAGATGTATTGATGGTACGAGTCAACGTCTCGTTGATGGAAGCGTTGAATATCTGCTGGATGTCTCCCTTAGGATGCAGGTGCAGGTTCTCACGGATACGGTCGAACACCACCACCTTATCGTTGATGGAGTAACCCACCACGGTCAGGATGGCACCGATGAAGGTCTGGTCAATCTCCAGAGAGAATGGCACAATACCCCACAACAGAGAGTAGAAGCCAATCACCGTCAAGGCATCGAATGCCAAGGCGATGGTAGAACCCAAAGAGAACGCCACATTGCGGAAACGGAGCAGGATATAGAGGAAGATGGCTATCAGGGCGAAGAGTACGCTATAGATAGCACCCATCGTGATGTCCTTAGCCACAGACGGCCCCACCTTGGTACTGCTGATGATAGAGCCACCCTGACGGACATCCGGATTCTTGAATGCCTCAACATCCTTCTGTGAAACCAAACCAGCCTTCTTCAAAGACTTGTAGAGGATGGTCTCAGCCTCGTCGTCCACCTTAGGATTGTTGCTCTCGATCATATAGTTGGTAGACACGCGGATGGTCTTGCCGTCTGTACCGATAGCGATGGCGCTGGTAGTAGCCTTGCTGCCGTCGGCATTGATGAAGGCATCACCTAAGACAGAGCGAATCTGCTCTGGCTCCACAGGGTTCTCGAAGGTCACCACATAGTTGCGGCCACCGGTGAAGTCGATGCTCTTGCTCAAGCCACGAACCACGAAGCAGCCGATGAAGACTACAGTGGCTGCGATGGTCACGGTGAAGGTCTTCTTGTACATCGCCATGAACTTGTACTTCTTGCCCTGCATCAAGTTGCGGGAGAAGCCAGTGACGAACTTCACGTTCATCCACTTGTCCTTGCTCAACTGACGGTCGAACACCAAACGTGTCAAGAACACGGCTGTGAAGAACGAAACAACGATACCGATAATCCAAGTGGTAGCGAAACCACGGATAGGACCTGTACCTGTCACCAAGAGGATGACACCGGTAATCAAAGAAGTCAAGTTGGAGTCGAAGATGGCAGAGAAAGCGTTGCCGTAACCGGCAGCCACAGCCTGCTTCATTCCCTTGCCAGAGCGAAGCTCCTCCTTGATACGCTCAAAGATAAGCACGTTGGCATCCACGGCAGTACCCAAAGACAACACGATACCGGCAAGACCCGGAAGCGTCAATGCCGCCTGGAACGATGTCAAGATACCGAGCGTAAAGAACACGTTGACAATCAAAGCCAGGTTGGCCATCATACCGGCGGTCACGTTGTACATGACAACCATGTAGACCATCAAGAGCACGAAAGCCACGGCGAAGGAGATGATACCCATCTGGATGGACTGCGCACCGAGCGTAGGACCTACCACCTCTTCCTGAACGATACGGGCAGGAGCAGGCATACGACCCGACTTCAAGGTATTCGCCAAATCCTTGGTATCCTCAATGGTGAAGTTACCGGAAATCTGAGAGCTACCACCGTCAATCTCACCGTTCACGCGAGGAGCGGAATAAACCACACCGTCCAGCACGATGGCAATTGCCTTGCCGATGTTTGCCTTGGTCATCTGAGACCACTTGCGGGCACCCTCAGTGTTCATCTTCATGCTTACAACAGGAGAGCCCATCTGGTCGAACTCATCCTTGGCATCCGTAATCACGTCACCCTCCAGAGGAGCGCGACCGTCGCTGGTAGTCACCTTCAAGGCATGAAGCTCGAAGATGTTCTTTATCTTCAGGTTGTCTGCAGGCTTGGCACTCCAGAGCAACTTCACGTCGGAAGGCAGAACCTGCTTGGCCTCCTGGGAATAAATAATCTTATTGATGGCAGCCGTGTCACGGACACTGGCATAACCCACGGTACTCAAGCTCTGGGCACCAGTGAGCTGCAAACGGGCCAACAAAGGATGAGCCTTGATGGCAGCAGCGTTCTGGGCATCCTCGCCCACCTTTTCGGCAGCATCGGACTTCTTCTTGATGGAGAACTTAGCCTCTGCTTTCTTTGGCTCTGCCTTGGCAACCTCCTGCTTGGCAGCGGCACTGTCGGCAGCTACCGTATCAGCCTTCTCCTCGCCATTGTCGCCATTGGCAACGCGAGTGTCGAGCTGCTGGAGGTAAGGAGCAATCTCCTCAGCATTATAGGTCTCCCAGAACTCCAGGTTGGCACTACCCTGCAGCATCTTGCGCATACGCTCGGGCTGGCTGATACCAGGCATCTCCACCATGATACGGCCCTGCTGGCCTTCCAGTTTCTGGATGTTGGGCTGAACGACACCGAACTTGTCGATACGGGTGCGGACAACGTTGAAAGAGTTGTCGATGGCATCCTGCACAGAAGAGCGGATGGCCTTCTCCACCTCAGCGTCGCTGCTCTGGGGAGAAACCTTACCCTGCAACTGCTGGGTAGCAAACACCTCTGCGAGTTTGTGACCCGGTGCGCTCTTGTGATAAGCGTTGATGAAAAGTGACACGAAGTCACCGCCGTTAGCCTCTTCCTGAGCCCTTGCCTCCTTCATGGCATTGGTGAAGCCAGCGTCGGTCTTGTGGTCGGCGAGGTTCTCAATGACATCAGGAACAGAAATCTCAAGAATCACATTCATACCGCCCTTGAGGTCAAGTCCGAGACCAATCTGAGTTTCCAAGCAGTTCTGGTAAGAGTAAACACCCAGGTACTTCACAGAATCCTTATAATCCTGCTGGGCAATAGGGTCTTTAATCTTTGCAGCCTCATTGTCATAATAGCTGGTAGCTACCGAGAATGACAAATAGAAGATACTGGCAAGCGTCAGTAAGACGGCAACACAAATTACAATTCCTTTGTTTTGCATTTCTATTTTAAATTATTAATTGTTATTTTCCAAATTAATGACGTGCAAAAATAAGCATTTTTTTTCTTTTATAAAAATATATTGCACCTTATTATTCATTTTTAAAGGTTTCGGGTACTTTTTAGGCGGCAAATGATGGGATAATGGTCGGAAGTAGAGATTTCATCATCCACTTTACACCCATACGGAATCCAGTCCTTGGAGCACATGATATTGTCGATTCTCACAAAGAATCCACTGCTGTGATAGCTGATGCCCGGTCCGTTGCCGCTCTCCACATAGCAGTCGGTCAGTCCGTCGGAGATGATACGGTGGGCATAGGAAATCGGACCGTCGTTGAAATCTCCGCAGAGGATGACACTCATCCCCTTGTGTTTCCTGATATACGCAGCCACAGCATCCGCCTGAGGTGCCCTCTTCTTGGTTGCCTCGCCGAGTTTTGCCGCCAGCGTCTTGGAAGCCTGTTCTGCGGTATCTGTCTGCAGCTTGCCCTTGAGCATCTTCTTGAACTGGGCACGCTCTTCCAGCGAGAGTCCTGTTGTCTCCAAATGGTTATTGACCAGCAGCACCTCCCTTTCATGGATTTTCAGCCGATACGCCACGCTGAGGTTTCCCTTCGACTCGTATTCAATCTGTTCCTTGGAAAGGATAGGATATTTGCTGAACACCGCCAGGCAATCACCCCCATCGGGACGGCAATAAAGGTCGTAATAGGGATATATGGGGCGCAAGATGGTATCTATCTGTGCAGACTTGGATTCGCTGTTGGGCATCGCCTCCTGCAGGCATACGATGTCGGCATCCTGACGCTGGATATAGTCCACGATAGGACTGATCTCGTCCGAGTCCAACTCGTCCGTACCGTAGTTCAAGACATTATAGGAAAGCACCTTGACGCAACCTTCCGGAGCCTCACCGCTGACATTCAAGGGTATGTATTTCCTCACCGGCGCATAACACACCACAAATCCCAAGAAAGGAATGAGTGCATACCGCAACTTGAACAACAGCCAAAAGAACAAGAAGCCAAGGTTGACGAGCAGGAACGCAGGAAAGAGCAACCCCACGTTCGACAACACGGGATGGCTGACAGGATTGACACAATCGGAATGGCCGACAAGGAACATGACGATGACCGTGGCGACATTCGCCCCGGCTATCATCTTACTTATTACTCTGGTCAAAAAGGGTTTGCTTCTCATCTTTCGTCAAACTGTCATAGCCACTCTTCCTGATCTTGTCCAGGATACGGTCAATCTCCTCCTGCGTCGCCTTCTTCCGGGCATTGAAGTCCCAGTCTTGCTGCCGTTCCCCGGCAGACCTTTCAGAAGAGGAAGAAGAATCATAGTTCGGATTGCGCGTATAAGTAAAGCGACCGTTCCCACGCCGTCCGCCGAACATATTCCTCAGTTTGTCAAAGGCATCCTGGGCATGGCTTCCGCCATACCCACCGTCCATCTGCTTGCGCCAGTACCGGATCATGAAGAAACCGAACACCATACCGCCAAGGTGGGCAACATGAGCCACACCGTCACCAGTGGTCATCATGGCAGAGAACAACTCTATGGCTGCATAGCCTATCACGAAATACTTCGCCTTGATGGGCACAGGCAAAGGGAAGATGAAGATGCGCTCCTCCGGGAAAATCATGCCGAAAGCCAGCAAGATGCCGTAAATGGCACCGGAAGCACCCACGGTCGTCCATGCGTTGAGGACAGAAGAACTGTTGTGCGCCACCGTCAAGATGTCACCCATTCCGAAAGAAGGCAACTGCTCGGAACACATCAGATAGAACTGGACGAACTGCGCCAACTCCTGGAACAAGCCAGCACCCACACCGCAAGCGATGTAATAAAAAAGGAATTTCTTAGGACCCCATACACGTTCCACGACACATCCGAACATCCACAGGGCAAACATATTGAAAATGATATGCTCCCATCCCCCATGCATAAACATATAAGTGATGAGCTGGTAGATGCTGAAATCGGAGGCCAGGAAGAAATGAAGGCCGAACATATCCTGAAGAGTATAACTGCCGCCTGGAGTTTTGCCCACAATGAAACAAAGCAAGAAGGCTATCACGTTCACTATCAACAAATTCTTTGTAACTACTGGTATACTGCGCATAAACAATTATTCCTTTTAATTCATAAACCGTGGCAAAATTACGAAAAATATCCGTGAAAACACAAAAAAAAAGTGATATTACACTTAATTTTCAGAAATTTCATCACTTTTCTGCTTTTTTTGTTTGATTTTCAAAAGGAATACCCTATATTTGTATGCAATTTTCACACAGGGAACATCATATTAATCATTTAATAACGTAAAATTATGAACAAGACAGAATTAATCGACAAAATTGCAGCTGGTGCAGGTATCACGAAGGCTCAGGCAAAGAGCGCCTTGGAAGCTACAACAGATGCCCTCAAAGAGGCTCTCATCGCAGGTGACAAAATCCAGTTGGTAGGCTTCGGCACCTTCAGTGTCAACGAGCGTCCTGCCCGTGAGGGAATCAACCCTGCCACAAAGGAGAAAATCCAGATTGCTGCCAAGAAGGTTGCCAAATTCAAGGCTGGCGCAGATTTCGCAGATGCTTTGAACAAATAATTGTAAAAGATTATTCCGCAGAAAAACATAAAAGGCAGTCTTACCAGATTGCCTTTTATTGTTGCATCATATAAAAACGACACAACCCTCCAAAGCCTTATTGGACTTGGAGGGTTGCGTCGTCTGTTGTCCCAGGCGGATTCGAACCACCACTGACAGAACCAAAAACTGTAGTGCTACCATTACACCATAGGACAATCAAACTATGTGCAAAGGTAGTGGATTTTTTCTCCACTACCAAATTATTTTGCCACTTTTTGCATTTTTAGTCTAAAAAAGCCCTTCTCATGTGCTTTCAGACGATGCAGGAAGCACTTACTTCACAGTAATCAAGTAATAGTTCTTCTTGCCTTTCTGCACCAAGAGATACTTACCGTCAATCAGGTCATCAACTGTCACCACCTGGTCAAATGCCTGTAGTTTCTCCTTGTTGAGGGACACGCCACCGCCCTTGACCAGCTTGCGCATCTCGCTCTTGCTGGGGAAAATCTCCATGCCTTCCTGGCAGAAGAGGTCCACTGCCGTGCCGCCCAGCAAGCCCTTGTCGAGTGTATAGTGCGGAACATTGGCGAACACATCGTTCAAAGTTGCCTCGTCAAGCTGCGCAAGGTTCTCCTTAGTAGCCTTTCCGAAGAGGATGTTGCTGGCGGCAATCGCCATATCAAGGTCTTCCTTGGAGTGAACCATCACCGTCACCTCCTCTGCCAAACGTTTCTGCAGCACACGGCGACCGGGATCCTGCTTGTGTTCCTCCACGAGGGCATCAATGGTTGCCTTGTCGAGGTCAGTAAAGATTTTGATATATTTCTCTGCATCCTCGTCGCTCACGTTGAGCCAAAACTGGTAGAAGGCATAGGGCGTGGTACGGTTACGGTCCAACCAGATATTTCCACTCTCTGTCTTGCCGAATTTCTTTCCGTCTGCCTTGGTAATCAGCGGACAAGTGAGACAGAACACCTCCACGTCATTGCCCAGTGTGCGGTGGATGAGTTCGGTACCCGTCGTCATATTTCCCCACTGGTCATTGCCGCCCAACTGGAGACGCACGCCATATTTCTGGTACTGATAGAGGAAGTCATAGCCCTGAAGCAGCTGGTAAGTGAACTCGGTGAAAGACAAGCCGTCGCGAGCCTCACCATTCAAACGCTTCTGCACACTGTCCTTGGCCATCATGTAGTTGACAGTGATATGCTTGCCCACCTCACGGGCGAAATCAAGGAAGGTGAAGTTCTTCATCCAGTCATAGTTGTTGACAAGCTCAGCCTTGTTCGGGTCGTTACTCTCAAAGTCGAGGAATTTGGACACCTGCTTTTTGATAGCCTCCTGATTATGGTAAAGAGTCTCCGAATCCAGAAGATTGCGTTCCTGGCTCTTGCCGGAGGGGTCGCCAATCATGCCCGTGGCACCGCCGACGAGCAGGTAAGGCTTATGCCCACAACGCTGCAGGTGACGCAACATCATGATACCGCAAAGGTGACCGATGTGCAGGGAATCTGCAGTGGGGTCGGTTCCAAGATAGGCTGACACCATATGGGTGTTGAGGTATTCCTCAGTACCTGGCATCATCTGCGCCAGCATACCGCGCCATTTCAATTCTTCAACAAAGTTTTTTGCCATCGAATGAGATTTCTTTTTATATTATAATATGTGTTTATGGGACCCGAAACAATATCGGAAACTTACGGCACGGGGTCATAACCCGAACCACCCCATGGGTTGCATCTTAATATTCGCCATATCGCCAAAGCCAGCCCCTTGAAAGGACCGTGCTTGAGGATTGCCTGCCGGGCATACTCAGAGCAAGTGGGCGTGAAACGGCACGACGGCGGCGTATAAGGAGTGATGAATGCCTGATAGAAGCGGATGGGCAACACCAAAAGCCACGCCAACAAGCGAGTCACCTCATGCCCTATCCTGCGTATTCGACTCATCCAGTTTCTCCCCCAATCTTCTCAGCAGTTTCTGCATTTTTTCCTCAACCAGCGAAGAAGGGTGCAGATTGCCGTCCATCCAGATCACAGCCATCAGCAACTTCTTCCCGGGCAACAAAGCCATCTGGTCTATCAGTACAGGCTTGTTGGTACGGTAAGCCTCGCGAATCTGCCGTTTGACCCGATTGCGCTTCACCGCCCGTTTGAAATATCGCTTGGAGACACTCACAAGCAGTTCTACCGGCGCATCACTCTCGTCTCTCTTGTCGGTGAGCAGAAAGACAAGGCGCAATGGCCATGCCGAGATACTGGAACTGGCATTACCACCGAAGAGCTGGCCAATGAGCAACTTGCTGCACAGACGCTCCTTCTTGTCCAATGTAAAGACTTTGCCTGCAGGCATCTCTGCGCTTCTTATCACTTGTTATGTCTCTTCAGATAATCTTTCAAGGCACCCGTCATTGAGGGGAATTCCTTGGACGGAGCCTCCAGGTCGAGACGAAGGCCCTCGTCGGCAACCGTCTTAGCCGTAGCAGGACCGAAAGCGGCAACAACCACGTCGCCCTGATTGAAGTCCGGGAAATTCTTCTTCAATGCCTTCACGCCTGTGGGGCTGAAGAATACCATCATGTCGTAGTCGAAACCCTTAATCTCCTCCTCGGTGAAGTCATTGCTCACAGTACGGTACATCACGCATTCCGTATGCTTCAGCGACTTCTCGTCGAGCGCATTCTTGACATCGTCATTATGTACGCTGCTCAATGGGACAAGATACTTCTCTGTCTTGTGACGAGCCATCTGAGCCATCAAGCCATCGATTTTGCCATTGTCGCCAAAGAACACCTTGCGCTTGCGATACTGCACATACTTCTGAATATAGAGGGCGATGGTCTCTATCACACAGAAATATTTCATGTCCTCAGGAATCGTGACACGCATTTCCTTCGCCAACTTAAAATAGTTATCTACGGCATGGCGTGACGTAAAGACCACCGCAGTGTAGTCGAGCAAGTTGATCTTCTGCTGACGGAACTCCTTTGCCGTAAGTCCCTCAACCTTGAAGAATGGGCGGAACACACACTCCACCCCAAACTCGTTCTGCATCTCATAGTAAGGAGACTTCTCACTTGCCGGTTTTGGTTGAGAAACTAAAATTTTTTTAATCATCTCTGTCCTAAAAATTAATTTTCAAATAATGACTCATCAGTACCAGTCCGCCCCAAAGGGCAAGCAACGGTATCATTTCAAGGGCACAAAAGTACAAAATTATTTGCAAAAATGCGCCTTTTCCCCGGAAAAAGATGAGATAGGTCTTGTAAAATGATAATATTTTAACTAATCCCAAGATTACCAGCGCATAAATCACAGCAATTTGCAAGGACAAGTCGAAATATGCCATCAGCATGACAACAGGAAAAAACAAGATTCCCTCGGTGGATGTCAAGAAGAGATACGCCTTCAACCATTGTTCATTTTTTTTCCTGTCAAAGAAAATCAGACCCGTCATGCAGTAGAGCAAAGTTTTCATCAGAAAATAACCAGCCACTATACAGGCATAAATGGTGATGACCTGATATTGCTCCACGGCAAACGTGTCGCTGATGGATGCCCGCGAATAGAAGAAATAACCGATGGAAACCAGCAGACAAGTCTTCAACACCAAAAGCAGCTGAAAGCGCAGTTCGCTGGAGGTCTCGGAGACAACGGTCGTACCGACACGCAGAGGACGGAAGAACGTCTTCGCCTGACGAACGACGAAATGGCGCGACTGGGAAAAGGCGACACATGCCAGAAAGAAGCATAAAAGCAACAGACTGGTGACAAGATTGTCGCCAGCCACCGTATAAGGGACAGGGTCACCAGCCACCCCTTGCCTGCCACCTGGCAACTCCGGATGAAAAAGAGAGTCTTTGGAGAAGAAGGACTCGCGGTAATACTGAGGCAGACTGACATCACGAAGACTCCTGCCCGGGGCATGCCCCGGCAAATGCAGAGTATCGGGCATATTACTCCAATGGATTTCACTCGGCTTGATATGCGCCCTCACCATGGAGTCCTGCTGGGCAGGTGTAGCATCCTTGGGCAGCCAGCTCAAGACCACCCTGGGCGTGAGCTGGCCCCTATGCGTTGCCGCCTCCTGGAGACCTTCCTCCTCAAGAGTAGCAAACTCGCCATTGATAGAATCTGTCTGCTGAACCATTCCTTAGAGTCCAAACGCCTCCTTGACCATCTCCACCTTATCCAACTTTTCCCACGTGAACAGTTCCACCTCTACCGTCTTGGTCTCGTGGTAGCGGCTCGTGAACGTCTTCTTCACCACCTCGTTCTTGCGTCCCATATGGCCATAGGCCGCCGTTTCGAGGAACATGGGCTGACGGAGCTTCAGCTGACGCTCGATGGTCTTCGGGCGCAAGTCGAACATCTCGCCAATCTTCTTGGCAATCTCTCCATCCGTCATGGCAACATGGCTGCGACCATAAGTATTGACATAGATGCTCACGGGTTCCGCTACACCGATGGCATAGCTAACCTGCAAAAGCATCTCGTCGGCAACACCTGCCGCCACCATATTCTTGGCTATATAACGTGCGGCATAAGCGGCAGAACGGTCTACCTTGCTGGAGTCCTTTCCCGAAAAGGCACCACCACCATGGGCACCCTTGCCACCATATGTATCAACGATAATCTTACGTCCGGTAAGCCCCGTGTCGCCATGGGGACCTCCGATGACAAACTTACCCGTAGGATTAACGAAATACTTGATGTCATCATTGAAAAGAGCCAACACCTTATCACCCAACTGCGCCTTGACACGCGGGATGAGAACATTGATGACATCCTCGCGAATCTTTTTCAGCATCGCCTCATCATCGTCCTCGCCGTTTGCCTTCTTGATGAAGTCGTCATGCTGGGTAGAGACAACGATGGTGTCGATGCGCTGTGGGATATTGTCGTCAGAATACTCAATCGTCACCTGGCTCTTGGAATCAGGGCGGAGATAAGTCATCACCTTGCCTTCCTTACGGATGGCTGCAAGTTCTCGCATGATAAGCTGCGCCAAGTCGAGCGAGACAGGCATATAGTTGTCGGTCTCGTTGGTGGCATAGCCAAACATCATACCCTGGTCACCTGCCCCCTGAGCATCATCTTCCTCACGAGCCACACCGCGGTTGATGTCGTCGCTCTGCTCATGGATAGCCGTGAGCACACCGCAAGAGTCACCGTCAAACTGGTACTCACTCTTGGTATAACCAATCTTCCTGATAGTCTTACGAGCGATTGTCTGTAAGTCAACATACTCCGAAGACCGCACCTCGCCCATGATGACCACCTGTCCTGTGGTACAAAAAGACTCGATAGCACAGTGAGCGTGCTCATCATAAGCTAAAAACTGGTCTAACAATGCGTCAGATATCTGGTCTGCCACTTTATCTGGATGTCCTTCAGAAACTGATTCTGACGAAAACAAATATGCCATAATTCTTTACCTTTTTTGATTAGGCTGCAAAGTTACACATTATTTTTCATATTCTCGCTACGTGTCGGGGTCTTTAACACTTTATTTCTTGATATTCCGGGGGTGATGCTCTAATATCTCTCTCCGCAGGTCAGACGTTTCAATATGCGTGTATATCTCCGTCGTACCAATGTCCTCATGTCCCAGCATCGCCTGGATGGCACGGAGGTCGGCACCGCCCTTCAACAGGGCCGTAGCAAAACTATGGCGCAAGGTATGGGGAGAAATCGTCTTCCGGATTCCCGCTTCAGCTGCCGCCCGCTTGATGATGATGAGTATCATGGTGCGGGTAAGATGCGCACCTCGCCGGTTCAAGAACACATAGTCTTCCTCTCCGGGTTTGACATCCAACACATTGCGGTCCATATACCAGTAATGGAGTTCCCGCACAGCTTTCTGTGAAATGGGGACAATACGTTCCTTGCTTCCCTTGCCCAATACCCTCACGAATTTCTCTTCCTCGAAGATGTCGCTGATCTTGAGGTTGACGAGCTCCGACACACGAAGTCCACAAGAGAACAGCACCTCGATGATTGCCTTGTTGCGCTGTCCCTCCCATTTCGACAAATCAATGGCTTCCTCCAGGGCATCCACCTCTTCCACAGACAAATACTCCGGCAAATATGTCCCCACCTGCGGCGAAACGAGCAGTTCGGTCGGGTCAGCCTCCATGTAACCGTCAAGTACCATGAAACGAAAGAACGAGCGCACCCCACTCAACACACGAGCCTGGGAGCGAGCGCCCACACCATTCTCATGCAAGCCCACCGCAAACTGTTCCAGATGTTCCAGCTTCACATCCGTCAATGCCAGTTCACGCTCCCTCGTGAACTGCAAAAGATACTGCAGATCGCGCTGGTAAGCCGCAATCGTGTTGGCAGAATAATTACGCTCCAGTTTCAGGTACCTCACATAATTCTTCACAATTTCTGCACTGGTTTTCTTGCTTGTTTCCATTTTTATTATTACCTTTGTCGGCAAAGTTACAAAAAAATATTGATTGGACAAAAATATTACCGAAATGAAAATACAAATCATCAATGGACCCAACCTCAACTTATTGGGTGTCCGCGAACCCGGCATCTATGGCAGCAACTCCTTCGAGAGCTACCTTCCGAAACTGAAAGAGAAATTCCCCGACGTGGAGATTGAATACTACCAAAGCAACATCGAGGGCGAACTGATCAACAAGCTGCAGGAGGTGGGATTCTCCTATGACGGCATCGTGCTGAACGCCGGAGCCTACACCCATACCAGCATCGCCTTGCAAGACTGTATCCGCAGTTTGAAGTGCCCCGTCGTGGAGGTACACATCTCCAACGTACACAAAAGGGAGGAGTTCCGCCACCACTCTTTTATCTCATGCGCCTGTCTGGGCGTGATTTGTGGTTTCGGACTGACATCCTATGACCTTGCCATCGCCGGCATCTTAGCAAACCAATAAGACATGAAGGAGACAGAACTCATAGACAAGTACATCAGTCGGCACATTGAGCCGGAAGGCGACTACCTCTACCGTCTGTACCGTGCCACCAACATCCACACTATCCATGGCAGAATGGCAAGCGGGCATATCCAAGGCAGACTTCTGAAAATGCTCGTAGAGATGGTTCGTCCCAAGAATATCCTGGAAGTGGGCACATTCAGTGGCTACAGTGCCATCTGTCTGGCGCAAGGTTTGCAAGAAGACGGCAAGCTTTACACTTTTGAGATCAATGACGAGATGGAAGACTTCACGCGTCCCTGGATAGAAGGGTCGGATGTTGCCGACAAAATAGATTTCCGCATAGGGGACGCCAATGTGGAAGCCCCCAAGTTAGGGGTTACGTTTGACATGGTCTTTGTAGATGGTGACAAGCGCACCTATCTGGAGACATTCGAGACGGCTTTGGGCATCTTGTCTCCCGGCGGATATATCCTGGCAGACAACACCCTCTGGGATGGCCATGTCGTAGACACAGCCTACGACCACGACCAACAGACCCAAGGCATCCGCAAATTTAATGACTTCATTGCCAACGACCCCAGAGTGGAGGTAGTTATCCTACCTCTTAGGGATGGGTTGACACTGATACGCAAGAAGTTGCCCTAACCCAGCAACCTCTTGCTCAAATATCTCACAGGATACCATACCGCAAGCCATCCTACGGCGATGACCGTCACAAAGATAATCGCCACGTCCTCATAATGCACACTGACGGGATAGGCATCCACGATAAAAGAGCCCTCGGAGCTGCCTAATTTCACAAAGCCATACTGCTGTTGCAACAGACAAAGCAACAGTCCCAGGGCAATACCGACAACTGCGCCGATTGTCGAAATCATCCTTCCCTCGAAAAGGAACACCCTCGCAATCTGCTTGTCGCAGGCACCCAGATTGCGCAAGGTGACGACATCATCCTTCTTGTCTATGATCAACATCGAAAGAGAGCCGATGATGTTGAAACAAGCCACCACCAAGATGAAAGTCAAGAAAATATAGGCAATCATCTTCTCTATTGCCATAATCTTGAAGGTATCTTCCTGTTGCTCATAGCGATCAAGTACCCGGTACTTACCACCGACAATCTTCTGCATCTCAGCCTTGACCGCATCCAAATCACTGCCAGCTTTCAGACGCAGTTCCAATGCCGACAGCATCCCCTGTTGTCCAAAAAGATTCCTGGCGAACGCCACAGAGGTAATGATGTAGTTCTTGTCGTACTTAGACTGCCTGACAGAGAACAACACCCCGGGAGAGTTCAGGGAGTCCACCTCGAAACCATCGGAAGGATTAGCCATATCCAGCTGCCCTTCCTTCTTAGGAGCATAAATCTTCAAATAACCGTTCCACTGTGCCCCGATTCCCAAGGTCTGCGCCAAACGGATTCCCACCGTTCCATATTGCAAATTGGCAGCATGGAGCGAGAAATTTCCATCACCATAAAGAATATCCGTGATGTGCGAAAGTTCCGAAAAGTTGTCATCCACACCTTTGATCATAACCATGGCCTGCTTGTCCTGAAATACTGCCAGAGCCTGATCCTCCACAGTCTCCGTGGCGACATCCACCTCGGGCAACTGACGTATCTTCAGCAGGAGCGGGTCATCGGCAGGAGCGGTCTTTCCCTCTATCGGGACGACCTTCAACTGCGGATCGAAATTGGTGAAAAGCGAAGCCACCAAATCATGGAAGCCATTGAAGACACTCAGCACGATGACCAAAGCCATGGTAGCCACCGCCACCCCTATCACAGAAATGGAACTGATGATATTGATGACGTGCGTACTCTTCTTGGAGAAGAGGTATCTGCGAGCGACAAAGAACGGAAAATTCATCTTACTTTTTACCTTTATACCCTTTTACTTTTTCAAGAGTTCATCAATGCGCTCAAGATAGTCAAGGCTATCGTCCAGGAAGAAACGAAGTTCCGGGATGATACGCAACTGATTTCTCACTTTCTTGCCCAAGTCATAGCGAATGGTCTTCTCGCTGGCATTGATATTCTTCAGAATCTCCTCACCTCTCTCTGAAGGGAACACGCTGAGATAAGCGGTACAGATGCTGAGGTCAGGACTAATCCTCACCTTGGTAACACTCACCATGACCCCATGCATCATGCGGGTCTGTGATTGGAAGATGAGACTCAGCTCCTTCTGGAGAAGTCTTGATATACGGTTTTGTCTTGTCTCTTGCATAAAAATTATTTTTAAATTAGTAACTGTAGATTATTCCAGATCCACATGACTCACGTCCACCCTCTCATGGAGGAATATCCGTGCCGATTCCTGAAACTTATCCTCACTCTCCGTAGTAAGGTAGCGGCAAGTGCCATTCTGGGTGATCTTTCGCTCCATATCAGGATGCCTCCCCAGATAGTCCCTCAGGCTATTGGCGACATACTCCCCTTGGGGAACGACCCTCACACCGTCAGGGATGTTCTTGACGATACTACTCATCAGCAGGGGATAATGGGTGCATCCCAAGATTAAGGTGTCAATCTCGGGATCCTTCCTCATCAGCTGGTCAATGCGCTTCTTGACAAAATAGTCAGCCCCAGGACTGTCCGCCTCGTTCGCCTCGACAATAGCCGCCCACAAGGGACACGCCACCCCACTGACCTTTACCTCTGGCCAGAACTTTGCGACCTCCAAGTCATAGCTTTCACTCTTGATGGTACCTTCGGTAGCCAACAATCCCACATGATTGCTCTTGGTGATGGTACCTATCACCTCTGCCGTAGGGCGGATGATGCCGAGTACACGCCTGTCGGGATCAACCTCAGGAATATCCCGTTGCTGGATAGACCTCAGTGCCTTCGCCGATGCGGTATTACAACCGAGAATGACCAGATGGCAACCCATGGAAAAGAGTTTCAACACAGCTTGCCGCGTAAACTTATAGACCACCTCGAAAGACCGGGAGCCATAAGGGGCACGGGCGTTGTCACCAAGATACATATAGTCATATTGGGGCAACACCTGTCGAAGACCGTGCAAGATTGTCAGGCCTCCATATCCGGAATCAAAGATTCCTATCGGTCCCGGTCCTGAAGGCAATCTCATCTTACGCTCTCCTTTAACAAAGCGGTAATATCCTCACCCATGGCTGCATCCACATAAGGCATGGAGTTGCCGTCGGTATTCAGAATGAAAGCATATCCTTTCGCCTTGCCAATCTTCTGCAAAGCAGAGGCTATCTTCTCCTTCAAGGGAGCGTACGCAGCCTTCTCCGCCTGTTGAATCAAACGTGCAGCCTCCGCCTTAAACGCCACATTCTTCTCCATCAGTTCACGGATTTCCGCCTGACGCTTCTCCAGGATGGACGGGGCGAAAGTACGTTGTCCATCCAGGAACTCCTCATACTTGGCGTTAAACTCATCCTCAGCACGCTTCATCTCTGCGTCATATTTGGTGCGGAGGTCATCCACATTGCGCTTGGCGATGGCATAGCCCGGCATGGAAAGGAACACGTCATCATAGCTGAAATATCCGAAGGACAGGGCTGTGCCCGTCACGTTCTGATTGACCGCACCAAGCACATCACCGTTTTCCTGCTGCGCAGAAACCGCCATAGGCATGAGAGCAAGGACGAAATAAAAGAATATTTTTCTCATGAATGATACCTTTATAGAAACAAGGGCAGGCACTGCTGCCTGCCCTCACCTTATTATATATATATTATATGCTAAACTTACTTGAGCTTGGCTGTCACATCAGCAGTAACATCCTTGACATTGTCACCCGTATAGACGGCTGCACCATCCTCAAAGATGTATGTATAACCACCGGCCTTGCCCACTGCACTGATGGCATTGCGAACTTTTTCAACGATAGGCTGCATCAACTCGTTGCTCTTCTTCTGGAGTTCCTGCTGAGCATCCTGGTATGCCTGCTGCATCTTCTGGTTCAGAGTCTGCAACTCCGTCTCCTTCTGCTGCTTTGCAGTGGCATTCATGGTACTCTGTCCCTTCTGGTACTCGTCAGCCTTACGCTGCAGCTCATCCTGCATGGCCTTCATGTCATTCTCCTTCTGCTTCTGGAGAGCTTCCATCTCTCCATTGGCCTTAGCCACCTCTGGCATAGACTGCATAATCTTCTGTGTGTTGACCTTACCAAACTTCTGTGCCATCATTGTCATTGGCACACAAAGCATCAACATTAAAATAAGCTTTTTCATTTCTTTCTATTCTTTTTAAATTATTATTTCCTTAATCCGTTGTGGGTGCAAAGATAGCATTATTATTTGGAATAACCTAATTTTTGCAGCACTTCGTTACTAATATCTATCTTCGGAGAGGCAAAAATGATGCCGCTATTGCTGGCACGGTCGATGACAAGCACATATCCATGCACGTCAGACACCTCCTTGACTGCTTTGTAGACAGCATTCTGGATAGGCTCCAGCAACGCCTCACGCTTTGCCGACAGTTCGCCATCCGCTCCAAAGTATTTCTTCTTCAGGTCGCTGGCTTCCTGCTCCTTTTTCATGATGGCATCTTGTTTTGCCTTCTTCTGCTCCTGCGAGAGATAAGCCGCCTCGTTCTGGTAGTTCTTATACATCGTGCTTGCCTGGGCATTGACGGCCTCCACCTCTGCCTGCCATGTGGCATTGAGCTGGTTAAGTTGTTCGTTGGCCTTCATATAAGCCGGCAGATTGCGCAGGATATACTCCATGTCCACCAGTGCGTACTTCTGTGCATTCGCTGTGATGGCCGTCACTGCCATTGCCAGCATCAACATGATCTTCTTCATCATCTATCTGTCCTCCACGAATTCTCAATGATTAATTATTAAATTAGAACTCCTGTCCCAAGACGAAGTGGAAATGGCTGCCACCCTTCTGGTAAGTGCTGCCGTTCCATACACTGTCGAAGCCGTACGCCCAGTCGATACCCATCAAACCTACCATTGGCAAGTAGATGCGGACACCCACACCGGCAGAACGCTTCATGTTGAACGGATTGAAGTTCTTGGTGTCGTACCAAGCATTACCAGCCTCTACGAAGCCCAGGCCATAGATGGTCGTATTGCCCAGAAGGAACGGATAGCGAAGCTCCAGTGAGAAGCGGTCGTAAGCGTATGCATAATAACCCGTCGTACGGCTATAAGACACGGAACCGTTCTCGTAACCACGAAGTCCGATGGTCTCCTCACCATAAGTTGAGGAATATCCGCTCATACCGTCACCACCGACATAGTAGGTCTCGAACGGACTCTTCTTATACTTGTTGTAAGAACCCAACAACCCCAACTCCACGCGGGTCATCAGGACGAAACATTTCTGCCCGCCACTCAAGGCAGTATAAGTCTTCGACTTGAACTTCCACTTGTGGTACTCTATCCAGCGATATTTTTCCTGCTGCTCATCAGAGTAAGTTGGCGAATTTGCATTGGTGGCTAAGTTCTCATAGTCCTTTCCATCAAACAAACTCCATGGTGGCGTAAGGGCGACACTTGCCTCAAACTCCGAACCACGACGCGGGAAGAGTTGGTTGTCCGTAGAAGAACGGTTCAGACCGATTGTAACACTCAAGTTGTTGGCATTACCGTTGGTCATCAGCATATAACTCCAGTTCTTCATCATATAACGCTGGTAGCCCAACTGCACCGACAAGGTGAAATAGTCATCCGGCCAACGCAAGCGCTTACCCCAGCCCACGCTCACACCAAACATCTGGATGTACTTGTCCGGGTCATAATAATTCTCGTAGTTGTTATAATAACTGCTACCGTAACCATACAATGACGAATAGTAGTTGTTCATGTAAGCACTGTTGTAGTAGTTGCTTGACACATCGGTAGACTTACTGTAGTAAGCACCGACACTGAACTGCACGGGGCGTTTTCCTCCAAACCAGTTGGTGGAATAGCTGATGTTGTATGACTGGTAATAAGTACCGTTGGTCTGTGCACCGATACTCAGCACCTCACCGTCACCGACAGGCATGATACCACGGTGTTCCTTGTTCTTGTTGAACAGGTTTGCCATGGAGAAGTTGTTCAACTTCAAGCCGATACGACCGATGACACCCGTCTGTCCCCATCCGAGTGAGAACTCAATCTGGTCATTGCTCTTCTGCTCCAAGTTCCAGTTGACATCCACGGTGCCATCCTCATAGTTGGGTTTGATGTCCGGGGAGATTTTCTCGGGGTCAAAGTGTCCCATGGAAGCCATCTCACGGATAGAACGCATGATAGCCTCCTTTGAGAAGAGGTCACCAGGCTTCACACGAAGCTCGCGACGCACGACATTCTCGTAAAGACGCGTATTACCATTGATGCGCACATGACTCAAGTAAGCCTGTGGTCCTTCCGTCACACGCATCTCCAAATCAATGGAGTCGCCGTCGATGTTAATCTCGGCAGGATTGATGTTGGAAAACACATAACCATTATTATAATAGAGGTTGCCCACGGCATCGTCATCCTCGTTCAGGCGTTTGTGCAGCACCTTCTGGTTGTAGACATTGCCATGCTTCATGCCCAAGACGGCATTCAGGTAATCTGTCGTATAAACCGTATTGCCCACCCATGTGATGTTACGAAGATAGTACTTCTTACCTTCCTCCACCTTCAGGTAGATGTCCACATGCTTGGCATCATAGTTGACAACGCTGTCCGAGATAATCTGCGCATCACGGAATCCATTCTCGTAATACTTGTCTATCAGCTTCTGCTTGTCCTCCTTCCATCTTTCAGGCGTAAATTTCTTGGACTTGAAGAGTGTGGAGAGCTTTCCCGCCTCATGAGTCTTGGCAAGGGCACCTTTCGAGAACAAGCCACCCTTGATTTTTCGGTCAGTGAGCGCAGAGTTTCCATCAATGAAGATCTGGTGAACCTTGATTTTCTCCTTTTTGTCGACGATGACATCCAATATCACCTGGTTCTTGTTGGCAGCATCGTCACGTTGGGCAATCTGGATGTCGGCATTCTTGAAGCCCTTGTCATCGAAATACTTCTTGGCAAGGATCTTGGCACGGTCAAGCATATTGGGAGTGACCTGGGTACCCTTCACCATACCTAATTTCTGCTCCATGTCCTCACGCTCGCTCTTCTTCAGTCCCACATAGTTGATGTTGGAGATACGGGGGCGAACAGCCAGATAGATGTGCAGATAAAGTTTCTCGCCAACGATAGAATCGGCGGCTATTGCCACCTTAGAGAACAAACCATGCTTCCAATAGCGTTTCACCGCATTGGTTATCGCATCGCCAGGTATGTCAATTCGTTCACCTACCGTCAGTCCGGAAATGCCCGTAAGCACATAATCCTCATATCCCTCCACACCAGACACGGCAATACCGCCCACCGTCAATGTACGGGGGGTACCGGCATACGAGATGTCGGGATTGATGATTTTATCCTGTGCCAAGATCTGCATATTAGCCGTAGTGCCAAGCAGCAGGACGAAAATCGTTCTCATCTTCTTCATTTATCTTGTCTATAAATATGTTCTTGTTATTTTTCCTTCTTATTTGTCCTCCTCCACTTGCGCCTCAGTCTTTCCAAACCTCCGTTGGCGCTGCTGGTAGCTGAGAATGGCTTTCTGCAAGTCTTCTTCCGAGAAATCCGGCCAATAAGTGTCACAGAAATACAACTCGGAATAAGCAATCTGCCACAACAGGTAATTGCTGATGCGAAGTTCGCCTCCCGTGCGAATCAAGAGGTCGGGATCCGGCATGAAACTTGTGTCGAGATGCTTGCAGAAATTCTCTTCCGTCAAGAATTTCTCCATGCCAGGATAGCTGCTTGCCCCCTGCTCCATCGCTTCTCTTACCGTTCTCCTCATGGCTTCGATAATTTCCCACCGGGAGGAGTAACTCAAGGCAACGACCATGGTCATGGCATCATTCTTTGCCGTATGGTCCATTGTCTCCTGCAACTTGTCCTGCACCTCCTGCGGCAGTCTCTTCAGGTCGCCTATCACCCGGAAGCGGACATTGTTCTTCATGAAAATCTCGTCTTCCAAGGAGGTAAGCACCAATCCCATCAAGGCAGCAACCTCATCGGAAGGACGATTCCAGTTCTCCGTAGAGAAAGTATAGAGTGTAAGGTATTTTACGCCAAGGCGCACACACTCCTTAGTGATGCGGCGCACCGTGTCGACACCAGCCTGGTGCCCATAGCTTCTCTCCTTGCCACGTTCTGTAGCCCAGCGGCCATTACCGTCCATGATGACAGCGATATGCCCTGGTATTCTGTTCATATCCAAGTTGTCCATCTTTATCCGTTTTTGATTCCGTCTACCGTCTACTCAAAGGAGGTCTGCTCCTTACGCCATCCGTCCTTATTGTAGCGTCCTTTCCACACGTTGCCTGTCTTGGCGCAAATCAGCCAATAGAACTTGTTCTCGTCTCTCACGAGAACAAACGGCTGTGCTCCGTCAAAAGCGCTCGGCATAACCATGGCGGTGTCCGTTTGCCATGTGAGTCCGCCATTCTTGCTATTGTACCACTTGCCTGCGCTTGTCAACGCCACATAGCCGCTGTCGCTTGCCGCAACCATGACCTGTGACGCATAAGGCAATTTATCCGGTTGGTTATTGTCATAGTTGATATAGTTCCAGCCACTCACATCCTCATCGTCGTAGTCGAGCGTACGAATCCAGGACACGGCAATGGTGTCGCCATGGGTAGCCGTCTTCTCATGAACACCCAACAACAGGAGATTCTCCGTATTTTCTATGGAAGAAATCTTGGACACATTGAGCGAGATGCTATGGGTGGGAAGCGAGTCCACGGCAGCATCCAAGGTCTCCGCCGTCCATGACGCACCCTGGTTCCTGGACACAGAGATGCCCGCCGTAGTATAAGCGTAGAGATATTCGCTGCTTGCACCTATCAACCGGGTAAGATTAGCGTCTTCTCCCACCTTTTCCCATGAGGCCGCATCGAAAGAGCGGTACACCCTACCATCGTCCAGAAGATAGAGGGCATTGTCCAATGTCACGACATTCTGACAGGCATTCACACTGAAAGACGTAGAAGGAGTGATCTCGTTCCAAGAACTTCCGTCACTGCTTCCTGTGCGATAAATCTTCAAATCACTTCCGTCCGTGCCAAACACATAGATGCTACCGTCCATGGAGACAGCCTTCAAGTCTTGCAATGCGGCAATCTTCACATTGCCACTTGCCAGACTGTGCCACTGGAAAGAGTCAGCCTTTTCCTGATGAACATTGGCATTGACCGTATAGGTAACGTATGCAGAGGCATCGTTATTGTATACACGCAACTTCCTCGGAGTGGAAAGGTCCACGGAATCGGTGCTTGAATAAGAAGCCTCTATGGAATCGACATTCGCCTTCATCCATACAACAGGACTGCTTTCCTTGGCCGTAACAGAGGTCAGCACCGCCGACAGCCTCGTGCCCAACGGCAATGAGTCTGGATTATAGATCTGATGGGTCGTCTGGTCTATATAAAACTTGTATTTCGACCCTGTCACATCAGCCGACAAAGTAGTGTCATTATTCGTCGAAGAGCTCTTGGCTTGATAATATCTCTTGACCGTACCGATGGAGAAGGCTGTAATGGCCGTATCATGGGTATACTCGGTAGTACTATTGTCATCTGAGTTCAAGCAAGAAGACAACGACAAACCTGCTGCAAAAAGCAAGATGAAAGCAAAAAACTTCCTATTCATTCCGTTCTATTTATTTTTTAGCTGCAAATTTACGGAGAATTCTTCAAAAATAAGCCCTTTTAGCCGCTTTATTATGCAAATTATTGATTTCAACAAGCATTTTTAAGATTTTTAGTGATTTCTCCCATCATTTTCCCTGTTTTTTAAGACAAAGAAATCCCGCTTCTCTTGCGAGAAACGGGATTCCATATTGAATCTTGATTCGAAAGTCGAATTAGAGCTGTGGACCAGCAGCAACGAGAGCCTTACCAGCCTCGTTGGTCTCGTACTTCTTGAAGTTCTTGATGAAACGGGCAGCCAAATCCTTAGCCTTCTCCTCCCACTGAGCAGCCTCAGCGTAAGTGTCGCGAGGATCCAAGATGTCAGTAGCTACGCCTGGCAACTCTGTTGGAACCTTGAAATCGAACATTGGGATCTGCTTTGTAGGAGCCTTGTCGATGTCACCGCTCAAGATAGCGTCGATGATACCACGTGTAT
>CAVEJY010000058.1:0-33321 GCA_963616155.1 Acutalibacteraceae bacterium
ACTTCTACAAGATGCAGGCTGTAGTGAACCTCTACTCGGCACTGGGCGGAGGAGCGAAATAATTCATAATTCATAATTAATAATTGATAATTATGGCAAGTACAATAAGTCCAAAGGCAGAGGTGTCTCCTAAGGCAAAGATAGGAGACAACTGCAAGATATATCCCTTCGTCTATATCGAGGACGACGTGGTGATTGGCGACAACTGCACCATCTATCCTTTCGTGAGCATCATGAACGGAACCCGTATGGGCAACGGCAACAAGGTGTTCCAGGGTGCCGTGGTGGGAGCCTTACCGCAGGATTTCAATTTCCAGGGAGCCAACAGCTATGTTGTCATCGGCGACAACAACACCATCCGTGAGAACGTGGTCATCAACCGCGGTACCTACGAAGGTGGCAAGACCGTGTTGGGCAACAAGAACTTCCTCATGGAGGGTGCCCACATCTCCCACGACACCGTCATCGGCGATGCCTGTGTGTTCGGTTACGGTACAAAGATTGCCGGTGACTGCGTGATCGGCAACGGTGTCATCTATTCCACCTCCGTGGTGGAGAACGCCAAGACCCGTGTGGGTGACCTGGCGATGATCCAGGCAGGTACCACCTTCTCCAAGGATGTTCCTCCCTATATCATCGCCGGTGGCAAGCCAGTGAAGTATGCTGGTCCCAACACCCTCATCATGGAGGCAGCAGATGTCAGCGAGAAGGTACGCAAGCATGTGGCAAATGCCTATCGTCTGGTGTTCCACGGACAGACCTCTCTCTTCGATGCCATCAACCAGATCAAGGATCAGGTGCCCGATGGAGCGGAGGTGCAGAATATCATCCACTTCTTGGAGACATCCGAGAAGGGAGTGATCACCAAAATGTAAATTGTGTATAAGTGACGAGTAAGTAAAATTTAAAGTCATACCTATTTGAATTTTACTCTGTATAGGAAGGGCTGGCCGTGAGGCCGGCCCTTTTTCATGCGAAAACCTAAAAATA
Organism: Acutalibacteraceae bacterium; assembly: GCA_963616155.1. Classification (GTDB taxonomy): domain Bacteria; phylum Bacteroidota; class Bacteroidia; order Bacteroidales; family Bacteroidaceae; genus Prevotella. The sequence continues at coordinate 991 of CAVEJY010000058.1, forward strand.
TGCTATTTTTTTTTGTCATGTCTTGAAAAAAAACTATCTTTGCAGCAATTTTGTGTATTATACCTTTTTAGATAATGAGCAAAAAGAAACATAAGACCGGCAACCATCATGGATTGCAGGTTGTGACACTGTGCATCAGCACCGCTATGGTGCTGGTTTTGTTGGGTTTTGTCATCTTTTCTGTCTTGATGGGAAGGAACTTGTCTTCCTACGTCAAGCAAAACCTTGTGGTGTCTGTCATGCTGGAGCAGGGAATGACCCAGTCGGAGGTGCAGCAGATGTGCAAGCGTCTGCGCGCCAAGACGTATGTGAACGGACTCACCTTCATCTCCAAGGAACAGGCACTGAAGGAAGCGGCGCGCGACCTCGGCACTAACCCTGTGGAGTTTGCCGGTGTCAATCCCTTCCAACCTTCCATCGACATCACGCCGAAGGCTGACTATGCCAACAACGACTCTTTGCGTTGGATAGTCAAGGAACTCAAAGGATTCCCCCGCGTAACAGAGGTGACCTACCAGCACGACCTCATCGAACAGGTGAACAACACGCTCGCCAAGATCAGCATCGTCTTGCTGGTGATAGCCGGTTTGCTTACCTTCATCTCTTTCTCGTTGATCAACAACACCGTAAGATTGGGCATCTATGCCCGTCGTTTCTCTATCCACACCATGAAACTCGTGGGTGCCTCGTGGGGATTCATCCGCCGTCCGTTCGTGCGCCGTGCCGTAGGTATCGGACTGTTGTCTGCTTTCATCGCCGATGCATTCCTTGCAGGTTGCATTTATGTGTGGTCGTTGCATGAACCGGGACTGCTCACCATGATGCAGTGGCAGGAGTTGGCCATCACGGGCGGAGCGGTCTTCTTCTTCGGAATTGTCATCACTGCCGTATGCGCCAGCATCTCGGTCAACAAGTTCCTGAGGATGAAAGCAGGAGAATTGTATAAGATTTGAAAAAAGTGAAGAGTGAAGAACGAAGAGTGAAGAATTCAATAGCTCTAAGGGTATAGGCCAACATTTAATATTTAACATTCTATATTTAACATTCAAAATAATGGACAAAAGAAATTTAGCTTTTGATAAGGTCAACTTCATCTTGTTGGCCGTAGGTATGGCTATTGTCATTGTGGGTTTCATACTGATCAGTGGTGGAACCTCTGATGAGAATACCTTTGATGCAAACATCTTTAGTGCCCGCCATATCGTAGTGGGACCCACCGTTACCCTCTTCGGGTTCCTTTCCATCATCTATGCGGTGATTCGCAAGCCAAAGGATAATTAAGAATTTATAATTGATAATTAAGAATGAATTGGTTTGAAGCATTGGTATTGGGACTCTTGCAGGGGCTTACCGAATACCTTCCTGTGAGTAGTAGCGGACATCTTGCCATCGGCTCTGCCATCTTTGGCATCAACGGCGAGGACAACTTGGCGTTTACCATCCTGGTGCATGTTGCTACCGTATTGAGTACCTTGGTGATTCTCTGGAAGGAGATTGACTGGATCTTGAAAGGAATCTTCAAGTTCAAGATGAACGAGGAGACCAAATATTTCATCAACATCGTAATCTCCATGATTCCCGTGGGCATCGTGGGCGTGTTCTTCAAGGATACTGTGGAGGAGATTTTCGGTTCGGGACTGCTCATAGTGGGATGTATGCTCATTGTGACCGCCCTCCTGCTCACTTTCTCCTATTTCGCCAAACCACGGCAGAGGGAGAACATCAGTGCCTGGCACGCCTTCGTGATTGGTCTGTCTCAGGCACTTGCCGTGCTGCCCGGTCTTTCCCGCTCCGGCACCACCATTGCCACAGGTCTGTTGCTTGGCAACAAGAAGGAGAAGATGGCGCAGTTCTCGTTCCTCATGGTGATTCCTCCTATTCTCGGTGAGGCGTTGCTCGACGTGTTGAAAGCAGTGAAGGGCGAGGAGGCATTCGGTGGCATCGACACCCTGCCCATGGTGGTGGGCTTCGTTGCTGCCTTCGTGTCTGGTTGCCTTGCCTGCAAATGGATGATTAACATCGTGAAGAAGGGCAAGTTGGTGTACTTCGGCATCTACTGTGCTATCGCCGGTGTCGCTACCATCATCTGCTCGCTGCTCTAAACAGGAGACAGTAAGAGTTTAAGAACCATACATACATTATTATATATATATGGATTTCAAAAAAGGAGAAATCATTGCCATCGACAAGCCCTATGGCAAGTCGAGCTTCGGTGCCTTGGCGCATGTGCGCTACCTGCTCAGCAAGAAGTTGGGCTCCAAGGTGAAGATAGGTCACGCAGGAACCCTCGATCCCCTTGCTACGGGTGTACTGGTACTCTGCACGGGCAAATGCACCAAGCAGATAGAGCAGTTGCAGACCCACACCAAGGAGTATACGGCGACCCTGCAGCTCGGGGCAACAACGGTGAGCTACGACATGGAACATCCCGTCAACGAGACCTATCCTACGGAACATATTACCCGGGAGATGGTGGAGAAGGCCTTGGAACAGTTCGTGGGCGAGATACAGCAGGTGCCACCTACCTATAGTGCCGTGAAGGTGAACGGCGATAGGGCCTATGCCCTACGACGTGCCGGGGAGGACGTGCAGTTGAAGCCCAAGACGGTGAGGATTGACGAAATAGAGCTGACCGACTATGACGGTGAAAAGAAACAGATGAGCATCCGCGTGGTGTGCGGCAAGGGAACCTACATCCGCTCGCTGGCACGCGACATCGGAAGGGCACTCGGCAGTGGTGCCTATCTCACGGCACTGCGACGCACCAAGGCAGGAGCGCACAATGTGGAGAACTGCATCAACTTCGAGCGATTCCAGGAATGGCTCGAAGCACAGGATTTGGAAAATACTAATCAACAGGAAGAGAAGAAATAAAATATGAAACTATCACAATTCAACTTTAAGTTGCCAGAGAGCCAGGTGGCACTCTACCCACACAAGGCAAAGCGTACCATCAAGACTTCCACCGGTGCGGAGCGCACCTTCGAGGTGACACGCCGTGACGAGTCCCGACTGATGGTGCTGCACAAGAAATCGGAAACCATCGAGATGTTCAAGAAAGACGCAGACGGCAAGCCCATCGAGGGACAGTTCCTGCAGTTCCGTGACATCATCGACTTCTTTGACGAGGGCGATACTTTCATATTCAACGATACCAAGGTGTTCCCGGCTCGTCTCTACGGTACGAAGGAGAAGACCGATGCAAAGATTGAGGTGTTCCTGCTCCGTGAGCTGAATGCCGAGATGCGTCTCTGGGATGTGCTCGTGGAGCCTGCCCGCAAGATCCGTATCGGCAACAAGCTCTTCTTCGATGACGTGAACGAGATGGTGGCGGAGGTGATTGACAATACCACCAGCCGCGGTCGAACCTTGCGCTTCCTCTACGATGATGATGGCAAGCACGATGAGTTCAAGCGGTCGTTGTTTGCCTTGGGCGAGGCTCCGTTACCTCGTTATGTCATCGACAAGCGTGAGAATCCCCATGCCACAGAGGACGACATGGATGACTTCCAGTGTGTCTTTGCCGACAAGGAGGGTGCTGTGACTGCTCCTGCTACGGGTCTTCATTTCAGCCGTGAGCTGATGAAGCGCATGGAGATAAAGGGCATCAATCCCGCCTTTATCACCCTGCACTGCGGTTTGGGCAACTTCCACGAGATTGAGGTGGAGGACCTGACCAAGCATAAGATGGACTCTGAGCAGATGATTATCAGCAAGGAGGCGTGCGAACTGGTCAACAAGACCAAGCTCGACGGTCATCATGTCTGTGCAGTCGGCACGAGTGTGGCGAAAGCTACGGAGTCGGCAGTGGGTACGGACGGTATGTTGAAGGAGTTCGACGGATGGACCAATAAGTTCATCTTCCCTCCCTACGATTTTGGGCTTGCCGACAGTATGGTGGCGAACTTCTATCACCCCGAGTCTACGCTGATGATGAGTACTGCTGCCTTTGGTGGTTATGAGCTCGTGTACGAGGCATACAAGACGGCGGTGAAGAACGGTTATATGTTCGGTTGCTACGGTGACTCGTTGTTGATGCTGAACGACTAAGCTGGGAATTTGATGCACCAAGTATATTTGAGTCTCGGGACGAACCTCGGCAACCGCCGGGAGAACATCCGGGAGGCTATTAGGAAAATAGGAGAGCAGGTTGGGGTGGTGACACGCCAGTCTGCTCTTTATGAAACCAAGCCCTGGGGCTTCAGTACTCCCAATGAATTCATCAATGCTTGTGTATTGGTAGAGACGGAGCTGGTTCCCCGGCAGTTGTTGGAGGCGACTCAGCGGATAGAGAAGGAGATGGGCAGGACGTTGAAGTCTGTGGACGGAGCCTACCACGACCGCATCATCGACATCGACATTCTAATGTATGATGACATCCAGGTGGATGAGCCCGACCTCAAGTTGCCCCATCCTTTGATGGAGGAACGGGATTTCGTCATGGTGCCGCTGCGGGAAATATGGAAAGATGGAAATATTTAAATATGGAAAGAAAAATCCCACCGTTCTTGCGAGCGGTGGGATTTGTTTCTTTAAGCAATTTGCTTGCTTCGCCGATTACTTGCGGAGACCCAATGCCTTGATGATGGCACGGTAGCGATTGATGTCGCGGTCGTACAGGTAGTCGAGCAAAGCGCGGCGCTTTCCTACAAGCTGTGTCAAGGCACGTGTTGTAGTATAATCTTTACGGTTCTGCTTAACATGTTCCGTCAAATGAGCAATACGGTATGAGAACAATGCTATCTGGCTCTCAGCTGAACCAGTATCAGAGTTGGACTTTCCGTACTTGCTAAAGATCTCTTCTTTCTTTGCTTTGTCTAAATACATAGCTGTTTTAACTTTAATATTACGTTTAACTTAAAAATGCGGTGCAAAGGTACAACTTTTTGGCGAAACGTGCAAATTTTTCCGATATTTTTTGTAATTTTGCAGCCAAATTATCAAAGCACTATATTATATACAAATGCAAGACATTAGAAACATTGCAGTAATTGCACACGTTGACCACGGTAAGACGACCTTGGTTGACAAGATGATGCTCGCCGGAAAATTGTTCCGTGAAGGCCAGGATAACAGCGGTGAGGTACTCGACTCCAACGACTTGGAGCGTGAACGCGGTATAACGATCCTTTCCAAAAATGTGTCTATCAACTGGAAAGGCACCAAAATCAATATTCTCGATACTCCCGGACACTCTGACTTCGGCGGTGAGGTGGAGCGTGTGCTCAATATGGCAGACGGCTGTCTCCTCCTCGTGGATGCCTTCGAGGGTCCGATGCCCCAGACTCGCTTCGTGTTGCAGAAAGCTTTGCAGCTCGGACTGAAGCCCATTGTCGTGGTAAACAAGGTGGACAAGCCCAACTGTCGCCCCGAGGAGGTGTATGAGATGGTGTTCGACCTGATGTGCGACCTCAATGCTACCGAGGACCAGCTCGACTTCCCCGTGGTCTATGGCTCAGCCAAGAACGGATGGATGGCAGAGGACTGGAAGGCTCCTACCGACAACATAGACTATCTGCTTGACAAGATTATCGAGATGATCCCTGCTCCCAAGCAGTTGGAGGGTGCGCCCCAGATGCTCATTACCTCTTTGGATTATAGCAGCTATACCGGCCGTATCGCCGTGGGACGTGTTCACCGCGGTACCTTGAAGGACGGTATGAACATCACTATCTGCCATCGTGACGGCAGTCAGGAGAAGACCAAGATCAAGGAACTGCATACCTTCGAGGGTATGGGCCACCAGAAGACCGATCATGTGGACTCTGGTGACATCTGCGCCGTAATCGGCTTGGAGAAGTTTGAGATTGGCGATACCATCTGCGACTTCGAGAATCCTGAGCCACTGCCTCCTATCGCTGTGGACGAGCCTACGATGAGCATGCTCTTCACCATCAACGATTCTCCTTTCTTCGGCAAGGAGGGCAAGTTCTGTACTTCCCGCCACATCCAGGATCGCTTGAACAAGGAGTTGGAGAAGAACTTGGCTTTGCGTGTGCAGCCTTTCGAGGATTCTACCGATAAGTGGATTGTTTCCGGCCGTGGCGTGCTCCATCTCTCCGTACTCATCGAGACCATGCGTCGCGAGGGTTATGAGTTGCAGGTGGGTCAGCCCCAGGTAATCTATAAGGAGATTGACGGTGTGAAGTGTGAGCCTGTGGAGGAGTTGACCATCAACGTTCCCGAGGAGTTCGCTTCCAAGATGATTGATATGGTAACCCGCCGCAAGGGCGACATGACCTCTATGCTCAATATGGGTGAGCGTGTGGACATCGAGTTCGACATTCCTTCCCGTGGTATCATCGGTTTGCGTACCAATGTGCTGACAGCTTCTCAGGGTGAGGCGATTATGGCTCACCGCTTCAAGGAGTACCAGCCGTTCAAGGGCGAAATCTCTCGCCGTACCAACGGTAGCATGATTGCCTTGGAGACAGGTACGGCTTTTGCTTATGCCATCGACAAGTTGCAGGACCGTGGTAAGTTCTTCATCGACCCGGGTGAGGAGGTGTACGGTGGTCAGGTAGTGGGCGAGCACGTTCACGACAACGACCTCGTCATCAACGTGACCAAGGCAAAGCAGCTCACCAACGTGCGTGCTTCTGGTTCCGACGAGAAGGCGCGTGTGATTCCCAAGACCGTGATGAGCCTTGAGGAGTGTCTGGAGTATATCCGTGAGGACGAATATGTGGAGGTGACTCCGAAGAATATGCGTATGCGCAAGGTGGAACTTGATCACTTGAAGCGTAAGCGCACCAACAAAGAGTAACGCTATAGCTTACATATAAATGGATCCAAGAGAAGCCCTTCCCGTCGAAGTAATTTGACCAGGAAGGGCTTCCTGCGTTTTTAAGGGTAAAAAAGTAAAAAGTGTAAAAGACAACTTTGGCACAGGGGGACAGTAAAAATCCTGTTTGGCGACTCTCGTCGACAAACAGGATTAATGATGTCTAAAGTTTTAAGCTACATCATTTATTGTATAAGTATTGTTTTGTTAAGCAATCTCTTTTTTGCTCTTTGCTTTTTTACTGATAGGTAAACTCTATCTCTTGTGCCTTTCCAAAGTAGGCGGCTTTGACGTAGAACTTGCCTTTGGTGTTGGCAGTGGCGGTACGCACGTTCTTGATAGTGATGGTGTGGTTGCCCAGAGATTGTGCCTTGTAGACAAACCAGCAGTTCCAGTTCTTTCCGCCGTCTACATCAGCCGTGGAGGAGACTTCCACCCCCAGGTTTACAGGGTTGATGTCGTTGGACGCTATCTTGAACTCTACGGGGAGGAGCTCTATGGGATAGTCGTCTGGCACGGTGAGGGTGAGAGTGCCGGTGCTGCCTACTTCTTTTCCGAGTTGGTTTGCTACGTTGCCACTGCTCTCGAACGAGGCGTTGAAGTCAAACTGCGTGATGCTGTAGAGGTGGATGGTGCGCGACAATCCGTTCTTGGTATCGAGCAGTTGAATCTTTGCTGTCTTCAATGCTGTGGAGATGTCGGACAGTGTGTAGCTGATGGTGCCCTTGCCTGTGTTTGCATCGTAGCCGACGGAGGGGGTGGCACTGGTAGCCAAACCGTTGTTCTCTACCCATGTGGCTTTGAAGTCACTGGCAGTCATGTCGCTGCCGCCCGTGTAGGTGAAGTCGATGCTTTGACTGCTGCTTGCTCCTGTGTTCAGCACGATGTAGGTACCGTTGTCGATGAGCAGACTGTGAGTGCCGTCTGAAACCTCGGGGATGATGTCGTCGATGCTGACGAAGGCATTGTTGGACGGGGTTCCGTTTACGGCATCGTAGAAGCCTGCATAGCCAGCGTCTTTCGAGAGCTTGCTGAGGGTGATCTTGTACTCGTGGTTGCGGAGTATCTTATACGCCTCGTGGTTGTCGTTCTCCAGAATAATCTGGTGATAGCGAGTTGTGCCGTCTGTGTAAGTGGCTTTCAGGATTACCTTCAGATAGTCGCCCGACTGGTTGGGATGTTCGAAGGCATAGGCTGTCTCTGAGAGCTCAGCCTCTTCGCCATCGATACGCAAGGTGGCATCTGTAGGGAGGTGTACTTGAGCTGTGAGTCCTGTCATCCTTCCGTATTGCAAGGCATTGCATACGGTCAAGGTTGCTGATTTGAGGTCAGAAACGTTGTTGGTAACGGTTACCTTGGCGCGGTCTCTGAGCATCTGGACAGTCTCCTGGGTGCTACCGTTTAGGTAGGCTTTCATCTCTTCTACATTATTCTTCTTGACACTTCCCCAGTACACGAACTTCTTGTTGTCGGTATAGTTGCTCTCCAATGCCGCAAGGACTTCGCTCTCACTCTTGCCTGTCCAACTGTCACTGGCTGTGATGTTGGCGTTGGCAAGGAAGTGAAGGGTTGTGGCTGTGGTGGGTACGGTACCTGTTACCGTCTGGTTGGCACCGCCGCTTGCCGTGTTCTGCACATCCTTAGCCATGGCGATAAACTTGCCGCTGCTGTCGAAGCAGAGTATTTGCATCGAGTTGGCAGGGATGCCTTCTTCCCCTTGTGCCTGAGCCCTTGTACCACTCTGGTAGTCGGTGGTATGGATATTCAGGCGGAGAGCCATACCGTCTTGGCTTATGGACGGGGAGTCTGTGTACTCCCCGTCTATGGTGTTGCTGCAAGAGGCCAAAAGGTGGGAGATGGTGATGGCAGCGATTGCCATGGTCAGGCCAATCAGCACGTCGTTCAGTATGTGTTTGAATTTTCTCATAATCTTTGCCTCTTTAAATAGTTATTCTTTACTTTGCTCCAGTTTCGTCACTTCCTCGGGAGAGAGGTCGCGGACGCAGCGGACGTAACCAGTACCGCTGTTGGTACTCTTTGTCTCCACTTGCGTTCCATTCAAAGCCCAATAGGTTTTACCTCTCAATACTTCAGTTATGACATCTTGGCTTTCGTTGTACTGATAGCCTACGATGACTCCTATCTCGGCTGCCGTAGGAAGTCGCCAGTCTTCATAACGAGTTCCGTCTAATCCTACCTCTATATAGTCATCGCAGTGCTTGGATGCGGTTGTGCTATTGCTGACAGGAGAAACTGTTCCCAATTGCGATGCCAAGGCGAAGGCTGGTGAGACGACATTCTCATCAGACAGTTTTGTTGTTTCATCAATATTGTTGACGTGTCCGATGGTGTAGGTTCCGTCAGTCTGCGTAATCTGTACCACATACATATGGTTGTTGTTCTGGCCATCATTGTAAGAAGTGGCACGCTGCGCTTTGTATTTTTCATTTCTTCCAGGCCCTCCTCCAGACCCTCCTGAGGAAGTGCTTTTGTCATTGTAATCGTATATTTCCCCATAGTAGTATACCTTTGCCTGAAAGGGTGATACTGATGATGTTTTTTTCGTTGTATGTTCTGTTTGGTCAGTTTGCCAGTCTATCCATCCATCAAGGCTCTTCGTGGAATACCACCCGTCTATGGCTTGCACATACTCCAGCGGATACTGTTTTACCAGAACTTCTTTTGAAGCGGTGCCGGAAGTCACTTTGAAGCGGATGTACTTTACTGTAAGATTCGTGGGCATTTCGGAAGAGATGCTCACCGTTCCCTGCTTGGCTCCTGTCTTTATGGTGACTGTTGGGTATTGGGAGTTGCCTTTGGAAATCGTCTGCTTTTCGTTGTTCTTGTCGTAATAGTACACCTCCTCTATAGATACTGTACAGGCATCGGATGCGAAGAAGTTTACTTCCTCATTGCTCTCCACGTTCCTCATGAATACGAGGGTGGGGTAGACGTTGAGGTAAGTCAAGTCCTTGGTCTCCACGGTGGTATTGGCGGTCTGGTCCCAGTCGAGGATGGCGTAGTTCAGCTCCAGGTGTCCCTCAGCGTTGAAGTGTCCATAAACCAGCAACTCGTGGTTGCGGCTGGCATATTCTGCCGGAATGGTGAAGGATTTCGAATGCTCGGTTCCGTACACCTTATAATATATAGTGCCAGAGATGGCTTTGTCGGTCTCGTTGTAATAGGCGAGGTTTTGAGACGTGATGCCTGCATCGGCAAGTCGCTGCAGATAGGTGGTGGCATCCTCGTTCTCGCCACGGATGTAGTCCTTCGGTTCGGACACTGCCAGGATGCTGGCACTGCTGATGCCGTCGAGCATTGTCTTGCCGGAGATATACTCCAAACTGCCCGATGCCTTCAAACCTTCCGTAGAAAGGTTGGTGTACTTGGCACCGTCTGGGAATACATAGCTTCCCTGTGACAAGCAGTTGCCGTCCAGTTCTATCTTCGTCACCTCGGTATTAGCTGCGTCACTTCCCGTTTTGCGGGCAAAGAAGAAGTGGAGCTTTGACACGGTGCGCTGCATCGGAATGCTGAGCGAAGGGGTGGTGCTGTTTTCGTCTTCCAGTTTGTAGTCCTCCACGTTGATGTCTGTCACGTATCTGGAGATGGGCAAGCCCGCGTCTGGTACGCTCGTATCAGTCGGTTTCCCGTCGGCATCGATGATGTACTTGTTGGCAATCTTGGCCGACTGCAAGTTCTTTCGGGTTACTTCCTTGGGACTGATATTGTTCCCATAGAGCGACGTTCCGCTCTCGGCATTGGCGAGGATGAAGAGATCGAGTTTTTGCAAGGGTGTTCCTCCTGAGTTGCGGGGAATCTTCATGCTTATATGATGGTTACTGTTTTCTGAGAGATTGGTCTCTTCCTTGTAGCTTACCGGGAGTATGTTCTCGCCGGTCAGGTCGCTGTTGAAAGCCCATACCCTGACACTGTGGATGTCGCTCTCTGTCTTGGGATTGGCGACTGACTCGTCGCTGGCTCTGGTCTGGAGGGCTGCGGTGGATACATTCAGATGAATGTAAGTGTCCTTGTCAGACTCGGTGGAGCTTCCGTATTCATCGTCGATGCACGATGTCAGTGCTGGTGCGGTAGCGCAGAGCAGCATCAGTTTCATAAGAATGCGTTTCATCTTGTCCTCCTTTCTGTTATTGGATGTCTGTATTGATGAGTTTCACCACCCATCCGTTCACCTTTAGGCGGGTCTGGATGTAGTAGTCGTTGCCCACCTTGGGCACATAGAACGTCAGTACATAGTGGTCTTGACGGTCGAGATATTCCTGGTCGCCCCAGGCTTCTTCTCCTGCTTCCGTCTTCTCGCCGCACATGGCGAGGAACCAAGGCAGGGAGTGGTCGAAGAGTACCTTGCCGTTGCGCTTGTCGGTGATGACGATGCGCTTGTCGTCGTATTCGTTTCCGCTGCGGGAACTTGCGGTGTCGTTGTTGCGCTCGAACATGCGGGAGGAGGCGAGGTCGTATACCAGAGCCTTGTCCACCTTTTCGCCTTCTATCTCCGTCTCGCCGCTGGTGTTGGTCACGGTCTTGGAACTGTAGGGCAGGTAGGTAATCTGCTTGTTTTCCACCTTGTCGCCGTTGCAGTCGAGTAGGGCAGCGGAACCGGCGATGCGCACGTCGAAGTTGTCAAGGGTGAAGTCGTCTTGGTCGTTGTCGTAGGGCATCAGCACGATGCGGTAGGTCTTGGTGCATTTCATCAGACTCAATTCGCCCTGTACGGTCTTGCCTTCCTTATAGTTGACGGAGGTCTTGGCGGTGTAGAGGGCAGTGAAGTTCTTGTTGTTGATAAGTTCTTCCTGCGAGTTCTTCCTTCCCATCTCTTCCTGCAGGTCGTCCATGGTGGAGACACCCGGTGTGAGCTGTGTGAAGCTGAACTCCATCTCGTCTTCGCTGGTGCGGGTATTGACGAACTCGGTATTGCGGGCGAGGCACACGAAGGTATACTTCCCTTCATTGGGCAGGTTGTTGATGTTCATGGTGTGTCCCGTCTCAAACTTGCTGGCCGACTCCACATAGGTATCGTAGTATTTCCCGTTTTTGTCGAAGACATACACGTTGAGGTTTTTCACCTCCGCAGAGAAAGCGTCGGCATCTTTCACGTTGTAGGTGTAGTCAAACTTCAGAGACACCTGCGACGGGCAATCGTCCATATTGTCATTGATGCAACAGGAGGAGAGGAGAGTCGCCAGCACAGCCACAAGCAGGAGGGGGCATGAGTTCCTTCTTGCCAATCGTTTCCAGATATTGTTAGTCAGTTGTGCCATATTGTTGTCGTTTTATTTTTGAGTTATGGGAGAATACTCGGGGGAGAAAGCTGTTCTCCCCCGGGTGATTTCTGATTTCGCTTTTCGGCGAAAAATGGTTTGTTGATCTTTTAGTCGAGGTCTACGTTGATGGTCTTGAGCACCCAAGGATTCACGGTAACTTCTACGTTGAGATAGTAAACAGGTTTCACCTGATCGTCGCCGCCGTTAGGAGTATCAGTACCTAAGTCGTAGATATTCTGGACATTGATTCTGTAGATGCTGTTGCGAAGGATGGTGTAGTTGTCATGGCTGGGGTCTTTGATGGCATATCTGTAGTAAACCTTACCAGCTACGAACACCTCAATCTTGTAGGTATCTCTAAACGATTCCAAAGTATTCTGGTCTTCAGTGCAAACGGTCTCAGCCTCTGTAGACTTAGTTGCGTCCTTAATCTCGGCTACCACCTGATCAGCAGTCTTTGTTCCGAAAGGATTGGCAGCACCGGCATACTTGATGATGTCCTGGATGGATGTGAACACATGCTTGTCGTAACGATAGAATGTACCGTCGGTGAAGTCCTTGTTGGCACCAGCAGATGCAACGGCAGTGTACTGGAGGTAGATGCTGGTAGCATTGGCCTCTTCAGATGTTGTCTGTTCGAAGAGATACTGCACTTTGTCTTTCTGGAAGTTTCCTAAGTTCTCTGCCTTCTTGGTGGTTCCATAGGAAGCCTTGTTCCAATAATAGGTGAGATCTGTTGGTACTTGGAGGGTAGTCCATGCGGTTGCGTCCCACTTCTGCTCCATGTTGGCTTTGTTGGCCAAGTTGCTGGTAGCAAAACCGTCGAATGTCAAGCCCGTAATCGCCTCGATGTTCTCGGTGCGGTCTGTCTTGGCTGCGTCCTGGGTGATGGTTGTCGTAGTGGTAGGCACGTCGATGCGGGCGGTCAGACGGTCCAACTTGATGGCGTTTTCTGGCTTGGCAGGATTGTTCACGTCTTTGTTATCGTTTGTAAACGTAACGGTGTACTGGTCAGCTTTCACAGTCTTGTCGTTCTGATTGAACATTACGAAAGCATTGTCTGTAGCATAGTCGATGCCACCTTTTTCTGATGTAAATACCTGTGTGGTAGGATTCTCTCCCAATGTTCCCTCCTTGTTGGCGAGGAAGTAAACCTTGTAAGGTGTGTTCGCCTCGACCTGAGTAACGGCCACCTTGATAGGATTGGTTGCAGTGTTGCCTGTGCTGTTCCATTCATCTCCACTGATGTACTTGCTGAACTTTACTGCTCCACTGGCATCTACCAGCCAGATAGTTCCACTGGTAATCTTGCTCTCAGTTTCTGTTCCATTCTCAGTAGGTGTACCCGTAGTACGTGTTCCATTACTCGTGTTTCCCACTACCTGTAGATTCATGTAGAAATTGTCTACACTTTGAGGAGCGGTGTTGCCGTTGGTAGCGTCCTCATTGCTGCAACTAACGAATGCGGTAGCTGCTATCGCGAGCATACCCATCATGAATTGATTCATCTTTTTCATAATCATTCCTTGTTTTAAGGGGTCTTTTACTTATACTAATATTCTCAAAAAAACTTTTACTTATACATCCATCATCTTGTTCCATCTTCATCATTGTGTTGGGGGAGATGTAGAAAGAACTGATGCAAAAGTAGATAAAATAGGAAGGAAAGGCAAGTAAATATGCCTTGAAAAATACTGATTTCTTGATTTTTTTGTTGTTTGGGTATGGAAATATCTTGAAAATAGGGGATATTACTCTAAAAAAGTCTTGTTATTTGAAAGTATTTGTTTAATTTTGCATTCCAAAGTACGACTCGTCATTTATAAACCTTATCGTTGTGAGACAATGGAAATGTTACTCTTGAAAATAATCAGCAGACTGGAGTACTACAAACTGCCCCAGTATTGCGGGCTGAAGGACCGCAGGCAGTTCATGTGTTTCCTCATCACCAGCTTGGCAGAGATGCTCTTCATCCCTGCCAATTTCTTGGGACTGAACGACTATCTGGAGCCGCAGGTCTTCGATGTGCTCAACTGGTTCCAGCTCCTTTTCCTCATAGTGTTGCAAGTGGCGTTCTGGCGCAACTGGCTCTCTATCCGCACTGCCCTCTATGTGTTCTTCATCGAGATCAGCCTCAAAATCTCGTTCGAGTCGCTGTTTCAGGCAGTTTGTGAGGGGGGGGGGAATCCCGTCATGGGCAATTTCTCCATTATCCTCATCATCGCCACGGTTGCCTTGGCGGTGAGGTTGCCGCGGCTCTCCTTCATCATCGTGGGAATGCTTACCGTCGACTTGGTGACGTGCTTCTTCCTCTTTGACTTACTCTATATGGTAAGGGTCATGCGTGTGTTCTTTGTGGGTTATCTGCTCGTCTTCTTCGTGATGTTCTACAACTCCAAGACCATGATGAAGGGACTGCGGCAACCACGGTTGGTGAAGGAGGAAGAGAGGAAGGCGTTGGAGATGCTTGGCAAGCTGAATGAGGGCGAGAAGGCGAAGGCGGATTCCCTTATCGACCGGCTTAGCCCGGAATCGAAGGAGCAGTTGCGCAAGTCTGTAATGGCCCGTGTAGAGAAGCAGGAGTTGGAACCGTTGGTGTATCGTCAGCTCTGCCCTGAGTTGACGAAGAGTGAAATCGCCGTGTGCAAACTCGTGTTGAAAGGCGAGAACATCAGGGAAATCTGCAAGACCTTGGGCAAGTCGGAGAGCAACATCGCCAGTCAACGCTCGCATATCCGCAACAAGCTCAAGATGGCCAAGCATGAGGATTTGCGCAGCGGACTGGAGATAAGAATACTTCAAGCGAGGAAGAAAGTGAATACTATATATAATAAGGTGTAATGGGAATATTATCATTTTTAAGACGGTTTTCTTTGCCCTGCTCTTTGGTATTGGGAGCGGTGGGCTATCTGTTGTTTGCTTACATCCCGGTATTGGAGCCGGTGGGTGTGGCGGTGGGTCCGCATTTGGTGTCGCTGATGCCGGTGATGCTCTTTGCCCTGCTCTACGTCACATTCTGCAAGATTGAGATCAAGGAGATGAAGCCGAAGGCCTGGCATTTCATCCTCCAGTTGATCCGTACGTCGTTGGCGTTGATGATGGTGGTGCTTATCATGGAGTTTGGCGACGACTACGAGACCAAGATTGTACTGGAGGCTTGCTTCATCTGTTTCATCTGTCCCACGGCGGCAGCAGTGGCGGTGGTGACGGAGAAGTTGGGCGGCAGCATCGGGTCGCTCACCACCTACACGGTCATTGCCAACATCTTTACCATCATCATCATTCCCACCCTCTTCCCGATGGTGGAGAAGGGGGCTGACGTGAGCTTCCTCATGATGAGTGCCATGGTGTTCAGGAATGTCACCACGGTGCTGGTGGTGCCTTTGTTGCTGGCGTTGCTGAGCAGGAGGTTCCTGCCCCGGTTCGTGGACAAGGTGAAGAGCGTGAAGGACCTGGGCTTCTATATGTGGTGCTTCAACCTCGTCATCCTGATGGGGGAGACGGTGCGCAACATTCTCCATGCCGAGGTGTCGGGCTGGATTCTGGCGTTGCTGCTCATCTTGCCGTTGTTCGTCTGTCTCATCCAGTTCACCATCGGCAAGGCGGTGGGGCACCATTACGGTGCGAGCATCAGTGCCGGACAGGCGTTGGGACAGAAGAACACCATCGTGGGCATCTGGCTCACCCTCACCTTCCTCAATCCCCTTGCCGCCGTGGCACCCGGTGCCTATGTCGTTTGGCAGAACCTGGTGAACGGTTGGCAACTGTGGTACAAGGACAAATATGGGAAATTGAAATGGTAGAACAAAAAAATCGGTGCGCTTGTCATGAGGCGCACCGATTTTTTTGTTTTGTTTATTTCTTCAGATTGATTTTCAAACTCTTGCCGCTCACCAGCTCCTGGTGGGAGATGCGGTACTTGTTGAGCTTCTTGCCGCCGAGGGTCATGTCGCTGATGTAGATCATCGACGGGTCGGTACGGTTGGTCTCGATGGTGATGTCGCCGCCGGGGTAATACTTCTTGTCGAGATGCAGCGTCACCTTGTCGAACACCGGCGAGGTGATGGTGTAGTAAGGCGAACCCGGACAGTCGGGATAGATGCCCATCATCGAGAAGATGGCCCATGACGACATGGTGCCGCAGTCCTCGTTGCCGGGGATTCCGTCGGGCTGGGCGGTGTAGTATTTCTCCAGGAGGCGGCTCACCTCCTTCTGTGTGCGCCACTCCTCACCCTTGAAATAGCTGAAGAGGTAGGGGTAGGCGATGTCGGGTTCGTTGGCCGGGTCGTAGAGTCCCTTGTCGAATACCATCTGCAGTTTCTCCACGAAGTTCTTCTTGCCGCCCATCAACTTGGCAAGACCGTCGATGTCGTGGGGCGCATAGAAGGTGTAGTTCCACGCACTGCCCTCATGGAAGCCCGGGGCGTTGGTGAAGTTGGCACCGTCGTCGGGGTTGAAGGGAGCGAGGAACTTGCCGTCCTCCTTGATGGGACGGAAGGTGCCGCTCTCCTTGGAGTAGTAGTGCTTGTAGCCCAGGCTGCGCTGTCTGAAGAGCTTGGCATCCTTGTCCTTGCCCAACTCCTTAGCCAGGAGCGAGAGGGCATTGTCTGCCACATAGTATTCGAGGGCGTGTGACACGGAGTTGTCGCCGGAGTTGTCGGCGGCATAGTGACCCATGGGGATGTAGCCCTTGGTGTAGTAGGGGTCGATGTCGGGGCGCATCTTGTTGTCCTTGCCGGGCAGGGTAGCGGAGGTATGGAAAGCCTCGTAGGCGGCATTGATGTCAAAGTCGCGGAGTCCCTTCAGATAAGTGTCGGTGATGACGGGGATGGAAGGGTCGCCCTCCATCGTCCAGGTCTCCCTGCCGAAGAGTTCCCACTTGGGCATCCAACCCCATTCCTTGTACATTCCCACCATCGAGCGCACCATGTCGAGTTGTTTCTCGGGGAAGAGGAGTGTCTCCAGCTGGCTCAGGTTGCGGTAGGTGTCCCAGAGGGAGTAGACTGTGTAGCGGTTGGTCTGGGTGGTGCCGGTCTTGTCGCTCTCCATCTCGGGATACTGTCCGTTGACATCCTGGAGTACGGAGGGATGGATCTGGGAGTGGTAGAGGGCGGTGTAGAACACCGTGCGCTGGTCTTCCGTTCCACCTTCCACGGTCACGCGGTCGAGGGTGTTTGCCCACATCTTCCTGGCGTCGGCCTTCACCTTGTCGAAGTTGAAGGTGGGCTGCTCCGTCTGCAGGTTGAGACGGGCGTTCTCGATGGAGACGAACGACACGCCCACCTGTACCTCCACCTGCTCGTCGGCCTCGCAGTCGTAGGTCATGTAGTAGCCTATCTCGTTGCCCGCCATGTCCTTGCCATAGTTCTTGTAGAGCTTGTACTTGCCGTTGTCAGCGTCCCAGTCGCCCTTCACGCCCTCCATCTTGGGCTGCTTCTTCCAGTAGCCGCTGCTCTTGGGCTTCTTGTTCACCTTCATGACGAAGTACATGGGGAAGACTGCCTGGGGATTGTAGCAGAAGGTGCCGAGCAGGCGGAAGCCCTCTATCTCCGTGTCGCTCACCTTGCGCACCATGGCACCGATCTCGTTGGTAAGACCGTCGCCGAGGTTGAGGAGGATGTTGCCCTGTCCCTTGGGGAAGGTGAAGCGCTCGCAGGAACTGCGCATCGTGGAGGTCACCTCGCACTTGATGCCGTACTTGGAGAGCTGGTTGCTGTAATAGCCCGGCGAGGCAGTCTCGGCAGTGTATTCAGAACCGTAGTTGTGGTAGTCCACGTCCAGTTCGCCCGTGGTGGGCATCATGAGCAGACTGCCCATCTCGGGGCATCCCACGCCACTGAGGGTGACATGGGCGAAGCCTGTGAAATATTTGTTGTGGAACTCATAGGGCGTAGACCACCAGCCCTTGTCCTTGTCGTGCTTGTTGAGGTCGGAACCCATCACGTTGAAGGGCACCACTGACATCAGTCCGTGGGGACAGAGGGCACCGGGGTTGCAGACGCTGTAGTTGGTGGTGCCGATAAACGGGTTCACATAGTCTACGTTGTCCTTGGCGTTCGCCCCCATGGCGGTGAGGAGGCCGAATGCCCATGCTGCTAAAATTCTATTTTTCTTCATTTAGGTTGGGATAGTTAGTTGTCTTTTCTTAGTCTTGTGTGGGATAGATGAGGTTCTCGTCCTGGATGACGTTCAGCACCTCCTCCAGGTATTTTTTCGCCTCATACTTCGCCATGGGCAGGTCGTGGAGCAGGTAGTTGCCGCAGTCCTTTGCCGCCTGTCCGGGAATCTCTCCCTCGAAGTTGGCGACGAAGCTGAAGGTGCGCTTCATCAGTTCCACGATGTCGCGGCTCTGCAGGTCGCCCCTCATGAGAAGGTAGTTGCCGGTGAGGCAGCCCATGGGCCCCCAGTACACGATGCGGTCCTTCCACTCAGGGTCGTTCCTGAGGTAGGTGGCGGCGAGGTGTTCGATGGTGTGGATGGCACCGTTGTGGAGGCAGGGCTCCTGGTTGGGCACCTTCATGCGGATGTCGAAGGTGGTGACTACTTCTCCGCCCACCTCGTCCTTGCGACTGACGTAGATGCCACGGAGCAACTTGTTATGATTGATGGTAAAACTGGGAATCTTGTCCATTTTTAATTTATAATTTACAATTTTCGTTTTTCATTCTTCACTCTCAAAGCCTCTCCAGGAAAGCCTTGGTGACGTTGAAGGAACCTTCCGCCATCTTTGCCCAGAAGTCGAAGTACTGCTGCGCCTTGGTGTCTTTCAGGGGCACGTCGCTGATGATGCGGAAAGAGATGAAGGGAGTCTTGTAGATGTGGCAGGTCTGGGCGATGGAGCAACTTTCCATGTCCACTGCCATGGCTTGCGGGAAATGTTCCAGGATGGAACGCATCTTCTCCTTGCTGTCCACAAACCATTCGCCGCTCACAATCTGACCGGCATGGATCTTGGGATGCTTGTTTGCGGGCAGGGCATTGATGGAAAGTGCCTTGTCCACATACTCCTGGGGAGTCTTGAACGCAGCGGGCATCCCGATAATCTGTCCGAACGCACAGTCGTCGCCGCAATAGGCGTCGTGGTAGACGCACTCCGTCGCCACCACTACCTCTGTGACGTTGAGGTTCATGTCAGCACCGCCAGCCACGCCGGAGGAGATGACGAGGTCGGGGTGGTAGTTGTCGATCATCTCCACCGCCCCGACTGCACTGTTCACCTTGCCGATGCCGCACTGCTGCATGACCACCTCGTTGTCGCCGATCTTGCCGATGACGAAGTCTTTGTAGTTCTTGCGCTCTGTCTGCGATTCGGTCAATAATGTCTTGAGTTGCATGAACTCTTTGTCCATTGCAACGATAATTCCTATTCTCATAATGGGTTTTATTTCGTTTTGGGTGCAAAGATACGAAATAAATCCCATAATGTGGCATTTTTTTCGTCAGAAGTTCACGCCAAAGTTGAGTTGCAGCGAACCGTTGTTGGATTTGTCGAACGTATCGTGGCAGATGTTCGCCAGTCCGAGGTCGTAGGTCAGGTCCACATAGAACAGGTCGTAGCCGATGCCGCAACCGAAGCGCAGACCGCCGTCGAAACGGCTGAACTTGTCCTTGCTGAAGGAACTCTCCGACTCGCGGTCGTTGTAGTTCTTGATCTTTCCGCCCACTCCTGCTGCGAAATAGCCACCCACCTGTGGCTGGATGGAGAAGTGGTTGTCGACGTTGTACTTGTACTTCAGCACCACGGGCACCTCCAGGTAGTTGAGCGAATAGGTCATCTTCTTGCCCGTGGAGAGGTTCTTCTTTCCACCTTTCTCTATGTAGGAGAGTCCGGTCTCCAGATAGAGGGGAGCCGTATCGGTGAGGGAGAAGCCTGCCACTGCACCCACGTTGAGCCCTGTTCGCCAGTTGCCTCCGTCGAGGGTAGGGTCGTCGGAGTTGACATAAGAGAAGGCGGGACCGATGCGGAAGCCGAAGTAGTTGTCGCGGTAGCCGTTGTAGGAGTGGTTGCTGCGGTGCTTGCCGTAGTCGAGATGTCCTGTGCGGGGGTTGTAATACTTGCTGTCCCTGTAGTTCTGTGCAGAGGCTGTGGCGGCGACCAGCAGCGCTGCTGCCATGATGAGAGCTGTTCTTTTCATAATCTTGTTGTTTTGTTCCGGGTGCAAAGATACGCTTTGTTTTCCACATCCCCCGCTGGGTTATCCCTAAAGAACGAGGGGAAAATCCCTATATGAGTTGTGACGGACGATTCAGTATAACCTGTCAACTTATACTTTTATCGTAACTCAAGAATACTGGGAACAATAGCTGAAGGTTCCGTTCCGAATCATGGAACGTATGTTCAAAGGCTCTGAACATAAGTTCAAAGGTTCTGAACTTGTATTCAAAGGTTATGAACATAACTTTCGGCAGTATGAAAACAAGACTTTTCTTGTATAATAACAAGGATTCCCTTATATTCTCACCCGGTTGTTTCCCGACCTTTATTTGATTTTGTCTCCTCTTTGAGTCCAAAAAAAGCAAAAAAGAACGATATTATTTTGCAGTGTCTCCAATTCTAATTATCTTTGCATTCAAATTATAAACGTTTATAGAATAATGAAGTTTTTGAAGAAGTATCTGCTGGATATACTGGCAGTGATTATGTTTGCGGTGATCGCCTTTGTCTATTTCATGCCGGCCGACATGGAAGGGCGCATCCTGTTCCGTCATGACTCCGCTGCGGGAAAGGGGATGGGACACGAGAAAGAATTGTTCTATCAGCAGACGGGAGAGACAACCCGCTGGACCAACTCCCTCTTCGGAGGAATGCCCACCTACCAGATGTCGCCGTCCTACGACAGTGGCAAGGTGCTGACGCAGGTGGTGAACGCCTACCACCTCTGGTTGCCCGACTATGTGTGGTACGTCTTCGTCTACCTCCTGGGCTTCTACATCCTGCTCCGTGCCTTCAACTTCCGACAGTCGCTGGCGGCATTAGGCAGTATCGTCTGGGCGTTCTCGTCCTACTTCTTCATCATCATTGCCGCCGGACACATCTGGAAGGTGTGGGCACTCGCCTATCTGCCGCCGATGATTGCCGGTGTGGTGCTCGCCTATAGGGGCAAGTACCTGAAAGGACTGCTGTTGACCGCCGTCTTTACGGCGTTCGAGGTCTATGCCAACCATGTGCAGATGACCTACTACTACCTCTTCATCATCCTCTTCATGGTCATCGCCTTCCTGGTGGAAGCCATCCAGAAGAAGAAGCTCGCACAGTTTGGCAAGGCGACGGCAGTATGTGCCGCCGGTGCCCTCATCGGCATTGCCCTCAACCTCTCCAACCTCTACCATACCTGGCAGTATGGACAGGAGACCATGCGCGGCAAGAGCGAACTGGTGAAGAAGAACTCCGCCAACCAGACCAGTTCCGGTCTGGACCGCGACTACATCACCCAGTGGAGCTACGGCATCGACGAGACGTGGACACTCCTTGTTCCCAATGCCAAGGGCGGTGCCAGCGTTCCCCTCGCACAGAACGAGAAGGCGATGGAGAAGGCAGACCCCAACTTCGTGCAGATCTACCAGCAACTGGGGCAGTACTGGGGCAACCAGCCCGGCACGAGCGGCCCCGTGTATGTGGGT
Source organism: Acutalibacteraceae bacterium (assembly GCA_963616155.1). GTDB lineage: Bacteria > Bacteroidota > Bacteroidia > Bacteroidales > Bacteroidaceae > Prevotella. The sequence continues at coordinate 22,678 of CAVEJY010000058.1, forward strand.
GCCTTCGTGATGATGCTCTTCGTCCTGGGCCTCTTCATCGTGAAGGGTCCGATGAAATGGGCGTTGCTCGCCGCCACCATCCTGAGCATCCTGCTCTCATGGGGAAGGAACTTCATGCCCTTCACCAATTTCTTCCTCGACTATGTGCCGATGTACGCCAAGTTCCGAACGGTAGCGTCCATCCTCGTCATTGCCGAGTTCACCATCCCCTTGTTGGCGATGATGGCACTGAAGAAGGTGGTGGACGAACCTGAGATATTGACCGGCAAGGTGAAGTGGGTGTACGCCAGCTTGGGACTGACGGCAGGCTTCTGTCTGCTCTTCGCCCTCATGCCCGGCCTTTTCTTCCCCGACTTCGTCTCCGTACAGGAGACACAGGCTTTGCAGCAGTTGCCGAACGAGTATGTGGGTCCCATCATGAGCAACCTCACCGAGATACGCAAGGGCATCTTCACTGCCGACTGCTGGCGGTCGTTCTGGATTATCCTCATCGGCTTCGCCTTCCTGATGCTCTACAAGTACAAGAAATTGGGTGCGCAGTTCATGATCGCCGGCATTGCCGTGCTGTGTCTTGTGGACATGTGGATGGTGAACAAACGTTACCTCTACGACGATATGTTCGTGGACAAGATGGAGCGTGACGCTCCCCAGCAGATGACGGAGACCGACAAGATCATCCTGCGCGACAAGGCATTGGACTACCGTGTGCTGAACCTTGCCTCCAACACCTTCAACGAGAACGAGACCTCCTACTACCACAAGAGCATCGGCGGTTATCATGCAGCCAAGCTCCGCCGTTACCAGGAGATGATAGATGCCCACATCTCCCCCGAGATGAAGAAGGTGGCAAGTGCCGTGGCTGAGGCTGGCGGTGACATGACCAAGGTGAACGGCGACAGTATCTTCCCCGTGCTCAATATGTTGAACGCCAAGTATTTCATCATGCCTCTCCAGGGCGGACAGACCGTTCCCTTGCAGAATCCATACGCCTACGGCAACGCTTGGTTCGTGGACAAGGTGAAGTATGTGGACAACGCCAACCAGGAGATTGACGGCGTGGGCAAGGTCAACCTGCGCCACGAGGCAGTGGCAGATGCCAAGTTCAAGGAACAGTTGGGAGAGAGCGTGAAGCAAGACGACACCTCCATCGTGAAACTGACAGAATACAAACCCAACAACCTCACCTACGAGGTGAAGTCCAACAAGGGCGGTGTCATCGTGTTCTCCGAGATCTACTATCCCGGATGGACAGCCACCGTCGACGGACAGCCCGCCGAACTGGGACGCGTCAACTATATTCTGCGTGCCCTCAACGTGAAGGCTGGCAGCCACAAGGTGGTGCTCGACTTCCATCCTGCATCCGTGAAGAAGACCGAGACGGTGGCCTACGTGGCCTACGCCGTACTGGCTCTCCTTATTATATTGGGAGTGGTCACGACATGGAGAAAGGAAAAGAAAACATGCAGTTCAGAACAGAAGTAAAGGTCGAGAAGGCCGACTTCGAGATCAAACCGGCGGAGCGGATGCTCTTCGTGGGCAGTTGCTTCGCCGACCGGCTGGGTCGCCGCTTCCAGGAGAACCGCTTTCCTGCCACGGTCAATCCCTACGGCGTGATGTATAATCCCGCCAGCATCTGGCACACGGTGGAGAAGGCGACCGGGGAATGTCCGCATGTGGCGGTCTTCACCTTAGGCACCAATCATGTCTACATCCTCCGGGAGACGGGCGAGATAGTGGACAACTGCCAGAAGCGCCCCCAGCGACTCTTCCAAGAGCAGGAACTCACGGTAGACGAGTGTGCGGAATATCTCCAGCGGGCAGTGGATGCGTTGAGGACAAGGGACGGGGACGTGAAGGTCATCGTCACGGTGAGTCCGATACGCTACGCCAAGTATGGCTTCCACGGAAGTCAACTGTCGAAGGCGACCCTGCAACTGGCGGCGGACAAGTTGGTGAAGGAGAACCCCGGCGTGGTGAGCTACTTCCCGGCTTACGAGATCATGAATGACGAGCTGCGTGACTACCGCTTCTACCAGGAAGACATGCTCCATCCGAGCGACCAGGCGGTGGAATACATTTGGGAGAAATTCAGGGCAGCCTATTTCGGCAAGGCGGCGGAGCTGTTCATGGAAGACTGGCGCCCCATCCGGGAAGCCTTGGCCCACCGCCCCTTCCATCCAGACAGTGAGGAACACCAGCGGTTCCTTGTCAAGACGGAGGAGAGAAAAAAACAATTTGAAGAGAAATATTTTAAGGTTAAAGACAATGACATACACGATTGAAAAGGTAACCACACTGATAGGTGCGCGTCGTTATGGCTACAATGACATGAATATCGGTTTTATCCTCACCGATAGCCGATCCCTTTGTTTCCCCGAGGAAACACTGTTCTTTGCGCTCAAGTCGGAGCGCAATGACGGTCATAATTACATCCCTGAACTTTATCGCCGTGGGGTGAGGAACTTCGTGGTGACAGACGTACCCAAGGGTTACGCCTCCGACTATCCCGAGGCAAACTTCCTGAAGGTGGTCAACACGTTGGAGGCTCTCCAGCGACTGGCAGAACGCCATCGTGACGAGTTCAACATCCCCATCGTGGGCATTACGGGCTCCAACGGCAAGACGATGGTGAAGGAGTGGCTCTACCAGTTGCTCTCGCCCAGCCTGTTCGTGACCCGCAGTCCCCGCAGCTACAACTCCCAGATAGGAGTGCCCCTGTCGGTATGGCTCATGGACGAGCAGACCCAGGTGGGTGTGTTCGAGGCAGGTATCAGCCAACCCGGCGAGATGCTCGCCCTGCGCGACATCATCCAGCCCACCGTCGCCGTCTTGACCAACATCGGAGCCGCCCATCAGGAGAACTTCGGGACGCTGGAGGCGAAATGCCGTGAGAAGCTCATCCTCTTCCACGACGCACAGGTCATCGTCTATGACGGCGATGACGAGATTGTGACCAAGGTGGTGGGAGAACACAAGGACTTCAAGGGCGAGAAACTCTACTGGTCGTTGAAGGACAAGGAGGCCCCCTTCTATGTGAAGCAGGTGGAGAAGCAAGGCAATGTGTCTGTCATTACCTATCATTATAAGGGAGAGGAAGACAGCTATTCCATCCCCTTCATCGACGAGGCTTCGGTGCAGAACTCCATCGTATGCGCCGCCGTAGCCATGCGGCTGGGACTTACCACCGAGGAGGTGGACAAGCGGATGGCTAACCTCGAACCCGTAGCCATGCGACTGGAGGTGAAGGAGGGACAGCACGGTTGTACCTTGATTAACGACAGTTACAACTCTGACATCAACTCCCTTGACATCGCCCTCGACTTCATGAATCGCCGTCCCGACCACCGTGGCCGTCGCCGTACCTTGATACTGAGCGACATCTTCCAGAGTGGAGAGGCACCGGGCGAGTTGTACCAGGAGGTGAGTGAACTGGCACGCAAGAGAGGCGTGGTGAAGTTCATCGGCATCGGACCGGAACTCTGTGAACAGCACGACCAGATACAGATTGCAGAGAAGTTCTTCTTCCAGAATGTGGAGGAGTTTATCGGCAGTGAGGTGTTTGCCTCCTTGCGCGACGAGGTCATCCTCTTGAAGGGTGCCCGTCAGTTTGGCTTCGACCAGTTGACGGAACTGTTGGTGCAGAAGGTGCATGAGACCACCTTGGAGGTGAACCTCAACGCCGTGGTGGCAAACCTCAACTACTACCGCTCCTTCATGAAGCCCGAGACCAAGCTCGTGTGCATGATCAAGGCAGACGGCTATGGAGCAGGAGCCGTTGAAATCGCAAAGACCCTGCAGGACCACCGCGTGGACTATCTCGCCGTGGCCGTGGCCGACGAGGGCGTGACCCTTCGCAAGAACGGAATCACCAGCAACATCATGATCATGAACCCGGAGATGACAGCCTTCAAGACCATGTTCGATTATGACCTGGAGCCGGAGGTGTATTCCTTCCGTTTGCTCGACGCCCTCATCAAGGCGGCAGAGAAGGAAGGAATCACGGGATTCCCCGTACACATCAAACTCGACACAGGAATGCGCCGACTGGGCTTCGACCCCGAGAACGACATGGAGGAACTCATCGGCAAGCTGAAACACCAGAATGCCATCATCCCCCGCAGTGTCTTCTCGCATTTCGTAGGCAGTGACGATGACGGCTTCGACGCTTTCTCAACCCGTCAGTTCGAACTCTTCGACAAGGGCAGCCAGCAGTTGCAGGCAGCCTTCGACCATAAGATATTGCGTCACATCTGCAACTCGGCAGGCATCGAGCATTTCCCTGAGAGGCAGTTGGACATGTGCCGCCTGGGACTGGGACTCTATGGCATCAATCCCCGTGACAACCAGACCATCAACTGCGTGAGTACGTTGAAGACCACCATCCTGCAGATGCATTCCGTCAAGGCAGGGGAGAGTGTGGGCTACAGTCGCAAGACCGTTCTCGACAGGGACAGTGTGATTGCCGCCATCCCCATCGGTTACGCCGACGGACTGAACCGTCATCTCGGCAACCGTCACGCCTACTGCCTCGTCAACGGACAGAAGGCGGAGTATGTGGGCAACATCTGCATGGACGTGGCGATGATCGACGTGACCGACATTGCCTGCAAGGAAGGCGACAGCGTGGAAATCTTCGGTGAACATCTGCCCGTGCAGACACTGAGCGACATCCTCGACACCATCCCTTACGAGGTGCTGACTACCATCAGCAACCGCGTAAAGAGAGTGTATTTCCAGGATTAGTCCATGAATCCCTGGTGGCGGAGCACCTCGATGAAACCCTGGCTCATGGCTTCATTGTCCTTCTTGGTGTAACGAAGGTCGGTGAAGACTTGGGCGAGGGTTTCTTTGTTGTTGATTCTCGCGAACTCACGGTTCACCTCCAAGGACTCCTTCTCTGCATAGAAGTCGTCAATCTTGCCGGGAGTGTAGTCCTCGTAAGTCTCGTGGTGGACGATGGAGCGTAAGGGAAGACGGTCGCTCAATGCCGGTTGTTCGTCAGGCCATCCCAAGGTGATGGTGGCGACGGGCATTACCAGCTTAGGCAATTTCAGCGTGTCGATGATCAGCTGGGGCATGTAGACGGTGGTGCCCAAGAAGCATGTTCCCAGTCCCTCTTCCTCTGCAAGGTTGCAGAAGGTCTGCGTAAAGAGCAGGGCATCGGTAGCGGCGTTGATGAACGACAGGAAGTTGTCGTAGCCCGGCACGGCCTTGCGGTTCTCTGCCCAGAGGGTAGTGCGGCGGAAGTCTGCGCAGATGGTGAGGACGACAGGTGCGCCCGTCACCATCGGTTGGTTGAAATGGGCGGGAGCCAAGGCCTTCTTGCCATCCTCGCTGCGGGTGACGACGACACTGTAGAGTTGCAGGTTGCCCATGGTGGGGGTACGCTCAGCCTCTTCCAGGAGGCGGCTCAATAGTTCTTCCGAAACCTCGCGCTGGGCATATTTGCGTACGGTGGTTCTGTTCTTGATGGATTCCATATTGTTCTTTTCTAATGAATGATTGATGATTTTGATGCAAAGTTACACAAAATACCCCAAAACATTGCATTGTTTGGAAATAAAAGGTTAATTTTGCATTCTGAAAGATTTAATTCGATAGATATAAAGATTCAATTCGATAGATATGGAGAATATAAATACATTCGATGAGGCTTGTGATGCCTTGATTGCACAGTTTTCCCAAGGGATTGCCCGGCTGCGCCGGCAATTCGAAGGACAGGACGTGAACTTCCGAAAGTTGAACGAGCGGTTGGTGAATTTTGTCAACGCTGAATTGGAGGTCCCCCTCTGCCATCCAGAAGTGGTGGAGGTGCGCCCCAAGGAACTGGAGTGTGACGTGGTGCGCTTCCAGAATAACAAGGAGAAATGGGTGGCGTTGGTAGGTCTGCTCAACGGCCATCCCTATGAAATCTTCACCGGCCTGCAGGACGACGAGGAGGGCATCATGCTCCCCAAGTCGGTGGTCAAGGGAAAGATTGTGAAGACCACCATCGGGGAAGGACAGAAACGTTACGACTTCCAGTTTGTCAACAAGCGCGGCTACAAGATTACGGTGGAGGGACTGAGCGAGAAGTTCAATCCCGAGTACTGGAACTATGCCAAGCTCATCTCCGGCGTGCTTCGTTACCGTATGCCGATAGAGCACGTCATCAAACTGGTGGGACAGTTGCAGCTCACCTCCGACAACATCAACACCTGGAAGAAGGGTGTGGAGAAGGCATTGAAGAGATATTTGGCAGGAGGTGCTGCCGCGGACAAGGAAATCGAGACGGAGAATGAGGGCGAACAGTAGTTGCATTTGTCTGGACAACCTCCGTTTCCATGCCTTCCACGGTGTATTGCCGCAGGAGCGGATTACGGGCAACGACTATCGGGTGAGCCTCCGCATCGCCTATGACATCAGCAGGGCGATGGAGAGCGACCGGGTGGAAGACACGCTCAACTATGCGGAGGTGTTCGAATTGGTGAGGCAGGAGATGGCCGTGCCCTGCAACCTCATCGAGAGAGTGGCAGGGAGAATCGGCGACCGGCTCTTCGGGGAGTTTCCGGAGATAGGGGAGCTGGATTTGAGAATCGTGAAGGTCAATCCGCCAATGGGTGCCGACTGTGAGGGGGCAGGTGTGGAAGTACACTTAATAAATAATAAAACTTAGAAGATTTTGTGGGGATTCTGCTACAAAATGATTAATTTTGCAAAATCATCTGAAAAGAAAATATGCATATAAAGAAGGTAACCCTCGTATTGGTGACGTTTTTGATGTTGGCGCTGGATGTGTGCGGTGCCAACAGTCGTTTTACGCTCGTCATTGACGCAGGCCACGGCGGTCACGATGCCGGAGCCTTGGGTGCCGTGTCGAAGGAGAAGAACATCAATCTCTCTGTGGCATTGCGGTTCGGGGAATATGTGGAGAAGAATATGCCCGACGTGAAGGTGGTCTATACCCGCAAGACAGATGTCTTCGTCCCCTTACAGCAGCGTGCCAACATCGCCAACAAGGCGAATGCCGACCTGTTCATCTCCGTCCATACCAATGCGCTCCCCGGCGGAAAGGTGGCGCGGGGATTCGAGACCTATACGCTCGGTATGCACCGCGCCAAGGACAACCTCGACGTCGCCATGCGAGAGAACTCCGTCATCTCGATGGAGCAAGGTTACCAGCAGACCTATCAGGGCTTCGACCCCAACTCCTCGGAAAGCTACATCATCTTCGAGTTCATACAGGGCAAGAACATGGAGAGGAGCGTGGAACTGGCGAGCATGATTCAGCGCAAGGTGTGCAACGATGCCAACCGCCCCAACAAGGGTGTGCATCAGGCGGGATTCCTGGTGCTGAGGGAGACCTCTATGCCCAGTTGTCTGATAGAGCTGGGCTTCATCACCACTCCCGACGAGGAGACGCTGCTCAATAATGCCAGTAGGGTGGATGACATTGCCAAGGCACTCTATGAGGCTTTCTCGCAGTACAAGAACAAGTATGACAAACGGGTGGCGGTGCCTTACCGTGCCGATACTACCGGCGAGCCGGAGGTGCCGTCGATTGTGCCCGAGAGTTATCGGGAGACGAAGGCCTCGAAGAAAATGGTTGCCGCCAAGGCTGTTGAAAGCAATGAGGTAGCCACACGGGCGGCGGACAACGACGGCAAGCAGACTGTGGAGGAAAAGAACCCCGACCAACCAGCCGTACAGGAGGAGACCCCGGCGAACGCACCCGTCTTCAAAGTGCAGATTCTCACGAGCGGCAAGATGCTCGCGGAAGGAGACTCCCGGCTCAAGGGAGTGAAGGACTACGACTGTTACCAGGAGAATGGTATGGTGAAATATACCGTTGGGGCATCGGCCAACTACAGCGAAATCTACAGGTTGCGCAAGACATTGGTGGCGAAATTCCCCGAGGCATTCATCATCGCATTCAAGGAAGCCAAGAAGTGCGATGTCAACCAGGCGATACAGGAATATAAAAGGAATAAAAATAAATAAGATGAAAATGTCAAAAGAAATAAGGATTGCCCTCGTGGCTATCGTGGGCATCTTGGTGATGTACTTCGGAATCAATTTCCTGAAGGGGAAGAACCTCTTTTCTTCCAATAATTACTATTACATCACCTTCGACAACATCCAGGGATTGGGTGCGTCAAGCCCTATCTATGCCAACGGCTACAAGGTGGGTACCGTCGAGGAGGTGGACTTCGACTACAACCAGTCGGGTCCCATCAAGGTGAAGGTGGACATCGTCAAGGACCTTCGCATTCCCAAGGGATCGACTGCCGAGATTGCCAAGGACCTGATGGGCAACCTGCAGGTAGACCTCTCCCTGGCGAAAAGCAATGGAGATAATATCGAGCCGGGAGGTATCATCCCCGGTGCCGTGAACGAGGGTATGATGAACAAGATGGCAGACATGGTTCCCGCCATCGAGAAGATGTTGCCTAAGCTGGACTCCATCCTCGGTAGCCTGAATGCCCTGATGGCAGACCCCGCTCTTGCGGCATCCCTGCACAACATCCAGACAGTCACCTCCAACCTTACCGTCTCTACCCGTGAGCTGAACACGTTGATGGCTGGCTTGAACAAGGATGTGCCCGGACTGGTGAACCGTGCCAACGGTGTGCTGGACAATACCGGCAAGCTCACCTCCAACCTGGCTGCCCTTGACGTGCAAGGTACCCTCGACAAGGTGAACGCCACCTTGGAGAATGCGCAGGCTTTCACGGCTAAGTTGAACAGCAACGAGGGTACATTGGGCAAGCTGATGAACGACCCGGGACTGTACAACAACCTCAACTCCACTATGCGCGATGCCGATTCCCTGTTGGTGGACTTGAAGCAGCACCCCAAGCGCTATGTGCATTTCTCGCTCTTCGGAAAGAAAGACAAGTAACCCGTTGACAACTATAAGATAAAACATAAACAGAAAAATCATGCTCGCAAATCCTCAGGCTCTGTGGGAGAACAGTCTTGCGCTCATTCGCGAGAGTGTCACGGAGCAGCAATTCAATACATGGTTCAAGCCCATTGTGTTTGAGTCGTACAAACCGTCGACCAAGACACTGCTGGTGCAGGTTCCAAGTCCGTTCGTATACGAGTACTTGGAGCAGAACTTTGTGGATTTGCTGAGCAAGGTCTTGCATCGCAATTTCGGTGACGGTGTACGTCTCACCTATCGGGTGGTGGTGGTGAAGGATTCCCCCGGTGGAACTCTCGACGCTCCCCTTGACCCTGCGGACAGTAAGGAACCCATAAGCAATGAGGAGGGAAACAAGGCGGAGGAGATTGATTCGCAGTTGGATCCCAAGCTCACTTTCGACAACTATGTAGAAGGTGCCAGCAACAAGTTGCCCCGTTCTGTCGGTATGTCCATCGCCGAGCACAACAAGTCTACGCAGTTCAACCCGATGTTCGTCTATGGTCCGTCGGGAAGCGGAAAAACCCATCTCATCAATGCCATCGGTGTGCTGACGAAGAAGACCTATAGGCAGAAGCGTGTCTTGTATGTCGGTGCTCGTTTGTTCCAGACCCAGTATACGGATGCGGTGCTGCACAACACCACCAACGACTTCATCAATTTCTACCAGACGATAGATACATTGATTGTCGACGACATCCAGGAGTGGGCGGGAAAGACGAAGACGCTCGACACGTTCTTCCACATCTTCGACCACCTCTTCCGCAACGGTAAGCGCATCATCCTGGCGAGCGACCGTCCGCCAGTGGACTTGAAGGATATGCCCGACCGTTTGCTGACCCGTTTCTCCTGCGGCTTGATCGCCGAGCTGGAGCGTCCCAATATCCAGCTCTGTGTGGATATCTTGTCCAGCAAACTCTATCATGACGGGGTGAAATTCTCCAAGGAGGTGGTACAGTTTATCGCCGAGAACTGCCACGGGAGTGTGCGTGACCTACAGGGAGCCATCAACGGACTCCTGGCTTATAGTATCGTCTACAATAGCAGTGTGGATGTGAGGTTGGCAGAGCGTGTCATCAAGCGGGCCGTCAAGGTGGACGACAAGCCCCTGACGATCGATGACATCATGGATACCGTCTGCAACCATTTCAACGTAACCGCCACGGCAGTGAACAGCAAGAGCCGTAAGCGTGACTATGTCGTTGCCCGTCAGGTGACGATGTACTTGGCGCAGAAATATACAAAAATGCCAGCTTCGAGGATAGGTAAACTCGTTGGTAATCGGGATCATAGCACAGTTATCCACAGCTGTTCAAAAGTGGAGGAACGCCTGAAGGTAGACCATGCCTTCGGAGAGGAGCTGATGAGCATAGAGAACTCTTTCAAGCTCAAGAAATAAGAGAAGGAAATATTGCCGAAAGGCAAAGTTGTTTATATGAATGAAGTTTGAAAGGAAGTCTTGCAAGTTTGTATTTGCCTGACTTCCTTTTTCCTTCGATTCGGCAAGATAACAAAAGCAGTCATTTTGTTTTTTGATTTCGGCTAAAATCCATTTCTTACCTTCAATCAGTTTTATACTTATATTTTGTCATAAAAACTTGCATATGTCGAAAAGAATCCTTATATTTGCCGCCATAAAAATATACGATTATGAGACAATCAGAGGAACGATATATTAGTTTGCTGACGGACTTCGGTTTCAAGCGCATCTTCGGAACCGCCCCCAACAAAGACCTGCT
>CAVEJY010000059.1:0-24784 GCA_963616155.1 Acutalibacteraceae bacterium
GCAAGCGACTGGTGAAGGTGGGTGTCAACTACGACAGCCAACAGCGCACCATCGGCGACTGGATTGTCAAGGAAGGATGAGAAAAACCAAAACGAGGGTGCGCCAAACGAATGACACACCCTCGCTTGCTGCATTGAGTCTCAGAGTGGAGCTGGAGGGATTCGAACCCTCGTCCGCACAAGGAAACCATATGCTTTCTACACGCTTATTCCAGCCTTTGGTTTTCGAGGCATGGCAAGACCTGGACCACCAACCATACCCTTATCCTCTAAAACTTCACCCTTGCATTGAGGCCTACAAAGGCTATTTCCGATTTGCCTGCACCGCTTGACCAACAAGATTCGGAACTACATCCGTTGAGCGATGTCCCGTTCCGTCACCTGGTGACGGAATAAAGCCGGTCTACTGTACTTCGACTAGGCAGCGAGAGCGTAGTTATTTTCGCCAATTAATTCTTTGTTCACTATGATTTAGGAGATAGCCAACGAGTCTCCGCGTGCTTACATACCATTTCGGCTCGCCGTCAAATCCAGTCAACCCCGATTCAACTGAAATGCAAAGTTAAGGCAAATTTCCGAATCCGCCAAACATTTTCGGAGAAAAATCACTTTTCCCCGAAAATTTCAGCCAATTTCTTGCCCATACGTTCCGCAAGGACGGTCACATAAGCCACCTTGCCCTGTGGGTCGATGAGGTACATGGAGGGTAGCCACTGGATGTGGTAGTCCTTGGAAATCTGCGTCTCCTTCCACTTCTTCAGTTCAGTATACTGCTCCCATTCCACCCCGTTCTCCTGGGTGTACTTGTCGAGGTTTGCCTTCTGGGTATCAAAAGACACGCCGACGAATGCCACCTCCTTGCCATACTTCGCATAGAGGTCCTTGACGGTGGGAATCTCACGACGGCAGTCGGGACACCAGGTCGCCCAGAAGTCCACCACCGTCCACTTGCCACGCTTGAGGGCAGGGAAAGCCGGAGCCTCCTCGCCCACTGCCAACAAACCCTTGGTATAGAGGGAGTCGGGGTCTTGCACTGCATTGCCTTGCGCATGAATGCCCAAGGCACAGGTAGCCATGAGCATCACAGATAAAATCATCCTTTTCATATTCATATTCCTTTCTTTGTTGTATTTTCGGGTGCAAAGATACAGTTTTCCCAGCCATCCACCAAGAACAAAGCCATGTTTTTTCGAAATTTAGTTAAAGAAAGCGGGGCAAACGCTTTCACTTTATCACAAATACCCACCCAAAGATACAAAAACGTTTTATTTTGTTTTGTTTTTCACGCAAATTGTCGTACCTTTGCAACCAAAACGAGACAATCAGTATGAAGAATATATATCAAGTGGTGTTCCTCGCCCTACTCATCCTGTCCTCCTGCGGACACAAGAAGACCGAGGAACAAGCGGAAGTCATCGACACCATCCCCCTGATGGTGATGCAGATACAGAAGTGCAGCCGTCTCTACACCGCCGAGGCGCACGTCCACAAAATCATCACCCACGATGACCAGATCAAGCTGAAGGGTTCCTTCCTGAGGCAAGACTTCGACATCGCCGTGCCCGGCTCCAGCCGCAAAGTGGCGATTCCCATGGATGCCACCGTCAAGGCATACGTCGACTTCAAGGACTTCTCTGCCAAGAATGTAAGTCGTCACGGCGGGAAGATAGAGATCATCCTCCCCGATCCCAAGGTGACGCTCACCGCCACCAAGATAGACCATGAGGGAGTGAAACAGTTCGTGTCGCTCGCCCGCCGCAACTTCAGTGACGAGGAGCTGAGCCGCTATGAGCAGCAGGGCAGGGAGAGCATCATCAAGGACATCCCTAAGATGAACCTCCTGGAAACGGCACGCATCAACGCAGCCCACACTTTGGTGCCTATGCTCATGGACATGGGGTTCAAGGAGGCGGACATCACCGTGAGCTTCCGCAAGAAGTTCACCTTTCAGGACCTGAAGACCCTGATAGAGACATCCGCCACTGCGGAGAAGAAAACCACCCAAACGGAGAACTGACATGAGAAAGATACAGATTACCCTCATACTGTGCCTCGCCGTCGTGGCGGCGGGCATCCTCTACTGGATTAACAAGGACAACAACGTCCAGACAAACGAGGAAGGCAAGACCGTCCTCTCCCCCACCCAGGTGAAGAGCATCGAGGAGATAGGCCAGTGGGAGTTCCTCACCGTCACCGACGAGGAGATGGTGGACACCGTGCGCCGCGGCTTCTTCGGTGACGACGAGCTGATACGCATCTACTACGGCACCCTGCGTCTGGGCATCGACATGAAGGACGTGAAGGAAGACTGGATGCAGGCAGACGGCGACACCATCGTCTGCACCCTGCCCCCCGTCAAGCTGCTCGACCACAACTTCATCGACGAGGCAAGGACACGCTCCTTCCACGAGGAAGGCAAATGGACGGGCAAAGACAGGCAAGCCATGTACGACCGGGCCTATGCCCGGATGAAGATCCGCTGTCTGTCGAAGAGCAACATGGCGAGTGCCGAGCAGAATGCCCTGAAGCAATTTGGAGATATGCTGAGAGCCATGGGGGTCACCTATACCAAAATCAGGTTTGAACAATAATATAATAAGGATACAATAATCATATAATAAGGATACGACAATGACTGCACTTAATGATTTTTTCACAGCCTTCAGTTCATTTCTGTGGGGATGGCCGATGATCATCCTCCTGTTGGGAACCCACCTGTTCCTGACCGTCCGTCTACGTTTTCCACAACGCAAGATTTTCAAGGCCATCAAGCTCTCCGTGAGCCGTGACAAGGATGCCGCCGGCGACGTGTCACAGTTTGGTGCCCTCGCCACCGCCCTTGCCGCCACCATCGGCACGGGCAATATCATCGGAGTGGCGACAGCCATCGCCCTCGGTGGTCCCGGTGCCGTACTGTGGTGCTGGCTTACGGGTGTGTTCGGCATCTCTACCAAGTATGCCGAGGGACTGCTCGCCGTGAAATACCGCGTCAAGACCAGACGAGGCAGGATGTTAGGCGGTCCGATGTACGCCCTGCAGAAGGGACTGGGCTGGAAATGGCTCGCTATCCTCTTCGCCCTCTTCGCCTCCCTTGCCTCCTTCGGTATCGGAAGCACCGTGCAGGCCAACGCCATCTCCACCATCATAGAAGACCAGTACGGCATCGCCCCCTGGATCTCCGGTGCCGTCATCTGCGCCTTGGGAGCAGCCGTCATCTTAGGCGGTGTGAAGAGCATCTCCAAGGTCTGCGGGATGCTGGTACCCTTCATGGCACTCTTCTATGTGTTGGGCTGCATCTACATTCTCTTCGTCAACCACGCCTACCTCATACCAGCCATCAAGATTATCATAGAATCAGCGTTCACCACCAAGGCGGCAGGCGGCGGTTTCGCAGGAAGCACCCTCATGTTGGCGGCACGCTACGGTATCGCCCGAGGCCTGTTCTCCAACGAGTCGGGACTCGGTTCCGCCCCCATCGTCGCCGCAGCGGCACAGACCCGCAACCCCGTGCGCCAGGCATTGGTATCATCCACTGCCACCTTCTGGGACACAGTCATCATCTGCGCCCTCACCGGACTGGTCATCACATCGAGCATCATCGCCTATCCCGACATCGACTACCACAACGGTGCCGCCCTCACCAAGGCGGCCTTTGGCAAGATTCCCTACATCGGTTCGCCACTGCTCACCTTCGGACTCATCACCTTCGCCTTCAGCACCATCTTAGGCTGGAGCTACTATGGCGAACGGTGCGTGGAATATCTCAGCGGAAGAAAGCTGATGCTCACCTACCGTATACTCTACATCCTCAGCATCTTCGCAGGAAGTGTCATCAGTCTGGGACTGGTGTGGAACATCGCTGACTGCATGAACGCCCTGATGGCGATACCTAACCTGCTGTCACTCCTCTTCCTCAGCGGTGTCATCGCAAGAGAGACGAAGCAATATCTCTGGAGCAAGAAACTGGACACCGACATGAACGAGAGCGAGTTGAAAGAGTTGGAGAATTAAGTCCTCTTACCGATATTGCAGGTGCTTCATGGCGTGTCCGCCCCAAGTCGTATCATTCACATACCTGAAGCCCACATGCTGGTAGAGACGCTCAGCCTTGGGATTGCCCTTATCCACGAGCAGTCCTACTGCTGGGATGCCCAACTCCCGGGCACGGACAGCGGCAGCCTGGAGCAAACGGGTGGCGATACCCTTGCCACGACAGGCACTGTCAACACAGAGGCTGTCGACATAATACTCGCCTGCCGAAGTCTCGTCAGCCATTCCCGAGTAGTCGATACCGAAGGCTTCCCTCGCCGCTTCGATGAAACGCCGGCGCAGGGTGTGCAGCTTGCCACCGTCGTATGCCACGCAGATGCCGGCGAGAGAGCCGTCGGAGGCAATGGCAACAATCGTATTCCGATAACTGTACTGACTGTCCTCCATCCCCACCAGGCGGGTCATCATGCGGTGGAAGTCTTCGAGCGTATGATACTCCCCGGCAAAGTTCTGGCAACACTCGTGGTTCATCGCCTCCATGATGAGCGACGCTATCTGCGGAGCCATCTCAGGCACCGCCATTCCGATTTCAATATCATCCATATCTTAAAGAAATTACGTTTCAAGCCGCTAAGTTACGAATAAATTTCGAGAAAGCCAAACTTTTGGGTATTTTATCGAATTAACATTTTTTGAACACGCACCAACGCATATTCCCTAAAAATTACATAACTTTGCAATTGATTACATGATATAATATATATACATAATATAAGCACGATATGAGAAAAATCATTCAAATTTGGGCTATCGCGATGCTCAGCATCCTGACAGTCTTCTCGTCCTGCTCCAAGGACGACACCACAGAGATTCCCGAGCCTACGCCAACACCCACTCCTACACCCACACCAGAGCCAGAACCAGAGCCAGAGACCAAGACAGCGAGATACACCGTCATGCTCTACGGTTGTGGCGGCGGAAATCTTGACGTTGCGCTGGACTACAACCTCGGGCAAGCAACGAGTGCGCCACAAGACAGCGTCAATTTCGTTGCCTTGATCAAGAAATCTGCAGAATTCCAAAATGACCCGGAACAAGAGGGAGTCCGTCAGATAGAAGTCACCAAGAAGAATGGCAAGGCAAACATAGACAACAAGAAAGTATATGAAGCCTCCTACCGCATGGACAACCCGGCGAACCTCACGGCATTCATCAACGACACGAAGAAGAATTTCCCCGCCAAGCAATACATCTTAGTGCTTTGGAACCATGGAAGCGAGTTCGGATTTGGCGAGAAACCGGTGCAAGCCAGCTATCTCACAGACTCCCGTGCCGTCTTGTACGACGACAACATTTCCAAAGACTCCCTCGCTCTGTCCACCTATGAGCTGGAAAAAGGCATTAAGGACAGCGGCACCAAACTGGACCTCATCTACTTCGACTGCTGCCTCATGGGAATGGCAGAAACCTATTACCAGCTCAAGGACTGCGCCCGCTATGGTATGGGAGCATTCCATCTCACACCGGGTCTGGGCGGCGACTATGTAACGCTAATGGAGAACCTGCAAAACAAGCCTACTCTGGAGGAGGCCATCAAGGACTATGTACCCAAATGCGTGGATAATTGGCACCAAAACAGCTCACCGAGTGACTCTATCGACCTGGAATGTTATGACTTGAGCTACATGACAGAACTGAAGGAGAAAGTTGCACCCGTGGCCACTTACCTGCAGAGGTTGGTTACCGACCAACAGGAAGAGGCCCAAGAGGTGTTGGACCAAAGCAATTACTATCTTGCCAATAATTTTGCAGATGTGAAAGGCATTTCAATAAGAAACTTTACAACCAGCACGGACCTTTACTCCACCGTCAACAGACTGGCTTTGATACAGGAAGACAACACCCTTGCTGGATATGCTGACGGCATCAAGACCACACTGGACAAGATGACTATAGCCGAGAAGTGCTATGTGGAGGACGAGGACATCACCCGTATCAGCATGGGCATCACTTGGCCCACCTTTGCGTTCTGGCATGGCTACAACGAGCAAGGTATTTTTTACGGTTCCAAAGCCTACAACTTTTATCCAACGGGCATCGACAACTCTGCCTTCCTGCAAGACTCAGGCTGGCTTACGTTCCTAAGCGAATTCAGCAATAAATTTAGCTACAACTATTAAACAGGGGCAATTCCTGTCACGCCCCTATGTTCTTCATCCTCCTCATGTCGCGGAAGGCACTCCATGCGATGGGCACCGACAGAGCGAAGGCACACACATCGGCACAAGCCTGACACATCTCCACACCCATCAAACCAAAGAGACGGGGCAAGAGACAGATGAGGGGGATGAAGAACAATCCACTTCGGGCCGCAGCTACCAGGTTGGCACGGATGGGCTTGCGGATGGTCTGCAGGAGCATGTTGGTAAGTACGATGGTGCTGACGAGCGGGAAACTCGCTACCTGCCATCTCAATGCCACGGCACCCACCCTCACCACGTCGGGGTCATCACGGAAGAGGTGGATGACGGAATCGGAGAAAACGAATCCTGCCAATGCACAGACTGTCAGGAACACCGTGCCGCACTTGATGCAGAAATAGAAAGCATCCCGTACCCTGGCATACAGCCCTGCCCCATAGCAGAAACCACAAAGGGGCTGGAATCCCTGTCCGATGCCTATCACCACGGCATAAGTGAAGAAAGCGATGCGGGTGACGATGCTCATGCCGGCGATGGCAGCATCGCCATAAGCACCCGCCGCCACGTTGAGTGCCAAGGTTGCCACACTTCCCAGTCCCTGACGGGAGAGCGAGGGCGTACCGCCGAACACGATCTCACGGAGGAATGCCGGAGTGGGCGTGAAGTTGGAGAGACGGATGCGGATGCTCTGTCCCTTGCGACTCATGCGGAAGAGCATGGCGCAACCGAAGCACTGGCTCACAAGGGTGGCGATGGCAGCACCTGTGATTCCCAAAGCGAAATAAAGGATGAGCAAGGGGGCGAGGAAGAGATTGAGCAACACACCCGACATGATGCCCTTCATCGCATAGAGCGTGTTGCCCTGGAAGCGCATCAGGTTGTTGAGCGTGAGAGAAGTGGTCATGAACGGTGCACCCAACAGGATGATGCCCAGGTAACGCTCGGCATAAGGCTGGATGGTAGACGTGGATCCCAACAGTTCACAGAGCGGCGTGAGGAACAGTTGTCCTACGATGGCGATGACCAGTCCGGCGAGGAAACTCAGCACGAAACCCGTCGCCGCCATCTTCTCCGCCAGTTCCTGCTCCTTTGCCCCGAGCTTGCGCGACACATAGTTGCCCGCACCATGTCCGAAGAAGAAGCCCACCGCCTGTATCAGCGACATCATGGCGAACGACACGCCCACGGCAGCCACGCTCTGAGTGTTGATGCTACCCACGAAATAGGTGTCCACGAGGTTGTACATACTCGTGGAAAGCATACTGATGATGGTAGGTACCGCCATGACAAAGATGACCTTATGCACGGGAGCATGGGTCAGAAAAGTGTAGTTATCTCTCGTTTTACTCATTTTTATTCCCTTTTAAGACTTTTCTTCCGAACACACCAGGACGCAGACAGAAGATGGAAATGCGATGCAAAAGTACAAACATTTTCTGTAAAAACGTCGTTTTGTGCGTTAAAACTACGAAATTGCTTGGAGTTACGGTGATTATTCCGTACCTTTGCAGACCGTGTAAATCCCCCGGCATTTCCGGGTACAAGTAACATAAACAAAAGATGAATAGCAAGATAGAGATACGACAGGTGACGACCAAGAAAGACTTGGGCAAGTTCATAGACTTCTACTACGACCTCTACCGGGGCAACGAGTATGCCGTACCCTTCCTCCGTTTTGACGAGGAGAATGTACTCAGCAAGGACAAGAATCCCTCGTTCGAGTTCTGCGACGCAGAGTATTTTCTCGCCCTGCGCGACGGTAAGGTGGTAGGACGTGTCGCCGCCATCATCAACCGCCGTGCCAACGAACAGTGGAAGACGAAGCAGGTGCGCTTCGGATGGTTTGATTTCGTGGATGACCAAGAGGTGTCTGCCGCCCTTCTCCGAAAGGTGGAGGAATACGGCAGGGAGTATGGCATGACGGAGATTGCCGGACCGCTCGGCTTCACCGACATGGACCGCGAGGGTATGCTGGTGAAAGGCTACGATTGCCTTTCCACGATGTACGTTCTCTACAACTATCCCTATTACTTGGAGCATATCGATGCCTACGGAGGCTTCGAGAAGGCCAACGACTGGTTTGAGTACCGCATCAAGGTGCCGGAGGTGACTCCCGAGAAGTTCGCCCGCACGGCACAGATGATCAAGACCCGCTACAATCTCCACAACCACAAGTTCACCCCCAAGGAACTGTTGGAGGAAGGTATGGGCCGTCGCCTGTTCGAGATTCTGAACGAGACCTACGCCCACCTTTATGACTTCCAACAACTCTCCGAGCAACAGATAGACCAGCTGGTGAACGACTACATCAAGAAGGCAGACCTCAATCTTGTGACCGCCGTTGTAGACAAGAACTATGCCGACGGTGCCCCACATGAGGGCGTCAATCCTAAGGAGATAGAGGTATTGGGTGGAAAGATGATAGGCTTCGGCATCTCCTTCCCCTCTTTCTCAAGAGCCTTGCAGAAGACAAGGAACGGCAGACTCTTCCCCTTCGGATGGTGGCACCTGTTGAAGATTCTCAAGTGGCACAAGACCGACACGGTGGACTTGCTGCTGATGGGTGTGCTGCCCGAATACCGCACGAAGGGTGCCAACGCCCTCATCTTCTCCCAGCTCATCGAGCAATACCGCGAGTATGGGTTCAAGTGGGCGGAGGCAATGCCGATGATGGAGGCAAACACGAAGATCAGGGCACAGTGGCAGTATCTGGAGTCAGAAATTCACAGAGTAAGAAGATGCTACAGGAAAGACCTGTAGCATCCCATATATATAAAATGTAGTACCCTATATATAAAAAGGTATCAAGAGAGAACCTTGGGGTACACCACCTTCTCCATCAGCAGAAAGCCGATGACAGTGGTGAGGATGCCCAACATCACGTCGATGATGTAGTGGTGGCCGGAATAAACAGCCGTCCACCAGATACCTAAGCAGATGAAGGCGAAGAGCGTGACGGTGTACCAACGCTTCCGGCTCAACACCGCATAAAAGGTGGTGACGAGCATATATGCCGCATGAAGGCTGGGGACGGCGGCAAAGACATTGGCGTTCTTGCCATAGATGGAATGGAACACGGGGATGCCCGTCAACGTGTCGAAACGTCCCAGTCCCGCCACATTGCCCGGTGTGTGGAGTACCGGTTCGAAACCATAGTTCATGGCATACCATGGCGGTGCGGCAGGATAGATGTAATAGCCTACGAAACCGATGAGGTTAATCACCAGGAACGACCAGGAGAAACGAAGGAACCATTTTTTCTGACGGGTGAGATAAAGATAGACGGCGAATGCCACCGGCACAGGAACCCAACAGAGATAGAAACAACCCGCCATGAAATCGGCAAAACTACAGTTGTGTACCTTGAAGAACTCCCCCGGGACCATTGTCTGCGTATGATCGGCGATGGCTTTCAACTCTTCCGCCGACGAGGCAGCAAAGCCAAAGAGGCTTTTCTCCGCCTCATACAGTCCCTGCACATCGATGTCATTGACCAAGTAATTGGGATACAGGCGCATCGAGTCGTAGCAGATTCCGAACAGGAACCATGGCGAGAAGTGCAAGGCGAAGGCTCTTGTCCGCTTCCATACACAAAGCACGGCGAACAAGAGAATCAGACTAATACTTATCATAATACCCTTTTCTCCTTTCTTTTATGAATGAGTTGATTACTTATTACCCATCACCTTATAGCAGTGGGCGATGCGCCAGAAAGCAGTGATGTTGGCAAGCACGGCGATGAGAATCATTCCACCGGCAAGCCACCAGATGTTGGCAGTGATGCCAGTGAGGATGGCAGTGACAGCCGTCACCACCACACGCTCTGGACGCTGCATCAGTCCCACCTTGCACTCGATGCCCAATCCCTCGGCACGGGCACGAACATAGCTCACCATCACGGATCCTATCATGGCGGCGAATGTCACCACACCCATCCAGAACCAGTCGCCGTCGCCGAGACGGACGAACAACAGACAGATGCCGAAGAGGCTCACCAGTTCACTGTAACGGTCAAGCGTACTGTCCCAGAGAGCACCGAAGAGACTGCTCTTTCCACTCATGCGGGCAAGTCTGCCGTCCATCATGTCGAAAAGACCGGCGGCAAGGATGATGAAGCCACCCCACCCTATCTCCGCCATGCCACCCTTTTTCCATGCGGCATCAAGGAAGAATACTGATGCAATGATGTTGCCCACGAATCCCACGAAGGTGACGATGTTGGGAGTGATGCCAATCTTGATCATTCCTTTGATAATTGGATTGATGGCAGCATAGATTATCTTTTGTAAGAAATCCCTGTAATTCATATTTAATTTTATAGTATTACACAATATCTCCCAGACGAGAGGGAGACCGTTTTTTTGTCATTAGATGTAATATTCCGCAGAGTCTACGAGTCCGGCGCGGAGAGCATACTTGGTAGCCTCGTGAACATTGTTGACACCCAACTTACGGAAGATGTTCTTGCGATGGGTGTTGACGGTATGGAAACTGGAGAACCGTTTCTCGGCGATTTCCTTGGTAGTCATGCCCAGGGCTATCTCCTTCAGTATCTCCGTCTCCGTCTTGGTGAGATTGGTCTTCTCCTCCCTGTCCATGGAGGGAGCGAGGAGCACCTCGGTCATGCGCTGGCAGATGAAGCGGTTGCCGTGTATAGCAAATTGAATCGCCTCTCGGATCTCGGAGAGGGTACACTCCTTCATCAACACACTGAACTGCATACTGCTCGCTATCAGCACCCGCACAAAGTCAGCACTCAGGTCCTCGCTGAAGAGCAGCCAATGCGTATGGGGGAAGCGTTGGTTGAGGATGAGCAGTTCATCGGCATCGTTGATGTCGAAGAGGGTGTAGTCGAGTATCACCACAGCCCAGTCGTCTCCCTTCAGGGCGAGCAACAGCTCAGCCTTGTCCTCCGTATATTTAGGTTCTCCTTCCCCCATCTGCTGGATGACGTATGTCAGTCCGGCACGGGTGATGTCTTGCTTGTCTGCTAACAGTATTCTCATAAGTATTGCGTTTATTATATTGGTTGTTGTCTGCCCGTCAGAATGTCATGCCGAAGCCGAAGCGGATGCCCCACCGGTCAATGCCCCTGTTGTGCAGATAGGTGAGACGGCGCACATACTCTACGGAGAAGAACTTCCAAATGTTGTGCAGGCCCACCACACCTTCCCAATAGGGTGTGTCGCCCATCACATAAGAGTTCCTTGGGAACCTGAACAGCACGGGGTCATTCTGGTTCTTCTCCAGAAAGGGATTGTTCTTGTCCGTGAGGTGTCCCCATACGCCCTTGATGGCAAAGTACTCGCGCCACTTGAGCTTCTTGATCAGCGGTATGCGGTTGAGAATCTTGCCGTTGGTGTCCCACGACAACGACCAGAACACCTGTTGGTCATTCAGGAACTCCCAATCCTTCATCAAGTTGACGGTACCCTCCTGTTCGATGTAGGAGAGGTTGATGGGCGGCTGGAGGAGCATCGGGAACGGCACCTTGTTCCACTGTATCTTTCCTGTGGCGTTGAAGTCGATGTAACCCCAACTTCCGAGCCACTGCCGCTTGTAGACGGTCAGCTTGGTGACGTTGCTTCTGTACTGTCCGCCCAGAAAGCCCTTGAAGCCCATTGTATGCGAGATGCTGATGTCGGGACTGTCGAGGTTGATAGGCAGTCGCTGCTGCTTGGTATTGACATAGGTCACACCGGGATTGTACCTGATACCCACTGTAAGGTCGGCGATGCGTATCTTCTTCATCTCCAGGCTGTCCTGCCCCATCTGGTAGTAGTGCAGGTTGCCCACCGTCCTGTTGGTCTGCAGTCGGAGGCTCGAGTTGAAGCTCAGTCCCCAGTCTGTCTCATAGTTGAACGACAGACGCTGGCGATGGTAGAGATACATCTCGTCCTGGGTGGCGGCACGAAAAGCCATGAAGATATTGTCCTTGTTGTGGAGCAGGTTGTCATTGGCGGGCGACGTGATGTCGCGGCTCACCTCCAGGGTGAGGTTGCGCATCGGGAACTCGAAGGAACTGTTCTTCTTCTTGTTGAAGGAATAGGTGAACTCATGCCCGGTGTACCAGTCGTTACTCTTCGTACCATAGGCCACATAGCCGTTCCAGAAGAGATGGGGGTTGAGTGCCGCCATCGTTCGTCCTGCCACACGCAGACGGATGCCGTCCACATAGTTCTTGGAGAGATAGGTGTTGACGGGGCCCAGGTCGAACTTGCTGCGCTCGCCTTCCTTGGCTCCCACCTCTATATAGTTCTCAAGCAGTGCCTTGATCCCGAAGATGATCCACTTGAAGCCCTTGGAGTTCTCCATGCGGTGTATGAAACTGTTCATCGACGACTCGCTCTTGGTCAGGTCCACCTGTCGGTACTTGTTCCAGTATGCCTCGTCGCGGTTCATGGCGTCTATCTCATGTCTTATCTTCGCCTTCCCCCTGAAGAGCTGTTTCGGCAGTTCGTCAAAGGCATAGTCGGTGAGACGCGTGTTCCTCACCACCAACAAGTCTTGCAAGACACTGTTGACATGAATCTCCGCAATCATGTCGTCCTTGGTAAGCACCCACTCACCGTTGGGCTCCTTGGTGTATTCCTGTTCTATCTTCATGTCCTTTACCCAGTTCACGTCACTGTTGTGGGGCATATAGAGATTGCATTTCTTCACATGGAGCGTACTGTCGGCAACCACATACAGTTCGCCACGGAATCCGAAGTCCTGCGTGTTGGCAGGGATGAACTGCAGGTGATAGCACAAATCCCGGTCCACATAGACCGTGTCCTCTATATAATAATGGTAGAAGGAGACTCCCGTCCTGCCGATGGGCGACGGGAAGGGGTACTGCAGGAGCCTCACATAGTCATCGTAGATGTCCACGTCGGTGAACACCTCCTTGAGGGTGGTATTGAGAATCTCGCCCGTCTGTATCACCTGTCCGATACCGTTGCTCTGCTGTCCCTTGATGATGTCCTTCTCGCTCTTGGGATCCTTGCGGTAGATATGCTGCGACACGGTCTCGTCGATGCTGACGGGCAGGGTCAACTTATTATTGTAGGGAGAGGTCTCCACCTGATCGAGGAGATACTGGCGTTTCTTGAAGAACTTGCCTTCCAGCTGCTCTGTCTTCAGGTCGTTGAGAGACAGGGTAATCTTCTGGTACTTGTCATACTGGTAGAAGGGATAGTTAGACAGGTCGGTCTTCTTCTTGGCAGCGATGACACGGCGCATCAGTTCCACGGCGGGGTTGTCCTTGCGCTTGTATTTGCCACGGTTGGACTTCACCACCACCTCACTGAGCTTATGGCTGTCGTCCTTCATCTTGATTTCCAGATGGGTGGTGTTCTCTTCCACCTTCACCATCTGCGTCTTGTAGCTCAACGCACTCACCGTCAGCACCCATCCCGGATGCTTGTCGATGGTGAAATTACCCTCGCCATCGCTCGACACGGCAATCTTGTGCCCCTTGTATTGCACGCTGGCATAGGACACGGCAAAACCGTCGTCGTCAATGACGCGGCCCGTTATTTTCTGCTGTGCAACCATCTGCACCGAGCATATCAAAAGCATCAGGAAAGTAAGGCTTACTCTCTTCCACTTGCTTATATTCTTCATCTAACCTCTCTAATATTAATTCCTTATATTTATTGTAAACGGATGCAAAGTTATAAATATTATCTGAAAAACACAGAAAACTTTTTGGATAATTTAGTTTTTTTGCGTACTTTTGCACACGGATAAAACCAAAAAGTACACTTAGAACCCAACACATTCAGCTATTATGAACGACAAAGGCAACCTTATCAACGAACGTCCTCCCCTCTTGCCCACCATCATCGGTACAGGCTTGGGCAGCGGGTTCTGGCCCTGGGGACCCGGCACCGCAGGATCCGTACTCGCCACACTGATATGGCTGGCGATGGCGGGATGGGGCGGTATACTTGGAGCTAACCTACAGAGCGTCACTCTCTTCCTGGTCATCTTCTTCACCGTCGTGGGCACCTGGGCGACAGCCCAGCTACAGCCTTATTGGGGAGAAGACCCCAGCCGTGTGGTCATCGACGAGATGGTGGGGGTGTGGATTCCCCTGTCTCTCCTCCAGCCCTTCACCAAGGACTCTTTGTGGTGGGCGTTGGCGGCACTGGTACTCTTCCGGTTCTTCGACATGGTGAAGCCTTTGGGCATCAAGAAGATCGACCGCATGAAGGGTGCCTTCTATGTCATTGCCGACGACATTTTGGGCGGCATCTATGCAGCCATTGCCATGACTATCATCAAGGTGGGAATACTGCTGACCGGGGGATAAGAATCAACGAAAGAACGGGAAATGGGAAAGATAAAAGCAGAGCTCTGGACATTTGGAAAGGCTGAACTGACGGCTTCTGCCGCATCGGTCGTCGACTTCGGACTTGCCTTCGTGCTGTCCGATGTCATCGGCATCTACTATGGCCTTGCCAATGCACTGGGAGTCATCAGCGGAGGTGTCACCAACTGCTGCCTCAACTATCGGTATGTGTTCGGCCACTCCCATCGCAACAAGAAGGGAGTGGCGTGGAGGTACTTCCTGATATGGGCACTCAGCTGGGTGCTCAACTCGGGCGGTACCATCGCCCTCACCGAACTCATCAACAGCCACGAGCATCTCAACATCCACTACATGATACCCAAGGGCATCGTGGCGTTCCTCGTCGCCGTACTGGTCAACTATCCCGGTCAGCGCAAGTTCGTGTTCAAATGACATACATTATATAATACAATAATTAAAAACCTGAAGAAACCTTCCATGAAAGAATTGATACTAAAAAATATAGGAAGAAAGGCCGTTATCCTTGTGAGCCTGCTCCTCCTGACGACAAGCCCCTCACTGCTGAGGGCTTCCGTAGAAAACATAGAGTTTAATGTACTCAACAACCGCGACGGACTCAGTAACAGTCAGGTCAACGCCATCCTACAGGACGACAAGGGCTTCGTGTGGCTGGGAACCCAGGCTGGACTCAACCGCTTCGACGGCTTCCGCTTCAAGAAGTTCCTGTATGACAACGTGGACAAACATTCCTTGCCCAACAACTCCATCGACGACATCCAGCAAGACCACCTGGGCAACCTCTGGGTTCACACGGCGACGGGATATTGCATCTACGACTACAAGGAGGAACAGTTCAACCGCAATGTGGATGTCTGGCTGAAGGAAAGGGGCATCACGGGCTATGTAAGCAAAATCTTCATCGACTCCCGGAAAGACATGTGGATTGTCGTGTCGGGAAAGGGCTGCTATTTTCTGGGCAAGGGAAAGAAGACTCCCCACCTCTTCGCCTTCTCCAACCAAAAAGGGACTATGCCTCTTAAAGAGGTGAGCAACATCAGGGAGTTGGGCGAAACCGTGATGCTGTCGTTTGTCAACGGTACTTTGGCACGGATCGACGGTGTGCATCGCCGGGTGATGTGGGTGAACGACTATCTGCCCCACCATTTCCAACTGAGAGAAGACGGGGCATTCGTCTCCATAGACAGCCGGGGCAATTACTGGGTGGTGACCAACGGACGCACCTTTGTCTATGCCGTGGCACAAAGGAGATGGTATGACAACATGGCGGAATTTGTCAAATCGCAAGGCATCGACATGCCGGCAGACAGGAAATTGCTCGTTCGCGACATCGCCAAGGGCAAGGACGGAAAACTGTGGATAGCCACCGACCACGACGGTTTGGTGATTATCGACTATGCCCGCAAGTCGTACCGCCAATACCTGAAGGGAGACGACAGGAAAGGCGGTCTCCCCGACAATGCCCTACAACGTCTCTATGTAGACAGGA
This sequence comes from Acutalibacteraceae bacterium, assembly GCA_963616155.1. GTDB lineage: Bacteria > Bacteroidota > Bacteroidia > Bacteroidales > Bacteroidaceae > Prevotella. The sequence continues at coordinate 15,997 of CAVEJY010000059.1, forward strand.
ACGGAGCCGTATGGATAGGTACCTACAAGAATGGCGTCGCCTTCCACTCACCCTCGTTCACCCGGTTCTCGACGATACCATTGGGCGACATCTGTACCATCACACAGGATAGAAAGGGCAACATCTGGTGCGGCACCAACGATGCTGGCATCGTGAGCTACAATCCCAAGACAGGGCAGTCCGTACACTACGGCATGGAGCAGACAGGACTGAGGTCGGATGTCGTGGTGAGCAGCGTCACCATGCAGGACGGCACGATGTACTTCGGAACCTTCAACGGCGGTATGGCAAGGTATAAGGACGGACAGTGGAAAACATACGAGGCAACCGACGGCGGACTGTCAAGCAACAGCATCTGGAGTCTCGCCTCCTGCCAACAGGACGGCACCGGGAAGCTGCTCATTGCCACCCTCGGCGGCGGATTCCAGGTCATGGACACACAGACAGAGACCTTCAGCACTTACAACACGTCCAACTCGAAGATAGCCAACAACTATCTGGGATCCGTCTCGTTGACGAAAGACCAGGGAGTGCTGTTGGGAAGTTCGCAGAACTTTTCCGTATTCAACCTGCGCACCAAGCAATTCACCAACTATGACCGCACCAAGGACGGGCAGTCATTTATCAGTCCCTCCATCAACGATGCCGTCATGGACAGTCGCGGCATCTTCTGGCTGGCAACCCCTGCCGGCATCATCATGTACGACCCCAAGAGCGGACAGAAGGAATGGATCAACGAGCTGAATGGCACCCAAGGCACCGTGGGATGCTCCGTCATCGAGGGCAAGGACTACACCATGTGGCTGGTCTCCGAGTTCATCGTCACTCATGTGAAAATCAACAAGGCTGAAGACGGGAACTGGGAACTGAAGATGACCAGCTACAACGACCTCGACGGACTGCAAGACAAGCAGTTCAACTACCGTTCGGCATACCTGTCGCCCAACGGCGACATCATCTTGGGCGGTCAGGGCGGCATCAACATCATTCATCCACAAAGCGAGCGTCATGCAGCAACCCATGCCAAGGTACTCTTCAGCGGTCTGGTACTCTTCGACCATCCCCTGAGGGCAGGTGAGGAGTACGAGGGAAAGGTGGTGCTTGACGAGGCTCTCGATACCAGCCGCGAGCTGGAACTGAGCCACAAGGACAATGCCTTCACCGTGCAGTTGGCTTCCAGCGATGTCGTTGTCCCCTCACGCAGCCGCTTCCTCTACTGCATGAAGGGAGTCTCCGACAAGTGGCTGATGACCGCCAACGGCAGACCCGAGGTGACGTTCACCAACCTCTCCCCGGGCAGTTACACCCTGCTGGTGAAAGTGGTGAACGGCGACGGAACGGTCAACGAGGAGGTGAGCGAGCTGAAGATACGCATCCGTCCTCCCTTCTACCTCTCCAGTTGGGCCATCCTCATTTACTTCCTCCTCATCTGCGCCCTCCTCTACGAGTATCGCCGCAGGATGCTGGAGAAGCAACGGGAGAAGTTCGAGCATGAGAGGATGGAAGAGAGCATCCGTAAGACAAGAGAGCTCAACGAACTGAAGCTCAACTTCTTCACGAATGTGAGCCACGAGTTGCGCACCCCCTTGACACTCATCATCTCTCCCCTTGCCAACCTCATCAAGGAGGAAGGCGACGAGGGAAAGAAGCGCAAGCTGGAACTGATACACCGCAATGCCACCCGACTGCTGGCGTTGGTCAACCAGATACTCGACTTCCGTAAGTTCGACCAGAACAAGGAGAAGCTGAACCTCTCCCGGATGGACATCGTCTCCTTCGTGGACAACATCTGCAACTCCTTCCGCATTCTGGGCAACGGCAACATCACCCTGTCCTTCCACCCCACCCTGCCCAAGCTGCTGATGGCTTTCGACGCAGACAAGGTGGGCAAGATTGTCAACAACCTCTTGAGCAATGCCTATAAGTTCACTCCCGACGGCGGCAAGATAGACGTGACCATCAATGTGGTCTTGCAGCACGAGGTGGAAGGGGTGAACCACGACATGCTCCGCATCACGGTGGCAGACACGGGTAAGGGCATCAGCGACGAGGAGAAGCGGCACGTCTTCGAACGTTTCTACCAGGTGAACGGTACGGAGATGCAACCTTACGGAGGCAGTGGTATCGGTCTGAACCTCGTCAAGAAGTTCGCCCAGCTGCACGGCGGCAAGGCAAGCGTTGCCGACAATCCCGGGGGAGGAACCGTATTCATCGTTGACCTGCCGATAGAGCAAGCCAACAAAGAACCTATGGAAAAGAAACAGGCGGACAAGTCTGCCGTCCCTGCCCCTTCTCTGTCTTCCGATGCCCGGCAAACGGAAGTCCAGCCGGCAGGCACTCCCCAGAAGGAAAGTCATCCTTCCGGGAAACATACGGTACTGCTCGTCGACGACAGCGATGACTTCCGGGAGTTCATGCGCGATGTGCTGATCGACTACGAGGTGGTGGAAGCTGTCAACGGCGAGGATGCCTGGCAAAAGATCCAGGAACACCATCCCGACGTGATCCTCAGCGATGTCATGATGCCCGTAATGGACGGCAATGCCCTGTGCAAGCTCGTCAAGGGCAACACAGAGACAGCTTCCATCCCCTTCGTCATGCTGACCGCCCGACTGGCACAAGAGCACAAGATAGAAGGAATGGAGAACGGCGCCGACGACTACATCACCAAACCCTTCGACGTGGATATGCTGAACCTACGCATCAAGAGTCTGCTGAGACTCTCGGGCACCTCCTCCACCTCCGACGACAAGGAAACGGCTACCGGGGAATACACCCTGAGCGAGGGAGACAGGAAGTTCATCAAGGCGGTAGACGACTACATCCAGGATAACTTAAGCAACGCCGAGACCTCGGTGGAGAGCATGAGTGCTCACCTTTTCATCTCCCGCGTACAACTATATAAGCGCATGGTGTCCCTGACAGGTACCACGCCGTCGGAGTACCTGCGAGCCAAGCGCATCAAGCAAGCTACGGAACTCTTGCACTCCGGCGACTACTCTGTCAGCGAGATTGCCTACCGTGTCGGCTTCAACAATCCGCGCTATTTCTCCAAGTATTTCCAGGAGGCATACGGCATGACACCCTCCCAATACAAGAAGAAAAAGGACTGATAAAGGCTGATTTCAGGCACAGTTAACATTTTGTGCCCATATTAAAAACAAAACATACGACATATTACAGAAATTATTCCTATCTTTGCGGCATAAATTTCTGTTAAACATGAGACAAACTAATAAGTTACTGATTTCAGCAATGCTGCTCATGGGAGCCACAGGTGCCATGGCAGCCGGATTCAACCAAGACGGCAACTATCTTACCGTACAGTTAAAACAACATCAGGGCAACGGCCCTTCACTGGTTCGCCTCCAGGTGGTGAGCGACAAGATTGTACGCGTGCAGGCAACTGCCGAGCAGTCTTTCAAGAACAAGCAGAGCCTCATCATCGTGCCCCAGACCGGCAAGGCCAACTATAAGGTGGAGGAGCAGGGCGATAACCTCGTCATCACCACTGCCGCCATGCGTGCCGTGCTCAGCGAGACCACCGGTCACATCACCTTCTACGACCTCAAGGGCAATGTGCTGCTCAACGAGGTGGCACAGGGCGGAAAGACCTTCAAGCCTTTCACCGTACCCGACTATGAGATGGGCGTAGACATCGCCAAGGTGCCCGAGGCACAGAAGCACGGATGGTCGTGGAACGCAGTCTTCGACTCTCCCGACAACGAGGCTTTCTATGGTTTGGGCCAGCACCAGAGCGAGGAACTCAACATGAAGGGCAAGAACGAGGACCTCTTCCAGTACAACACCAAAGTGAGTGTTCCCTTCGTGGTTTCCAACAAGAACTACGGTATCCTCTGGGATTCTTATTCTTTCTGCCGTTGGGGTAAGCCCGACGACTACCTGCAGCTCAACCGTGCCTTCAAGCTCTACGACAAGGACGGCAAGGCTGGACAGCTCACGGGTACATATATAGACAAGAACGGACAGAAGATTGTACGTGGCGAGGACAGCATCTACTTCGAGTATGCCATGCCCGAGGCTTCCGAGCTTTGCAGGAAGACCGACAACGGCGGCATCCAGAACCTGCCCAAGGGCTTTGCCCTGAACGGTTCCAAGGTGGTATACGAGGGATATATCGAGGCACCCACCAACAGTTTCTACCAGTTTATCCTCTACTATGCCGGCTACATGAAGATTTACATTGACGGCAAGCTCGTGGTACCCGAGCGTTGGCGTACGGCATGGAACCCCAACTCCTATAAGTTTGAGACTGCCATCAGCAAGGGTGTGAAGACCCCCATCCGCATCGAATGGCAGCCCGACGGCGACGTGTCCTACTGCGGTCTGCGTGTTGCCGCTCCACGCTCTGAGGCAGAGAAGAACCAGCTGAGCATCTGGAGCGAGATGTCGCCCGACATGGACTACTACTTCATCGCCGGTCAGAACACCGACGAGGTGATCAGCGGTTACCGCACCCTCACCGGCAAGGCTCCCGTCTATCCCAAGTGGGTGCTCGGTTTCTGGCAGAGCCGCGAGCGTTACCAGAGCAGCGAGGACATCGAGAGCAACCTCAAGAAGTTCCGCGACCTCCATATCCCAGTGGACAACATCGTACAGGACTGGAACTACTGGCCCATCGACGCATGGGGTTGCCACAACTTCGAAGCTGCCCGCTATCCCAACCCACAGGCGATGCTCGACAGTGTACACAGCATGCACGGCAGGTTCATGATCTCCGTATGGCCCAAGTTCTACGACACCACCAAGAACTACAAGGAACTCGACAGCAAGGGATGGATGTATCACCAGGCAATCACCGACGACATCCACGACTGGCTCGGCTACCGCGGTTCGTTCTATGATGCCTACGATGCAGGAGCCCGCAAGATGTTCTGGCGACAAATGGACGAGAACCTCTACACCAAGTACAAGCAGGGCATCGATGCCTGGTGGATGGATGCCTCCGAGCCTAACGTCCGCGACTGTACCCCGATGTGGTACCGCAAGGCACTCTGCGGTCCTACCGCCCTCGGCACCTCCACAGAGTACTTCAATGCCTACAGCATCGTGAATGCCGATGCCATCTATAACGGTCAGCGCTCGGTGAACCCCAACCAGCGTGTATTCCTCTTGACCCGTTCCGGTTTCGCCGGCGAGCAGCGTTACAGCACCGCCACTTGGTCTGGAGACATCGCCACCCGTTGGGAGGATATGCGTGCCCAGATGACGGCAGGTCTGAACCTTTCCTTGGCAGGTCATCCCTTCTGGGGCATGGACCAGGGAGGCTTCTGCGTGGAGAACCGTTATGTGGCAGCCCAGCAGGAGTTTGACAAGACAGGCAACGAGAACGCCGACCTCAAGGAATGGCGCGAGTTGCAGACCCGCTGGAACCAGTTCGGCTGCTTCGTTCCCCTCTACCGCACCCACGGCCAGTGGCCTACCCGCGAGGTATGGAACATCGCACCTGCCGACCACAAGGCTTACCAGACCATCGTGGCCTACGACAAGTTGCGCTATCGTCTGATGCCTTACCTTTATAGTATGGCAGGTATGGTTCACCTGAAGGACTACACCATGATGCGTGCCCTCGTGATGGACTTCAACGGCGACGACAACATCTACGACATCAAGGACCAGTGGATGTTCGGTCCTGCCCTGATGGCTTGTCCCGTGGGCGAGTACCAGAAGTACAGCCGCAACGTCTACCTGCCCAAGCAGAAGGGCTGGTACGATTTCTACACAGGCAAGTACTATGCCGGTGGCGAGACCATCGTTGCCGATGCTCCTTACGAGAAGATTCCAGTCTTCGTACCCGAGGGTTCCATCCTCCCCGTAGGTCCCGAGATGGAGTGGAGCGACCAGAAGAAGGCTGAGTTGATCGACCTCTATGTCTATGCCGGCAAGGACGGTGAGTTCACCCTCTATGAGGACGAGGGCACCAACTACAACTACGAGAAGGGCAAGTATGCCACCTTCGACATCCGTTACAACGATGCACAGAAGACCGTCACCATCGGTGCCCGCAAGGGTTCGTTCGACGGTATGCTGCAGAAGCGCCGCTTCAACGTGATTTTGGTGAATGCACAGAACGGACAGGGTGTCAACCTCGCCAAGTCGCCCAAGGGCAAGATGGTGAGCTACAGTGGCAAGCAGGTGGTTGTCAAACTCAAGTAATCTATGAAGAAATCATTTTTCATTATGTTAGCGTTGGCTTGCGGGCTGTCCACGGATGCCCGCGAGCGCCAACTCTTCGACAAGGGATGGCTCTTCACGCTTGCCGACAGTGCCGGCATGGAGAAGGCTTCCTATGCCGATCAGGCTTGGAGAGCCCTCGACCTGCCCCATGATTGGGCGATAGAGGGTGACTTCCTGCCCTCCAATCCTTCCGGGGCAAGCGGCGGTGCTCTGCCCGGCGGGGTGGGATGGTACCGGAAGCACTTCACCGTCAATCCCAAGGAGAAGTACGACCGTTATGTCATCGGTTTCGACGGTGTCTATATGAACGCCACCGTCTACATCAACGGACATCGGCTCGGCAACCGTCCCTACGGTTACAGCAGTTTCGAATACGACCTTACACCTTATATTAACAGGAAGGGGGACAATGTCATCGCTGTCAAGGTGGACAACAGTGACCAGCCCAACAGCCGTTGGTACAGCGGTTGCGGCATCTATCGCCATGTATGGCTTACTAAAACCTCTAATATATACATCAACCAGTGGGGACAGTATGTCTCCACCACCCCCGAGGGTAAGGTGAAGGTTCGTATCGACTGGCAGGGCAAGACGGGCAAGGCTGTGTTCCGCAACACGGTATATGATGCCCAAGGAAAGGTGGTGGCTTCTTCCACCGGCGACAAGACGGAGCAGACGCTCCAGGTGAAGAAGCCCACGCTGTGGAGCATCACCCATCCTTATCTCTACACAGTGAAGACCGAACTTTTGGTGGGAAAGAAATCGGTGGATGCCGTCACCACAACCACGGGCTTCCGTGATGTCAGGTTCGATGCACAGAAGGGATTCTTCCTCAACGGCGAGAACCTGAAGATCAACGGTGTCTGCGAGCATCACGACCTGGGATGCCTCGGTGCCGCCATCAACGAGGATGCCTTGCATCGCAAACTCACCATCCTGAGGGACATGGGCGTGAATGCCATCCGATGCAGCCACAACCCTCCAGCTCCCGAGCTGTTGAACATGTGCGACTCCATGGGATTCGTGGTGATGGACGAGAGTTTCGATATGTGGCGCCGCAAGAAGTCGCAGAACGACTATGCACGTTTCTTCGACGAGTGGCACCAGCGCGACCTCTCCGACTTGGTAAAACGCGACCGCAACCATCCCAGCATCATCATGTGGAGCATCGGCAACGAGGTGCTGGAGCAGTGGTCTTCGGCAGATGCCGACACCCTGACACTGGAACAGGCGAACCTGATTCTGAACGCAGGACACGATGCTTCCACGCTGGCAAAGGACGGTGAGCTGAGCGTCAACTCATTGCTCACCCGGCACCTGGCAGAGATTGTCAAGGAGAATGACCCCGACGGCGGCCGCCCCGTCACTGCCGGCTGCAATGAGCCAGACCCCAACAACCATCTCTTCAAGAGCGGAGCCATCGACGTGATCGGATTCAACTACCACCACCAGTGGGTGAAGGATGTTCCCAAGAACTTCCCCGGCAAACCGTTCATCTTCTCGGAGAGTGTGTCGGCGTTGCAGACACGCGGGTTCTACAAGATGCCTTCCGACAGCATCGTCACTGCTCCCAAGGAATGGTGGCTGCCTTATACCGACCCTTCCTATATGTGCTCGGCATACGACAATATGCACGCTTCCTGGAGCAGTACGCACGAGGAGACTTGGGACGTGGTGAAGCACAACGACTTCGTGGGTGGACAGTTTATCTGGACGGGGTTCGACTACATCGGTGAGCCAACGCCCTATGCCTACCCTGCCCGCAGCAGCTACTTCGGTATCATAGACCTGGCAGGTTTCCCCAAGGACAGCTATTATATGTACCAGAGCGAGTGGACCGACAAGGACGTTTTGCATCTCTTCCCCCACTGGAACTGGATTCCCGGCCAGACCATCGACATGTGGTGTTACTACAACCACGCCGACGAGGTGGAGCTGTTTGTCAACGGCAGGAGCCAGGGCGTTCGCAAAAAGAATGTCTATGGTGCCGCCAACGACGGAGCGGAGCATGAGAAGTGTACGGAGTATCATGTGATGTGGCGTGTCACCTACCAGCCCGGTGAGGTGAAGGTGGTGGCCCGCAAGGACGGCAAGCAGGTGGGCGAGCAGGTCATCAAGACCGCCGGTACTCCCGACCACATCGTCCTGCGCAACACTTACCAGGGCTATAAGGCCTACGGCGACCAACCCACCACCTTCGTGGAGGTGGACGTGGTGGACAAGGACGGCAACCTCTGTCCGAATGCCGACAACGAGATCTTCTTCTCCCTGTCGAGCAAGGATGCCGAGATCATCGGCGTTGACAATGGTTGCCAGACCTCCCTGGAGCGTTTCAAGGCAAACAACCGCAAAGCTTTCTTCGGCAAGTGCCTCGTTGTCCTGAAGGGCAAGGGTACACTGACGGCGAAGGCTGTGGACCTGAAGGAGTCGTCATTGGACTTCTAAGGCAAGTACCTACTATATCTTTCCCCAATCCGGGAGGTCGAAGCCTCATGGATTGGGGAAAATTGTATAGCGCATTCACGCATGTAAGAAATCACCCTTTTGGGACTATCTCTCACCCTTTTCTTACATCATTTCTGGATATGTT
>CAVEJY010000060.1:0-2999 GCA_963616155.1 Acutalibacteraceae bacterium
GTCATTGAATTTTATTAATTTTGCGGTTTGGAAAGAGAATCATAAGATAATTTTAAGAAAATCAATATCACTTATGCCCATTATACGAATAGAACGACTTGACACTCCGGGTGTGGAAATGTTTGCCCGGCTCACCGAGGCGGAGCTCAGGTCCCGTAAAGACCCCTCCCGGGCGGTGTTTATCGCCGAGAGCCCCAAGGTGATAAGAGTGGCGCTCGATGCTGGTTACGAGCCCGTGGCACTGTTGTGTGAGGAACGCCATATTGAAGGCGATGCGCAGGACATCATTGCGCGCATTCCGCAGGAAGTGCCCGTCTATACGGGAGACCGGGAACTCCTGGCCTCGCTCACAGGATATACGTTGACGCGCGGCGTGCTTTGTGCCATGCGCAGACCCTTGCCCCGCAAGGTGGAGGATGTCTGCAGCGGGGCACACCGCATCGTGGTGATAGACAATGTGGTGGACACCACCAACATCGGTGCCATCTTCCGCTCGGCGGCGGCACTCGGCATCGATGCCGTACTGCTCACCCCCAACTCTTGCGACCCTTACAACCGCCGTTCGGTGCGTGTCTCTATGGGTTCGGTGTTCCTGGTGCCGTGGACATGGGTGGACGATCCCCAACGGCAGCTCTCCGCCCTTGGTTTCAAGACGGTGGCCATGGCATTGACCGACCAGTCGGTGCAGATAGACGACGATAGGCTGATGGCCGAGGAGAAGCTGGCACTGCTGATGGGGACGGAGGGCGACGGCTTGCCTCATGAAGTCATAGCCTCCGCCGACTATGTGGCGCGCATCCCCATGTCGCACCAGGTAGACTCGCTCAATGTGGCGGCAGCGTCGGCAGTGGCATTCTGGCAGTTGCGCTGGAGAGAGTAGGGAAGCGGCCATCATCCGTAGAAACGGTGATGCGGTAAGTAAAATCATGCTATCAGATCGATTTTCGTGATTTATGGCGCAAAGATGGTATTTATTGGAAAAAACTTTTGCCTTTTCCCTAATTTGTGCTATCTTTGCATCCGACAAACATTTTTTTCGACTATGGCAATCACGGAAAGAAGAAAGCGAATCTACCGCAAGCGCATACCCTATGGGATGCAGAGTTTTGAGGCAGTCATCATGGAGGACTGCTACTATGTGGACAAGACTCCCTTCATAGAAGATGTAGAAGAGTCGCACAAGTACTTCTTCTACATACGCCCTCGCCGCTTCGGCAAGAGCCTCACCCTCTCCATGCTCGAAAACTACTATGACATCAACAAGAAGGACAAGTTCGAGCAGCTTTTCGGCAAGCTCTACATCGGCGAGAACCCTACGCCCGAGCGCAACCAGTATCTCATCATCCACCTCAATTTCTCGGAAGTGGTGGGAGGATTGGATGACTACAAGGATGGACTCGACACACATTGCAATATCGTGTTCTGCTCATTTTGCAACGTCTATGCCGACTTGTTGCCTGCCAATACCAAAGAAGAGATGAACAAGAGGGAAGGTGCTGTGGCGCAGTTGACTTTCATCTGTCAAGTCTGCAAGGAGGTGGGACAGAAAATCTATCTCTTCATCGACGAGTACGACAATTTCACCAACATGATACTCGCCAGCAAGGAGCATGAGGAGAGGTACCGTGAGCAGACGCATGGCGAGGGATATTTGAGACGTTTCTTCAATGCCGTCAAGAGTGCTGCCGGCACTTCTCTTGGACGTGTCTTCGTGACGGGCGTCAGTCCCGTGACCATGGACGACCTGACCAGCGGCTTCAACATCGGCACCAACTACTCACTGGAACCACGCTTCAACGAGATGACCGGCTTTTGCGAGGAGGAGGTGCGTGAGATGCTGGAGTACTACGCCAGCGTACTTCCGTTCCGCCATACCGTGGATGAGCTTGTCAAGGTGATGAAACCCTGGTACGACAACTACTGCTTCGCCGTCACGCGTTATGGCAAGACTACGATGTACAATTCCGTCATGGTGCTTAATTTCCTGAGCAAATACATTGATAACGGCTACGATATTCCAGACAAAATGGTGGAGACCAATATCCGCATCGACTACGACAAGATACGAATGCTCATCCGTCACGACAAAGGTTTCTTCGATGATGCCAGCATCATCCAGGAACTTGTGACCAAGGGATTCGTGACGGGTAACCTGATGGAGAACTTCCCTGCCGAACGCATCAACGACCCCGACAACTTCCTCAGCCTCCTCTTCTATTTCGGCATGGTGACGATTGACGGAACGCTGAACGGCGAAACCAAGTTCATCATCCCCAACGAGGTGGTGCGTGATCAGATGTACACCTATCTCTTGGACACTTACAGGGAGAACGACCTCACCTTCGAGCAATACACCAAGAACAAACTGGAGAGCCAGTTGGCGTATCTGGGAGGGTACAAACCTTACTTCGACTACATCGCCGACTGCCTGAAGCGTTACTCTTCGCAGCGTGACAAGCAGAAGGGCGAGGCGTTTGTGCATGGCTTCACGCTTGCTATGGCCAGCCAGTGCAAGTTCTATCGTCCTATCTCGGAGCTGGACAATGACGGCGGCTATGCAGACATCTTCCTCCTGCCGCTCTGCGACATCTACAAGGACATGAAAGACTCCTATATCGTGGAACTGAAATACTGCAAGTCTTCCACCTCCGATACCCAGATGGAACAGCTCTACGAGGAGGCTTCCGCCCAGGTGTGCCGCTACGCCGACAGCGACATCGTGCGTGAGTCGGTCAAGACCACCACGCTTCACAAGCTCGTGGTGATTTATCGGGGGGCGGAGATGGTGGAGTGCAGGGAAGTGACTGCTGACTAAAACCTGTACGGAACTGGCTCTCATTGTCGCCCTCCACTTCGGGGCGTGTCATGAGTTCAAGTCTTGACGTTCCATCGGGAAATGTCGGGATGTATGCAAAAAATAACGAGGCTATGCCTTAATGCACTTCGAGACTATACCTCATCAGCCGATGAAGGTATACCTCATTGGGCAACGAGGCTAT
>CAVEJY010000061.1:0-2145 GCA_963616155.1 Acutalibacteraceae bacterium
TCTTCTACGTTCGTAAGGATGGACTTATGGCTACCTATCATCCCGACTTCATCGTGGCAACTGCAGATAAAGTGTATTTGATAGAGACCAAGGGCGACGACAAGGTGGATGATGCCAACGTGCGGCAGAAGCAGTCTGCCACCATCGAATGGATCAAGAAGGTAAATGCCTTGGAAGTCAAGGACAGGATGAATCGCACTTGGGAGTATGTGCTCGTCGGCGAGAGCGTCTTTTACTCGCTGAGCGGAAGCGGAGCCACGATTACGGACATCTGCAACCAGTGCAAGGTCTCCTATTCCGTGGCTACCGGTAACCTCTTTGAATAATTGGAAAATCCAATAAAAGCGTGTAAGTACCGGCTTACTTACACGCTTTTGTCATCTTCTGCCATTTGAACTGTAGACTTTTTTGTTGCTTCCAGCAAGTCTTTGAAGTCTTCACAGAACTCGGTCATCTTGTGATAGAGCAGGTTGCTGCCCTTGCCCGACAATTCTTCGTCTGGTAATGGACCAGAGTTGATGGCGACGGTGAAGATGTTGGCGGCGACACCGGCTTGCACGCCCAGTGGGGCGTTCTCCACTACGATTCCTTCCCAAGGCTTCAGGTTGCCGGCTTTCTGTAGTCCCATGAGGTAAGGGTCGGGATTGGGCTTTCCTTGTTCCACGTCGTAGGCGGTCACGATGTGTGCCTCGTCGAGGAACTCACCGAAGTCGTCGAGCAGACGGAGGATGAGCTGTCGCTGACCACTGCCCGTCACTACGCATATCTGCATTCCCGCATCCTTGATCTTCTGCATGATTTCCTTCACACCGGGGAAAATCCCGGCGGTGGGCATGGAGTGGAAAATCTCCGCCTTTACATCATACATCTTCTGTGCCTCTTCCAGCGATATCTCCTCGCCCTTCTGTTGCCTCACCATCTCCCGGATGGTGTCGATGCCGCGGGCACCCTCTGTGGCGTAGGAGTCGGCGGCGGTCATCCGGATGCCGAACTGCTTCATCGACTCCTGCCACGCCACTGCATGATGGCGCATGCTGTCGTAAAGCACGCCGTCCATGTCAAAAAGCACGGCTTTGGGAGCGAACTCCGCAAAGCCGTGGTCTTTTAAATATTCAGAAATGATTCCGTTCATCTATGATTTAGTTTATAATTTACAGTTTATAGTTTATAGGGCAATCCTGCTTGTTTCGCAACACTGCTATAAACTATAAACTCTTTTAACTCTTAACTATAAACTCTGCTCTTACTTCTCGTTGGCGAGTCTCTCCTGGATGGCCTTGCTCTCTGCCTCGTAGCCGGGCTTGTTGAGCAGTGCGAACATGTTCTTCTTGTAAGCCTCCACGCCAGGCTGGTTGAATGGGTTCACCTCCTCCAACAAGCCGCTGATGCCGCAAGCCTTCTCGAAGAAGTAGATGAGCTGACCGAGGTAGTAAGCGTTCAACTCGGGTACGTTGACCAGGATGTTGGGAACGCCACCGTCCACGTGAGCCAGACGAGTACCGAGCTCTGCCATCTTGTTCACCTCGTCCACGCGCTTGCCCTCCAGGAAGTTCAAGCCGTCGAGGTTCTCGTCGTCGTGTGGGAAGAGCAACTTCTCGTTGGGAGTCTCCACGCTGATCACTGTCTCGAAGATGCTGCGCTCGCCCTCCTGGATCCACTGACCCATGGAGTGGAGGTCGGTAGTGAAGTCGCAAGCTGCCGGGAAGATACCCTTCTGGTCCTTGCCCTCGCTCTCGCCGTAGAGTTGCTTCCACCACTCGGCGAAGTAGTGGAGCTTAGGCTGGAAGTTGCAGACAATCTCGATCTTCTTGCCTGCCTGAGTGTAGAGAGCCTGACGGGTGGCTGCATAGATGGCAGCTGGGTTCTCCTCGAAAGCCACGTCCTTGCCGCAAGCCTTCTCCATGTCGGCAGCACCGGCCACGAGCTGCTTCACGTCGAAGCCAGCCACGGCGATAGGCAGCAAACCTACTGGAGTGAGTACAGAGAAACGGCCGCCCACGTTGTCGGGGATGATGAAGCTCTTGTAACCCTCCTTGTCGGCGCAAGTGCGCGCAGCACCCTTCTTGGCATCGGTCACGGCCACAATCACGTCCTTGGCCTCTTCCTTGCCACGCTGGTCCTCGCACTGCTTCTTCAAGAGGCGGA
>CAVEJY010000062.1:0-31504 GCA_963616155.1 Acutalibacteraceae bacterium
TCATGCGGTCCCAGCGGTCGTCGTAGGCGTAGCCGATGACGAAGCCCGACAGCACGAAGAAGAAGTCCACGGCGAGGTAGCCGTGGTTGATGGGCTGGTTGGGGAAACTGTGGAAATAGGTTTCCAACAGGTGGTAGGCCACGACGAGCATGGCTGCCACGCCGCGGAGTCCGTCCAGGATCTCATAGCGCGGTTTTGAGGCGAGGTATACGTTCTTGTCCATTGTTTTTATTTTGGTTATATTGTTTTTAAATGATGACTTTTGTTTTGAATGATGACTTTCGTGCAATTCCGTGGCAAAGATACTAAATTTTTTCGGAAATGCAACAGTTTCCGTCATCCCATCCGTCACGAACGGAAAATGACGGAAACTGAAGCTGACCAATACTAAACTAATACAAACTTAATTAACTTAAACCTATTAACTTATCAACAAAATATATTTAAAAGTGAAAACTTGTCATTCTCTTTTTTAAAAAGGACGCCATCGCATCATCACGATGAAATGGCGCCAATTTGTTTAAATACTTCAATATGTAATCTTATTACATGGCTGCAAAGGTAGTGATAATGGGGGAAAGGGGCGTTCGGATTTGTACTTTCGATTTTTTGATTTGTTCAAAAAACGCTTCTCGCTGTCATATTTGTTCAAAAACTTTTTTATTTGTCCCGCCCATGCGGCGGATTCGCCAAAAAAATGTTATCTTTGTGGGCAAAAAATAAAATCAGATATGACCGCAATAAGAAAAATAACCGTGGCATTCCTCGCCTTCTTGGCACTGGCGGCTTGCCGGGAGAAAGAGCAGCAAGGCACCGGCGGCTGGGATGCCACGCAGGAGCTGATGGTGGCAAACGAACTGTCCAACTGTCATGTGACAACCCTGGCGGAAGATGCCAAGGGATTCATCTGGGTTGGCACGTTCCGCGGACTGAACCGCTTCGACGGACAGGAGTACCACCAGTATTTCTGTACCGACGACTCCGCCGGGCTGCCCGACAACCAGGTGACGGCACTGCTCTGCGACAGCCGGCAGCGGCTCTGGGTGGGCACCGCCAACGGTGTCTGCATCTATACGGAACAGGACAACTTCAACCGCATACCGGTGAAGACCGGCAAGAAACACATCGTCAAGCTGCTGGAGGACGGCAATGGGCGCATCTTCGCCTTCAACCGTGACGAGCTGCTGGTCTATGACGGGGCGCAGGGTGCGTTCGTCCACGTCATCGGAAACATGAACCAGAACTATTTCGGCAATGTCTTCGCCGGCAAGGACGGCAGTCTTTGGGCGATGAGCGCACAGAGCATCAGGTGCTATGACGGCAAGACGTTCCAGCGCACCGACTCCGTGCCCGTGCCCGGCTTCATGTTCTATTCGGAGATGATGGGCGATGGCACCATCCTCCTGAGCGGACTCGGACAGGCGGCGGCTTTCAACATCCATTCAAGGAGCTTCATCGACCTGCCCGCCACCGTGCGCAATGCCCTGACAGCCGACGGGAACGTCGCCGACCAGTTCGTGGAAGACGGGCAGGGCAACTGTCTCGTGCATACGCTGGGCAAGGGATTCTACAGGATCAGCCGCAACCGCACCGCCGTCCGGCAAGAGAAACCGCTGCCCGAGAACATAGACCTTCCGAAGGCCAACGTGCCTGCCATGTTGCGTGACAGCCGCGGCAACCTGTGGATAGGGACTGCCGACCGGGGACTGCTGGTGCGCTACTCCTACGAAGGGCGGTTCAACAACGACCCTGTGCTGAACCATGCAGTGGGACAGGGACCCGTGACCGACGTTACGACCGACCGCAAGGGCAACCTGTGGATCGTGTCGCAAGACCGGGGAGTGCTGGTGCGCGACACGGCGGGGCACGTCCGACAGGTGAAGATAGAGGGATTGTCGACGGGGCAGTGGAAGGACGTGGTGGTCCACCTCCTGGCGGATGCCGACGGCTACCTGTGGGCGGCGACGGGCGTGGAGCTGCTGAAATGCAGGGCCGACGGGAGTCTGGTGAAGCGTTTCGACATCCAGGGGGTGATGAGCATGACGCAGGCGAAGGACAAGACCGTGTGGATCTCCGCCTCCGAGACAGAGGTGTACTGCATCAGGCCCGGAAGCGACAGGGCAGAGCGGAAGCAGGTGTTCCGTACCTACGCCTTCATCCCTTCCATCACGAGTCAGGCAGACGGATCGATGCTCATAGCCGGATACAACCAGAAACTCGTGTCGCTGAACCCCGCCACGATGAAGGTGAGCGAAGTGGCGGTGCCTGCCGAAGACTGGAAGGCGTGCGTCAGGCGGAGCGTGTTCGTGCCCGTCGATGTACACCACGACCGCCGCGGCGGCGTGTGGATAGGGACAGTGGCGAACGGCTTGATCAGGATGGACGCCAAGACCCACCGCATGGAACACGTCTACGGACTCTCCTGCTCCGACATCGGCAGCGTCGAGGAGGACGCAGAGGGAAACCTCTGGGTGGCTACATTGAAGGGACTGGACAAGTACGACCCGAAGACAAGGCAGGTGACGGCGTTCTACAAGTTCGACGGCATGGGCGGCGACGAGTTCGCCGACAGGGCATCGTGCCAGTTGCCCGACGGCAGGATGTTCTTCGGCGGAACGCACGGACTCACCTATTTCAAGCCCTCCGACATCAGCGTGAAGCGCGACATCCCCCTGTATTTCCAAGACCTCAGGGTGCATAGCCAGCTGGTACGCCCCGCCGTGAACGGTCCCGTCACCAAGAGCCTCGTCAACAACCCCGAGGTGAATCTCCGTTACGACCAGAACAGCTTCAGCATCTCGTTCTGCGCCCTCGACTACAGCAAATATCCCCGCGTACATTATTTCTACAAGCTGGACGGCGTGGACAAGTACTGGCTTGATGCCGGCACTTCCCGCCAGGGCAGCTATGCCAACCTGCCGTCGGGCCACTACACCTTCCATGTGAAGATTGTGGACAGCGGCAATTCATCCACCCTGCGCGAGGCCTCCGTCCCCGTGACAGTGATGCCTGCGCCCTGGAACACGCCCTGGGCATGGGCACTCTACCTGCTGCTGGTAGGTATGCTGGCCACCTATATCTACGGCACCACCATGCGCACCCTGATAGCCCGTAGAGCCGCCAGTGAGGCGGAAAGGGAGAAGGAGCAGGAACTGCGCACGAACCAGATGAACATGAGTTTCTTCGCCAACATCGCCCATGAGTTCCGCACGCCGCTGACGATGATTGCGGGACCCGTGGGGCAGCTCGCGGGGAACGGCAACATCGGCGGCGAGGAGAAGAAACTGCTGAGCGTGGCGCAGCGGAGCATCCGGAGGATGTTCAGACTGGTGAACCAGCTGATGGACTTCAACAAGCTGGAGAGTGACAGGCTAAAGCTGGGTGTGGAGCCCGTCGACGTGGCCAGGGCGGTGAGCGACATCTGCGACACCTTCGAGTTCAACGCCAGGGAGAAGGGACTCACAATCTGCCGCCGTGGACTGGAAGAGACGCTCACGGCATGGACCGACGAGGACAAGTTGGAGAAAATGGTCTCCAACCTGCTCTCCAATGCCCTGAAGTTCACGCCCCGTGGCGGTAGGGTAGAGGTGACGCTCGATGCCTGTGGCGGACAGGTGGAAATCTCCGTCGCCGACACCGGCAAGGGCATCCCGGAAGAAGAACTGGAGAATGTGTTCAAGCGATATTACCAGCTCGACAACCAGACCAAGGGCATCGTGAACTGGGGCACGGGCATCGGACTCTATTTTTCGCGCCGCCTGGCGGAACTGCACCATGGCACATTGAAAGCCGGCAACCGGGAGGAGGGCACGGGAGCCGTCTTCACCCTCACCTATCCGATGGAGGAAACGGCGTACACGGAAGAGGAACACCGCCATCTGGAGGAGGGCGAGGCATACAGCCGCCCCGTGGTAAACGCGAATGCTGACGATGGCGGCGAAGAGGAGGCTGCTGACGCATCGGAAGACAGCCGCCCGGTGATTCTCGTGGTGGACGATGACGTGGAAATCGTCAACTATATGCGCCTCCTGCTCTCCCGCGACTACAGGGTCGTCACCTGCCTCGACGCAAAGTCGGCATTGGAGCAGATGCGCCGGGAGGAGCCGAACCTCGTGCTCAGCGACGTGTCGATGCCCGGCATGGGCGGCTATGAGCTTTGTAGGGAAATCAAGCAGGACATCCAGCTGTGCCACATCCCCGTGGTACTCGTTACCGCCAAGGTGACGGTAGACAACCAGGTGGAGGGGCTCAACGTGGGTGCCGACGCCTATGTGACCAAGCCATTCGAACCGCCGGTATTGTCGGCGCTCATCCGGTCGCAGCTGGAGAACCGTGACCGTGTGCGCCGTCTCCTCACCAATGCCACGACCACCGAAGAGGAAGAGGTGGAGAGTGCGCTGTCGGACCAGGACAGGCAATTCATGGACGAACTGTACAGACTGATGGAGGAAGGCTTGGGCGACTCGGAGCTGGACGTGGTCAAGCTCACCCGGCTGCTCTACATCTCGCGCACCAAGCTCTACTATAAGGTCAAGGGACTGACGGGCGAGACTCCCGCCAGCTTCTTCCGCACCTACAAGCTGAACCGTGCGGCGGAATTCATCAAGGAAGGCAAGTATACCGTCTCGGAGATAGCCGACAAATGCGGTTTCAGGTCGCAGTCCCACTTCTCCATCGTGTTCAAGAAGCAGTTTGGCGTGGCTCCGAGCCAGTATAAAGGGTAAATGGAAATCTATCGTTTGTTGAACATAAAGTCCAAGCCATATTGTAGATAATGCTTGAATTTGTGGTCGCTGCTGACCAAGCAAGCCTTGTCGCTCATGGCTTGGGCTATGATCAAGCGGTCATTGGGGTCGGAATGCTCTTTCCAAAACGGTAGGTTGGCGTATTCCTGCAGATGCTTGCTTGTGACAGTCACGACATGAATCTCGAGTTTTTCCAAAAGACAGAAAACGTCCGTTGGCTTTTTTATCACGTCAGACTTCTTGCCAATCCTGATTTTGTCAGTTTGGCAAAGATGAATCAACTCTTGCACACATACGGAACTTGTATGTAGCGAATTGTTGTAATCGTCTATTTCGCTTCGCACATCATTTGAAATCTCATCTCCTTCTTGTATCAAGAAGTAGAGGATGTTGGTGTCAAGGTATATTCTCATCTCATGATGGCTCTCATGGCTGATTTGTATTCCTTTTCACTGAGGCTCGCCATGTCGAAGACTGGAGCGTGGTTGGATGCCAACCATTCGCCTGCTTTGCTTAATTTCTTTGTCTCTTTTTCCATATTATTTGTATTTGAAAATGTAATGTATGAAGTGATGCTGTCCATCACGCTGGCAAAGATACAACTTTTTCTTCTCTTTTCCAAAAATATGTGCTGGAAATCTTTCTCAAAACTACTTGTTGTAAACCCGTTTTGTATGTCGGGTTTTCTTGTTGTGATGGTCTTGTTCTATATATAATAATGTATAAACGGCTTTTTGGAAACTCAGTTTATAGGGGCGGTTTTAATTTTGGGTTTTCTTGAAAATAATTGCGGATTTTCTTGGAGCATAAGGAAAGAATGCCTATCTTTGCAACAGAAAAAAGAAACAACAAACAACAATAAGTCAAACAAATTAAAATATCAAGATTATGAAAAAGTTTTATCATACACTCGCAATAGCAGCCGTAGCTGCAGTATCCTTGTTCTCGGCACAGCAGGCAAAGGCACAGACAGAAAACGTTTCAGATGAAAACATCGCCACGGAGTATCGTTGGGCGGATGCAGACGTAGAAGAAAGCTCGGTTGAAGACCTTAGGAAGAGCATAAAAGCTTATTTCTTCCTGGAATTCCTCAAGAGCTACCATGAGGATAAAACCGTGTATACCAAGGAAAGGGTGCAGGAGATTCTGAAGTTAGGACAGAAAGTGGGGCTCACCGTCGAGGAGATGATGCCTTACCTCACCACCGCTGATTCCGAGTGATGAAGCGATTGCCTCAAGCTCTCTTTTTAGGATGAATAATTTTACAAATGGATTTGCCTGCCACATGATACGGAATATCGTGGCAGGCAAATATATTTTAGTCACTTTCTTCTTCTCTACACGGTGATTTCTCCTGACCCGTAGCAGCGGTGGTGGTGCTCGTCGTAGACCACGCAGAACTGGCCGGGGGCGACACCGTGGATGGCCTCCTCGGAGTGGATGATCCACTTGCCGTCATCGGTCTTCTCGATGGTGGCGGGATGGTATTCGGGAGTGTGGCGAATCTTGAACGTCACCTTGTGCATCGGTACCTCGCGGGTGAGGAAGTGGAAATCGTGGAGGGGAAAATCCTTCTTGTAGGCGGTCTGCGGGTCGTAGCCGTGGCTCACATAGAGGATGTTCTGCTCCACGTCCTTCTTGATGACAAACCAGGGACCGCCGCCGAAGCCCAGTCCCTTGCGCTGTCCGATGGTATGGAACCACAGACCGCGGTGCTCGCCGATGCGCTTGCCGGTCTCCAGTTCTATTACGTTGCCGGGATTGTCGCCCAGGTAGCGGCGGATATAGTCGTTGTAGTTGATCTGGCCGAGGAAGCAGATGCCCTGGCTGTCCTTGCGCTTGGCGTTGATGAGATGCTCGCGCTCGGCAATCTCCCTCACCTCGTCCTTCACATGATGCCCGATGGGGAAGATGGCTTTCCTGAGCTGCCACGACTCTATCTGTGCCAGGAAGTCGGTCTGGTCTTTCACGGGGTCGGGGCTGGTCACCAGCCACTTGTCGCCCTGTTCGTCGGTCTCGGTCTGCGCATAATGGCCGGTGGCGATGAGGTCGTAGAGGTGTCCCATCTTCTCGTCGAAGGCACCGAACTTGATGAGCCTGTTGCACATCACGTCGGGGTTGGGGGTGAAGCCCGCCTTTACCTTGTCCATGGTGTAGCGCGTCACCTCGTTCCAGTATTCCTTGTGGCAGTCCACCACCTGCAGCCTACAGCCGTACTTGGCGGCTACGGCGGTCGCCATCTCCAGGTCTTCCTCCGAAGAGCAGTCCCATTCCTCCTTCTCCTCGGGTCCAATCTTGATGTAGAAGCAGTCGGGGTGGAGTCCCATCCTTGCGAACTCCCACACCACCACAGAACTGTCCACGCCGCCCGAGAGCAGCACGGCGATGCGCTTGTCCTTTATCTCGTCGATGTTCATCATTGTCATTTTATATAGATGATTATGGTGAGGCACTATCGCCAAACCGCTGCAAAATTACGAAAAAATACAGAGAACCGCAAGTTTGCGGGCGATAAAAATCAGTAGGCACGCTCTTGTTATCGAAATTATCTATAGCTACCTTCATGCCTTTTAAACGCCAAAGGCGGTTTGCTATCGAAATTATCTATACCTTTGCACCCGAATATGAAATGATCCGTCGATATATTAGCTATACATTATTATATATAATAGAAATACGAAAATGGAGATCTTAAAAAATCTGTTCTATGGCTTCCCCGACCTGTGGGGAGGCGGTGTCGCCCACTCGGTGATGATCCTTGCGCTGGTCGTCACGCTGGGCCTGTGTCTGGGCAAGCTGAGGGTGAAGGGAGTGTCGCTCGGCTTGGCGTGGATTCTCTTCATCGGCCTCATCTTCGGCCATTTCTCTCTGAACCTCGACAGTCACCTGCTCCATTTCCTGAAGGAGTTCGGACTGATTCTCTTCGTCTACAGCATCGGCCTTGAGGTGGGCCCCAGCTTCTTCTCCTCGTTCAAGAACGGCGGCAAGAGCCTGAACCTGCTCAGCGTCATCGTCATCGCCCTGAGCATCGCCACCACCTTGGGCATCTACTCGCTCTCGGGCACCAGCATCACCTCCATGGCGGGCATCCTCTCGGGAGCCGTCACCAATACCCCCGGACTGGGAGCCGCACAGCAGGCATACAGTGACCTGCGCCACATCGACGCGCCCACCATCGCCTCGGGCTACGCCATCGCCTATCCCATGGGTGTGCTCGGCGTAATCCTCGCCTTCATCATCCTGCGGTTCGCCCTGCGCATCGACAAGCGCGAGGAGGAGGCACAGGCGAAGCGGGGCTTCGGACATCTGGAGGCTATGACCCTCAACACCTTCTCGGTGAAGGTGACCAACAAGCAGGTGTTCGGCGACACCGTGGCTGACATCCGCCACCTGCTGAACCGTGACTTCATGATCTCGCAGATACGCCGCGCCGACAACAGCACCAGTAAGGAAATGGTGGTGGGACAGACCGTACTCAACGAGAACGACATCGTGTACGTCGTGGCAAAGCCCACGGCACAGGAACCCCTCATCGCCCTCTTGGGAGAGATGGTCGACATGACTTGGGAGGACTATGACAACGAGTTGATTACCAGACGTATCATCGTTACCAAGCCCGAGATCAACGGCAAGACCATTTCGCAGATGCAGATTCGTTCCAATCTGGGTACCAACATCACCCGCGTGAACCGCGCCGGAGTGGACCTGCTCGCTACCCCCGACCTGAAGCTGCAGTTGGGCGACCGCGTGACAGTGGTGGGCACCGAGCTTGCCATCGCACACACGGAGAAGGTATTGGGCAACCAGATGAAGCGACTCAACTATCCGAACCTCATCCCCATCTTCCTGGGCATCGCACTGGGCTGCATCGTGGCGAACATCCCGTTCTTCATCCCGGGCATCAACGAGAACCTGCGTCTTGGACTCACCGGCGGACCGCTCATCGTCGCCATCCTCATCGGCTACTTCGGGCCGAAGTACAACCTCGTGACCTACAACACCATCTCCGCCAACCTGATGCTCCGCGAGATAGGCATCTGCATCTTCCTGGCGTGCGTGGGACTGGGCACAGGACAGCAGTTTATCGAGACCGTGGCGAGTGAGTCGGGACTGACGTGGATCCTCTACGGCATCGCCATCACGATGATTCCCATCCTGTTGGGCGGCATCATCGGCAGATTCGTGTTCCACATCAACTACTTCACCCTGTTAGGTGTGCTCGCCGGAGCCAACACCAACCCCTCCGCCCTTGCCTATGTGAGGGAGCAGACCAGCGCCGACGCACCCACCGTGGGTTACGCCAACGTCTATCCGTTCGCCATGTTCCTGAGGATCGTGACCATCCAGATCATCATCTTCGTGTTCGGATAAGTTTTAAAGGTAAAAAGGTAAAAGGGTAAAAAGTAAAAAAATAAAAGGCTTTTAAGGTAAAAGGATTCAATTAGGACAAACTATAAGACAAAAACATTCATGGAAAAAGAGACGGAAATAGAGGCTATGATAGCCCAGGAAGAAAGCAGGTTCAACTGCAAATGCGGAGAGAAGGAAGAACAGAAGAAAGTGGCGAAGGCAGAACTGCTGCACAAGCTCGACCTGCTGCTGCGCACCGGCAGCATCCTCATGGAGAGTGCCGCCGACACCGCACGCATCAAGCGCAACATGATGCGCACGGCAGCCTTCCTCGGACTCGACC
The DNA here is from genome assembly GCA_963616155.1 of Acutalibacteraceae bacterium. Classification (GTDB taxonomy): domain Bacteria; phylum Bacteroidota; class Bacteroidia; order Bacteroidales; family Bacteroidaceae; genus Prevotella. Next base: position 9,439 of record CAVEJY010000062.1, read on the forward strand.
AGAAGTATATCCACCTCTTCTTGAACTGGAACGTGATCATGGTGAACTACAGCGACGAGGAACACTCCTTCACCAAGTTCCAGCGCTGCGAGAAGCACGGCATCAACCTCACCTCCATCTCCGAGGTGAGCAAGCTCACCTGGCGCGCCATCAAGGAAGACTACAGCGTAGACCAGTATGAGGAGGCACTGGAGACCATCAAGAAGACCAAGCGCAGTTTCTCGCCCTGGCAGGTGGCCATCGGCGGCGGTTTTGCCTGCGGCGGCTTCTGCATCCAGTTCGGTTGCGACTGGACAGCGTTCTTCTACTGCTCGCTGGCAGCCATCCTCGGTTTCCGTCTGAGAATGTTCCTGCCCGCCCACGGCTGCAACAACTATGTGGCGATAGGCATCGCCGCCTTCGTCTCCACGCTTATCGCCTGGGCTACCAGTTTCCTCTCCATCGATCCTGCCCTTGCCAATGCACTGCCCCAGTTCATGCACTCCGCCACGCCATGGCATCCTCTGATGGCCTGTGCGCTGTTCATCGTTCCGGGAGTGCCGCTCATCAACTTCGTGAGCGACATGCTTGCCGGCCACATCGAGGTGGGTATGGTGCGCGCCATCAACACGCTGATGATGATTGTCGCCATGGCGTTCGGCATCGCCTTCGCCATCCAGATCTGCGGCATCGACAACTTCGTGACCGACCTCACGATGACTCCTCACCACAACTACTTCGAGTATGCCCTTGCGGCAGCCATTTCCGCCATGGGCTTCTCTACCATCTTCAGCATCCCCAGAAGACTGTTGCCGGCAGTGGCAGTGGGCGGCATCATCGCCGTTTGCTTCCGCAATTTCGTGAACCTCGGTGCCTCCAACGGCAACATCGGACTCGACATGGGACTGAGCGTAGGATCCCTCGCCGGTTCCTCGCTCATCAGCATCATCGTCATCAAGGCACGCCACTGGTGGCATGTGCCCCACCAGTGCATCACCATCCCGAGTGTCATCCCGATGGTACCCGGTGTGCTGATGTACCGCGCCCTCTTCGCCTTCATCAATATGCACGGCATCGTGGGTGAGTTGACGGTGGGCATGACCAACGCCATCAAGGCATCCCTTGCCATCCTCTGCATCGCACTGGGTGTGGCCATCCCCAACATCTTCATGCGCCGCTTCACCGAGGGAGCCAGGAAGAAGAAACTCTACAATGCCCTCGTGGAGAGAAACCAGAAGGAAGGCAAGTTTGTGGACCTGCATTCCGTGGAAATCAAATAATTTTCGTACCTTTGCAGCGGAAACCGTGCCGCCGGCGACACTTGTGGCTGGCGGCATACAAAAGTAACGACAATGGAAATCAGACAACTGAGATACTTCCTGAGGGTGGCGGAGACGCTCAACTTCTCGGAAGCGTCGCGTAAGCTATACATCACGCAGAGTACCCTCTCGCAGCAGATCTCGCATCTGGAGCAGGAGATAGGCTTGCCGCTCTTCGAGCGCAACTCGCACGAGGTGTACCTCACCGAGGCGGGCAAGGAACTGCTGCCCTACGCGCAGAATGCCGTCAACGCCGCCGAGGTGTGTGCCGACCACATGAACGACCTCAAGGAAATGCTCGCAGGGGAACTGAACATTGGTGTCACCTATTCCTTCAGCAACATCATGGCTGAGACGCTCATCGCCTTCCTGCATGCCTATCCTCATGTGAAGCTCAACATCCAGTACAAAACCATGCAGGAGTTGATGGAAGGATTGAAGAAGAGGGAACTGGATCTGGTGCTTGCCTTCAAGCCGCTGAAGGCGGACAAGGCGATAGACAGCCGCGCCATCTTCAGTAATCGCCTCGCCGCCATCGTCAACGAGCATCATCCCCTGGCACGGCGCACCTCCGTGAGACTTGCCGATCTGGAGCGGTACGACCTCATCCTGCCCTGCAAGGCACTGCAGGCGCGCAACGCCTTCGACCATCTTGCGGAGGGCAAGGACCTCAATTTCAAGATTATGGTGGAGGTGAACAATGTGAACGTGATCTTCGACTTGCTGCGCCGAAGCAATTTGGTGACTATCCTCTCGGAGTCTACCACCATCCTGCAGGACGGTATGCAGGCTGTGCCCATCGATGCCGAGGAGAACGAGATGGACGGCTGCATCCACATCCTCAAGGATGGCTATATGAAAAACTCCGCCCAGGAATTCATCCGTATGCTGAGCCAGAGTACCAGCATACTTGCAAATATGGAAAGACTGAAATATTGAAATATTTCAGTCTTTCCATATTTAAAGGTATATTCCGTTTATATCATGCAAAAATAGAGTTTTCGGGGCATTGTAGAATGTCACGAAATCCTCTGCCGAACGTTGACCGGGGAAGGGGACGTAGTAGTCGTCTGCCTCGGCACGGGAGGTGCGCCACAGCATGACGTAGCTCACGGGATATTTCTCCACGGCAGGGAGGAGCGTGTGCGTCCACCAGTTGTCGCTCTTGATGCCCCGGTAGCCCGTCTCCGTCAGGGCGACGGGTTTTCCTTTCTTTTTACCTATTTCCGATAGCATCCGCAGGTTTTGGTCCAGGCGGTGGGTGAAGGCATCCAAAGCCACGGTGTCGCCCTCCGCCGCATGACAGTAGGCATTGATGCCGAGGATGTCCACTGCCTCGTCGCCGGGGTATCTGTCGAGGTACTTCGCCTCGGAAGCCTCGTCTGTGGCGCATGGCGAGTAGGCGAAGAGTACGTTTGTAACGCCTTTCTCCTTGAAACGCTCCACTGTCATCTGCCACAGGGCGAGATACTGTTCCTTATTGCACTTGTTCCACCATTGTTTCGTCTCGCCGTTGTCTTGCCAAGGGCGGAAGATGACGGGCACGCTTACGCCGTATGGAGTGACGAGCGAGGCGATGAACTCCGCTGCTTTGTCAATCCTCCCGATGAACTCGTCGTGTCGTTCTCCGCCTTCCATGACGCTGGCGGGAGAACCGTTGCCCGAGGGAGCGGCGCACTGCCAGGAGATTGTCACCACGCCCGCCTTGTCAAACTGCGCCACAATCTCGCGGCGGATGTCGGAGAAGGGAACAGAGAACACGTTGGCGGAGTCGTCTTTCTCAATGCCGCCCATCTCGAAGCCCACGAGAGTAGGCAAATCCCCACAAACGTCCTGTACGTCAATCTTTACACTGTCAGCCTTCATGCTGCCCTCGGCGGAGAGGGTAGCGTCCTGCTGGCCGAAGAGGAAACCCCGGGAGGCGGTGGAGGAGAGGTGGGCAAGGAGACGTTCCGTGCGTTTCGTCCTGCCGCTGTCGCCCAGGTCGTCCTGGGCTTTCTTCTTGCCACAAGAGAAGAAAAGGCATGCCGTGAGGCATGCCAATAGAATAGTGATCTTGTTCATATCAGAATCTTAGAGTTGGAGGTGCGGAAAGATTCCGCACGCTCCTTATTTCATACTCGGTACCTGGTCGCGGGTGATGATGTTCTCCTGCTGCATGGCATCCTTCCACCAAGCCTCGTTGGCGTGGGGATTCTCTGCGTTCTCCTCGCTGAACCATACCATGAACCAGCTCCACTTGGCACCGGCGTTCCACTGCTCGCTGACGGTGGCGATGCGGCTGTTGCTATAGGTGCTGTAACCACACTCACCGAGTGTCACCACCTTGTTGCCGTAAGTGGCACAGAGGTCGGAGTACTCTGTTGCGCAGGAGGCTGCGTTGTCGCCGTAGAGGTCGCGTGCCACCACGTCCACATACTCGTCGCCGGGATACCAGTCGTTGTCCTTGCCGCAGCTCGTCCACACCCAGATGAGGTTGTCAAGACCGGCTGCCTTCAACTCGTTGTACATCTCAATCCAGAGAGCCTTGAAAGTGGCAGCGTCCTTGGTGCCCCACCAGAACCACTTGCCGCTTGCCTCGTGGAAAGGACGCCACAGCACGGGGATGTTGGCTTCCTTCACCAGCTGGAGGTACTCGATGAGTGTCTTCATGTCGCTCTTCCATACGGAGTTCTCCCAGGTGCCTTCGGTGAGGGCGTTACTGGGATCGAAGGTGGTGCCGTCGGGATAGGTGTCACTCTTGGCGTAGAAGGCGTAGTCGGTGTTCGGGTCGAGGCTGGTGGTGGGCTGGAGGAGTACTGTTCCCTCCGCGATGTCCTTGCCTGCGGGTACGAGATACACGGCGTTGAGCGTGTAGTCGTGGCCCGAGAGGATGAAACCGTTGGTCTGCATGTCGGCGAGGGTGGTGGCATCGAGCGTCATGGTGTAGCGGTCTCCGCTGATGTTGAAGTACTCCCATGAGGTGCCTGCCTCGTCCACGAAGCCTGCCCATGAGGAGTTCTTGATGGCACCCTGTGCGCCGTCAGCCACGTCGGAGATCATCACTACGAGCTGGTCGCCCACCTTGGCGTTGGCGAGGGCAGCCTTCGTGTTGTCGTCGGTGAGCTGTATGTAGCCGCTCCAGTCGTTGGGCATCGTCTGGCCCTTGGTTGCCTCAGGCTCTGTCTTGGGTACGCTCCAGTGCCACATGATTGACACGATGCCGTTGTTGTCAGCCCATTTCTTCACGGGTGTGATGTCCTTGTAATTGATCCAGTCGGCACCCGCCTTGCTGGAAGGCATATGCATATAGTCGAAGCCGTTGATGGCAGGGTACTTGCCCGTCCACTCATTCACCTGGTCGGCGCACTCCTGGTTCCATGCTACGTTGGCCATCATGCCCGAGATAATCTTGGTGTCGGAGTTCTGCACCAGGTAGGTGTAGAGTGCCTTGGCAGCCGCGCTGGTCGCCATCACGGGGTTGGCATCGATGCCCACGGTGCTGAAAGTCACGTTGACGGAGGCGGCTCCCTTGCCCTGCGTATTGGTCACTACGCCCTCGGGGATGGTGATGCTCACGTTGGAGCCTCGTGCCTGTGCATTGACACTCATGGTGAGGATGCTGTCGGAGCCGTACACGGCGGCACTGGTGAGTGTGCCACCTGTTACCTCAATCTTGCTCATGTCGTCGGTGGCGAAGAACACGGGCTTGTCATACTTCACGGTGACGGTGACATCGCCCTGCTTCACGTTGCCCGACCCTGTCTCGGGAGTGGAGGACACGAACTGCGGTGCCGCCACGTCGGGGATGTTGTACTGTGCGTCGGTATCGGCGCAGGCAGTGACCCCGAAGGTCACTGCTGCCATTGCCAATGCTGATAATATATGATTGTTTCTCATCATTTTCTTTTAATTTGTGAGTATTTATGAATAGAAAGCGATATGCTACGGAAGGATTGCTATCTTTGTGACACCTGATAGACCACCCTGAATAATAAAACCGTCATTGACAGCTTCCATCATCTTGTCGTCGAATTCTTGTGAAAGAACTTCATTTTCTCCACTCCAGTCTGCAAGTGAAACGATTTCACTCCAGCTCGCTGTATTGATTTGGATTTGACCTGTTGCGCTCTTGTCTTTGTAGAACAAAAGTGTGGATCCCTTCTTGACTCCCAAATCTTTCAAAACATTTGCATCGATCTTGAATCTACCATCATCACCCCATGTGAATGTAAATGGATAAGTGATGGCCGTTCCATCCATTTTCTGGATGCTCTTCGCCAAATCTACTTCCAATGGGAATGAGAGGGTGAACTCGTAGCTGCCGTTGGACGACTCAAACTTCACGGTGGATTTTGCCTTGACGTTAGCAGGGATATTGAACGTCACTCTGGACTCGCCGTCCGTGTAGATGTGTGCCACCTCGGTTCCGTTGAAGTATACCTTCTGCAACTTGTCGCCGTTCTTCACGGGCACGGTGAACATCTTGCCTGCCACGGGTTCGTCGGAAGGAATCTCTGTGACGTAGCAGAACAGTGCCTCGGCAATCTGCAGCTCAGGAGCCTCCACCTTGGTGTCGTTGTTGAGGATGAGTGTAGGCTTGCCTGACTTGGCGTTCATCGGGATGGTGACGGTGAGTGTCTTGCCGTCGGCGGACGCGGTTGCCGCTGCGATGTCGGCACCTTCACCGAACTGTACTGACTTCACCAGGTCGAGGTTGATTCCTGTGAGGGTTACCGCTGCACCTGCGTTGGCGGCAGAGTAGGAGGTTACCGTTGGTTCTACAAGAGTGAAAGGTACTTCTACGGCAGAGCCGTTCATCATATTCAGCACGAGCTTGCCGCCCTGTGCCTTTGCAGGAACGCTGGCGATGGTGAGCTGGGTGCCGTTGTCATTGACGGTGAAGTTGATTTCCCCGTCCACGTTGGTCATCTTCACGCTGCTTATCAGGTCGAGGTCCTTGCCGGTGATTACCAACTTCTCGCCAGCTTTCACGGGCGAGGGCGATGCCACGCATCCGCTGGGTTTCACGGTGGTCATTGTACCTACTGGAATTTCCACGCCGGAGCGTGTGATGAGTTTGAACTCGCCGTCGGGAGCCTCATAGGGGAGAGAGAGGGTGAGGGTCTTTCCGTCCTCTGATACGGTGAAGTCATTGGACTCCAGGCTGGTCTCTTCACCCTCAAAACTGAATTTCTCCACCAGGTCGAAGTGCTGGCCTGTGACGGTGATGGTCTCTTCAGCCTTGGCAATTACGTTGCCGGTCAATTCAGCCTCACCGCGTGGAGAACTCCACTTGGTGACGGTGGGCGTGCCCACGTTGAGTGCCTTCTCGGTGGTGACGATGTTGTAGGTGACGCTTCCTGCGTCCTCCACGGAGAGGTCTGCATCGAGGAGGTTCACCTTGCCGGTGCGTGCCTCGGCGGGCACCACCACCTCTATCTTATAGCGGTCGTGGGAGACGAAGTCGTTCTCCGACACGCGCACGCCGTCCGCAAACTCAATCATGTGGACGAGGTTGAGGTAGTCGCCGTTGATGGCGAGGGTCTCGCCCGGCATCACGCTCTCAGAGGAGAAGGAGTCGAAGACGATGGCTTCCTTGTAGGTGAGCTTGGTCTTGGTGGTGATTTCCTCGTCGGTCTTGGTGACGAGGGTCACATAGCCTACCTCTGGGCCGTCCTTGGGTACGGTGACGCGGATCTCGCTGGGATTGCCTGCCTGCACCACTTCGATGTTGGTGATGGCCTCGCATCCGGGAATCTTGACCTGTGCAATCTGGTCGAGGTTGCTGCCCAGGAAGCGGAGCTGACCGCCGCGCATCACGGGCTGTGGACCGTATACATTGAGATGGACGCTGTCCTGATACTGGTTGGTGTCCAGTTCATCGCTGCTGCAGGCTGCGAGTGACAGCCCCATGAGGGCCATCACCAACAGCGACAGTATGTTCTTTATTTTTTTCATGTCTGTTTCGTTTTATGAGGTTATTCGATGGGAACGACACGGATGTTGTCGATGTAGAACTCTGGGTTACAGTCTGTTCCTGCCACACCACCATGCCATACGAAGAGAGTGAGACCAGTGAAGAATGTCTTGTCGAGCGGTGTGTCGCAAGCCAAGCCTGAATTGGTCTTGTTGAAACTGGAAAGCGGGATGCTCACGGTGGTCCACTGGTCGTTGGTGTTGTAGCTGCCCGTGGTGGTCCAGGGCATCCAGAGTGCGCGTGGCAGGTCGGTGGCACCATAGTAGCTGTTGTTGCCGGTGCCATAGGTCACATGCGCGTCATCGGTGAAAATGATCTGTAGGGCGGAGGAACTCCAGCTGGAGTTCTTGGGGATGCATACCTCGAACTTGAACTGCAGCTTGTCGAGCGTGTAGTTCTGGAGCATCTCTGCCATCTCTGCGCGGGAGGAGAGGGCATCTGAAGCATTGTTGGGCCAGTAGTTCATGCCGAACTGGTCTTCCTGCCATGTGCCTCCGATGCTTCCCGACATGGAGCCACCGAAGTAGAGGTAACCGCCGTCGAGACTATGCTCGTCGTTCTTCACCACACCGGCTCTCCAGCCCTGTCCCTGGGTGAGACCGCCGTGTGTGCCGTCGAAGTCGAAGAGGATGTTGCGTGTGTCGTGGTAGCGGAACTTAGACTTGCTCTTGCCGTAGATGCTCTCCACGTTGACGTAGCCTTCCTCGGCTCCCTCGGGCACCGTCACGCTAATCTCCGTCTTGGAGATGCTGTTGATGGTAGCCTGCTTGTTGCCCTCGAAGGTAACGGTGAGGGGCACGTTGGGGTCGTCGATGAAGTAGTCACCGAGGAGGGTGACGGTTTCACCTGCCTTTGCCCATTCGTTGCTCATGCTCGACACGGTGGGGGCGGGCACGATGACGTGGAAGTCGTAGGTGAGGGTGTCCTGTCCCTTGGTGACCATGTAGATCTTGTCGCTCACCGTGTTAGGGATGTTGTTGGGGATGCCCACGAGCAGGGTGTGGTCGGTGATGTAGCTGGTGTTCAGCGTTGCCTGCTGGTCGTTGAAGTACATCTCCTTGATGCTGGTGAGGTTGTTGCCCACGATGCAGATGGTGGCGTTCATGGAACCTTCCGTGAGCAGGGAGTCGGCAGCCGACGCTGTGGCTGGACGGATGTATTGTATGGTCGGGGTGCCGTCGGTCAGCTCGAACTTGTCCGGCTCATCCTTGCAGGAGGTCAGCGACACGGAGCCGGTGGCGATCAGCGACAGCGCCATCCAACTGAGATATTGTTTGATTTTCATAATCGTTTCTTTTTGAGTATTATATTAATATGTATAGGTACTGCGCACATCCACGCTGATGGGGTCTGCCATCAGGTTGGCGTTGAACACGACATCCTCCGTCGGGAAGGGCAGGGTGAACACAGACTCGGTCACGTTGGGTGCGGGGGTGTCGGTGTCGTACTTGGCATCGGAACCGCTTACGTCCCATGTCTTGTAGCTGCTCTCGTAGTACGTCTTGTAGAGAGAGTTGATGTTGTAGATGGCGTTGCGCTTCTGGTTCTTCAACTCGTTGATGGCACCGTCCATGTCGTAGTAGCTGCGGCGGACGTAGTCATACCAGCGGTCGCCCTCCAGTGCCAGCTCCAGACGGCGTTCCTTCCATACGTCCTCCCAGGTGATGGAGGTGTAGGGAGTCATGCCTTTGATGGCGCGTCCTCTCACGGCGTTGAATGCCTTGAGTGCGGAGGCGTCGGTGGTAGAACCGTTGTTGCCGATCACAGCCTCTGCATAGACCAGGTAGATGTCGGAGAGACGAAGGATGTGGGTGGCGAGCTGATAGGCCATCTCTTCGGGAGAAACGCCCGTAGCCTGCACATGGTCGTAGGTGTCGCCATAGAGGTGCTTCACGCAGTTGGCACCCGTAGAACTCTGGCACTCACCGGGTCCGCCCTTGCCGTAGTCCTCCGTGTCGTAGATGAACTTGAGGTAGTCGAAGCCGCCCTTGTCGGTCCAGAAGTAGTCGTAGGTGTCGCCCGCCATCATCATGGTCGCCTTGCGGCGAGTGTCGGTGTTGGCGCGGTCGGAAGGATTGTCGAGTGCGCTTACGCCGAAGGCATTCTGCAGGTCTACGGAGATGCCACGGTAGCCGCCCCAGCAGTCGCCGAACTCGTCAAAGCCTACCATGGCGAGGTCAGACTGCAGAGTGTTCTGCTGTGTCCAGGGGTTGCGCGATGCCTTCCACTGCCAGGAGATGAGGCTCTCCTCGTTCTGGTTGTTCTGCATACGGAACACGTCAGAATAAGTGCCGAGGAGGTTTCTGCCTGAGTTGTCGATCACGTCCTTGGCATACTGTGCAGCCTTGGCGAGGTCATCGTTGTCACGGGAACCCTTGCCGTTGGCACCCAGACCGCTCCTGGTGAGGTACACCTTGGCGAGGAGACCCTCAGCACTGTAGTAGTCGATGCGTCCGTTGCCTGGTGTCTTGATGCCTTCCAGATTCTTCATCGCCTCTTCGAGGGTCATGATGATGTACTCGTATACGTCTTCCTTGCGTACCTTGTTCACGTTGCTGTAGGTGCCGTCGGAAAGCATGGAGGAGTTGTCGTGCACGATGGGCACTGCTCCGAACGTTCGCACGAGGTAGAAGTAGGCCATCGCCTTCCAGGTGAGGCACTCGCCCATGCACTGCTTCTTGGTGGCTTCGGAGGCATTGGCTGTCTTCAGGTAGTTGTAGACGGTGTTGGCGTGTCCGATGACTGCCCAGAGGGAGTAGGACATGCTGACGAGGTTCTCGTCGGTTCCGTTGACGGTAAACGACTGGTAGGGGTCGCTGTTGCCCATGGTGAAGTTGCCCGACATCACCTCTCCCACGAAGATGAATCCTCGCTGGAAGTCGTACCAGGGTGAGTTGTAGAGGTAGTTCACGCCCTGTACGCACTGGTCGTCGTTCTGGTAGAAGTTGTCTGCGTTGTAGCTGTCTTCCGCGGGTCGGTCAAGGAATTTCTCGCAGGAGGAGAATCCTAAGCACAGCACGGCACTCAACGCAATGTATTTGATTTTAGATATGTTCATTGTTCCTTGTTTTTAGAATGATACGTTAAGACCGAAAGAGTAGGTGGTCGGCGACGGATAGCGGCCGTTATCCAGTCCGTATACGTTGGAGCTGGTGGTGCTGACGCCGATCTCGGGGTCATATCCGCTGTAGCCTGTGATGGTGAGCAGGTTCTGGATGTTGCAGTATACGCGCAGGTTCTCCAGTCCCCACTTGCTGATCCACTTCTTGGGCACGGTGTAGCCCAGGGAGATGTTCTTCAGGCGGATGTAGCTTCCGTCCTCGATGTAGCGGTCGCTGATGCGGTCGTTGTCGTTAGGGTCGTTGACCGTGGCGCGTGGCAGGGTGGCATCGGGGTTGGCAACGCGCACGTTGGTCACGTCACTTGCCCAGTTGGTGCCGGCTGCCGCTGCCTTGGCTGCGTCGATGGGCTCCAGACGGGCACGGTCCTTCACGTCGACGAGCTGGTTGGTCCAGGTCGACTTCATGTTGGTCAACTTGATCTTGGTGTAGTTCAGCACCTTGTTGCCGTACTGTCCGTTGAGGAAGATGCTCAGGTCGAAGTTCTTGTAACGGAAGGTGTTGGTCCATCCGAAGGTGTACTTGGGCATCGGCGATCCGATGTTGGTCTTGTCGTTCTCGTCGATTACGCCGTCGCCGTTGAGGTCCTTGAACTTCAGGTCGCCCACATATACGGTGTTGTTCTTGTCGAACACGCCGTTGGAGGGGTACTTGGCGGGCTTGGGAGAGGTCTCCAGGTCGTGGAGGTCTTGGTACACGCCGTCCACCACATAGCCGTAGAAGTTGTAGAGCGATCCGCCTACGTTGGAGACGCTCACCACGTCACTCCACTGTCCGTAGCCCACAATCTGTGCATTGCTTGTGCCGGAGAGGGCGATGAGCTTGTTCTTGTTCCAGGAAATCTGGAACTCGGAGTCCCACTGGAAGGCTCCCGTGAGCGGATGACCGGTGATGGTCAGCTCAAGACCCGTGTTGCGGATCTGTCCGTAGTTACCCCAAGGTGCTGTGAGCTTGGACGATCCGTTGCCCTGTGTTCCCATGTAGGAAGGCAACTGCAATTCCATCAGCATGTCCTTCGACTCCTTGTTGTACCAGTCTGCCGTGATGCTAATGCGGTCGTTGAGGAATCCGAGGTCGAGACCTACGTTCCACTGCTCCTGGCTCTCCCAACGGATGTCGAGATTAGGGATGTTGGCAGGGCGATAGCCCAGACCGAGTGCGGAAGGCATACGGGTGATGGAAGTTCCCCACTTGTAACCACCGATGTTGGAGTTACCTGTCTGTCCCCATCCTACGCGCAACTTACCGTTGCTCAGCCATTTGCCTGCCAAGTCCTGCAGGAACTTCTCGTTGGAGAAGCGCCAGCTGCCGGCGACGGAATGGAAGCCTGCCCAACGGTTGTTGGGACCGAAGTTGGAGCTACCGTCGTAACGGTAGGTATAGGTGGCGTTGTAACGGCTGTCATAGCTGTAGGTGAGACGGGTGAAGAACGAAGCCATCGAACTGCTGCCGAAGCCGGCGCTGATGCTCGGTGTTCCGGAACCCAAGGCTGGGTTGTGTACTGCGTCGGAAGGCAAGCCCGTGTTCGACACGGAGGTGTAGTCGTACTTGCTCAGCCAAGCCTCCTGACCCACCATGGCGGTGTAGGAGTGCTTCTTGTAGTCGCCGCTGTAAGTGATGTAGTTCTTCAACTGCCAGAATCTGTTGGTGTTCTTCTGGATGGAGGAACTGTTGCTGGCGCGTGTCCATGTTCCCAGGTCCACCATGGGCTTGTAGCGGTCGCCCTTGGTCCAGCTCAGGTCGTAACCCAACTCAGCGTGCCAGGTCAGTCCCTTGATGGGGTTCACCTCGAAGAAGATGTTGCCGTTGAGTTTCTGACGGTTCAGGAGAATCTCGTCGAGCATTGCCATGGCGATGGGGTTCGGGTTGGTGTAACCCTCGCGTACGATGGAAGAGTAGCCGCCGTTGATGTCGTAGATGGGGATGTCGGGCAGCGTGGTGAGAGAGTAGGAGATGATACCCGACTCGGAGTCAGCCAACTTCAGGTCATCGTTGGTCTCTGTGTAGCTGGCGTTGAAGCCGAGCTTCAGCCATTTCTTCAGCTGGGCATCGAGGTTGACGCGTGCGGAGAGACGGTCGAAGTTGGAACCGATGATGGTACCTTCCTGGTTCATGTAACCGGCAGATACATAGTACTGTACCTTCTCTGTACCGCCCTGTGCGCTCACCTGGTGCTGGTGCTGGATGGCGGTGCGGAAGATGGCATCCTGCCAGTTGGTACCCTTGCCCAGGATGGATGGGTCGGAATAGTAGTCATTGGCCTTGCTCTCGCCAATGTTCACATAGTCGTTGTAGTATTCTGCGTAGTCGCGCAGGTTCATGATGTCGAGACGCTTGGTCTGACGGGAGACGGCGAGCATGCCGTCGTAAGAGAACTTTGCCTCTCCGGCCTTACCGCGCTTGGTGGTGATAAGTACCACACCGTTGGCACCCTGGGCACCGTAGATGGCTGTGGCGGAGGCATCCTTCAGGATCTCCATGCTCACGATGTCGGCAGGGTTGATGGTGGAAAGGGGAGAGATGGTGGAAACGGAACCGTTGCCGAGGGCGTCGCCCAGACCATAGGAGGCACCGCTCGTGCCCTGTGACTGCACGATGACACCGTCGATGACGTAGAGAGGTTCTGCTCCGGCGTTGATGGTCGCCTGACCACGCACACGGATGGAGGAGGAGGTACCTGGCGCACCAGATGTGCTGACTGCCGACACACCGGCGGCACGGCCCTGCAATGACTGGTCGAGGGAGGTGATGATGGAACCCTTCATCGCCTTTTCTCCGAGGCTCACGGAAGAGCCGGAGATGTCGCTCTTCTTCATGGTACCGTAACCGACAACCACCACCTCGTCGAGGCTGTTGTTGTCTTCTGACAATGTAAGGTCATACTTGTTTTGGCTTCCTACCTTGAAAGTCTTGGTGACATAGCCCACATATGAAACCTCCACGGTCTGTCCGGAGGAGACGTTGAGGGTGTAGTTACCGTCCATGTCTGTGACTGCGACATTGTTGGTGCCCTTCACTTTCACTGTCGCGCCGATGATGGGACCCATCGCGTCGGATACGTTACCAGTGATCTTCTTCGTCTGTTGCACAGCCTGTCCCGTCGTGATGTGGGAGGCGAAGGTCTGCTGGGGAGAGATGCCGAGAAGACTCAGGGCAGCTATTCCAGTAAGCAACTTTTCTCTTCTTTTTAGATTCATACTGATTATTATTAGTTAAGTAAACGTCCGCACTTTATATATATAATAAGGTATACGGATATAATATCTTTGTTTGTTAGTTTTATTTGTTTTTAGTTGTTGTTAATCTTCGTTGGCAAAGTTAGATAAAATTTTCGAATTATCATGAGGTAAAATCATAAAAAACAGGGTGATAAGAGAATTGTATGTGAAAAAGACAAAAAAGTATCATACTTTGTGGTTTCTTTTTATTAATTTTGCACCTGTAAAACTAACACTAACACTCAATGAAGAAAATTTTTGTTTTATTGATGATGGCAATGGCTACATTCAACCTGTCGGCGAAGTCAAGTTTCGTGCAGGTAAAGGACGGACACTTCGTTCGCGACGGTAAACCTTATTACTATGTGGGTACCAATTTCTGGTATGGTGCCATCCTTGGCTCGGAAGGGCAGGGAGGCGACCGTCAGCGCCTGTGCAAGGAGCTCGACCAGATGAAGGCGATGGGCATCGACAACCTCCGCATCCTCGTGGGTGCCGACGGCCGCGATGACATTTCGTGCAAGGTGCGCCCTATCCTGCAGAAAGCACCCGGTGTGTACAACGACACCATCCTCGCCGGTCTCGACTACCTCCTCATGGAGATGGGGAAGCGCAAGATGGTGGCTGTGCTCTACCTCAACAACGCATGGGAATGGAGTGGCGGCTACAGCTACTACCTGGAGCAGGTGGGAGCGGGCAAGGCAGTGCTGCCCAACGTAGACGGCTATCCTGCCTACTGCAAGTACGCTTCCCAGTTTGCCACCAACGAGAAGGCGCAGCAGTTGTTCTTCGACTATGTGAAGTTCATCATGACCCGTACCAACCGCTATACTAAGAAGAAATACAAGGACGACCCCGCCATCATGTCATGGCAGGTGGGCAACGAGCCCCGTCCGTTTAGCAAGGACGTGCTGCCCCAGTTCAAGGGATGGCTGTTGAAGGCGTGCAACCTGATGCGCTCGCTCGACAAGAACCACCTTATCAGCCTCGGTAGCGAGGGAAAAGTGGGATTCGAGCAGGACATCAAGTGGTTTGAAGACGTATGTTCCGACAAGAACATCGACTACCTCAACGTACACCTCTGGCCCTACAACTGGGGATGGTCGAATAAAGAGAGTCTCTACGAGGACCTCGGTGTGGCTTGCAAGAATACCAAGGAATACATCGACGAGCACCTCGACGTGTGCGCCCGTTTGAAGAAACCATTGGTAATGGAGGAATTCGGCTATCCACGCGATGGCTTCACCTTTGCCAAGACCACCACGACCAAGGCGCGTGACGGCTATTATAAATATGTGTTCAGTCTCGTGGCAGACAATGCCGAGAGCGGTGGCTATTTCGCTGGCTGCAACTTCTGGGCATGGGGCGGCTTCGCCAATCCCAAGCACGAGCAGTGGCAGGACGGTGACGACTACACCGGCGACCCCGCACAGGAGGCTCAGGGACTGAACTCTGTGTTCAGCTCCGACAAGTCTACCTTGGAGGTGGTGAAGGAGCAGGTGGACAGGATGGCACGCATCTGCAAGTAATCAGCCGCAAGTTTCCGCATATCAATTATTTCTAAAAGAATTCATCAACCAATGAAGAAAAGTTTTTGGTTAATAATTATAGCCGTTCTTACCTGCGTGCTGCACCCAGTGGGTGTCAGCGCACAGGTAAGGGGCAACAATATCGTGGTGACGGTAACGCCCGACCACCAGGACTGGAACTACAAGGTGGGCGAGAAGGCGAAGTTCGTGGTGAACGTCCGCAAGTCGGGCACCCTGCTCGACCAGGTGAAAGTGAGCTACGAGGCGGGTCCCGTCATGTATCCTTCGACCAAGAAGACCACCACGTTGAAGGACGGTACGATGGCATGGACGGGCGAGATGAAATCCCCCGGCTTCTATCGCCTCAAGGTGACAGCCCATGTAGGCGGCAAGGACTACGAGGGACTTTGCACCGCAGCTTTCTCTCCCGATCAGGTGAAACCTTACGCCCAGGAACCCAAGGACTTTGACGCATTCTGGTCGAAGACCCTTGAGGACGCAAGGAAGACCGACCTGAATCCCACCCGTGTACTGCTCCCCGAGCGATGCACCAAGGACGTGAACGTATACGAGGTGAGCTACGACAACAACCGCTATGGAAACAAGATGTATGGCATCCTGAGCGTGCCCGTGAAGGAAGGCAAGTACCCGGCTCTGCTCCGAGTTCCCGGTGCGGGCGTTCGTCCCTATTCGGGCGACACCTATACAGCCCCCGGCAAGTGCATCGTACTGGAAATCGGTGTGCACGGCATCCCTGTCACCATGGACCAGAAGGTGTATGACAACCTCCTCGCAGGAGCCTTGGACGGATACTGGGACAGCAATCTGGAGAACCGTGACCGCAATGCCTACAAGCGCATCGTCACAGGTGCCGTGCGTGGCGTGGACTACATCGCCTCTCTTCCCGAATGGAACGGCAAGACCATCGGCGTGACCGGTTCCTCGCAGGGGGGCTTCCTCTCCTTGGCAGTAGCTGCGCTCGACAAGCGCATTACCTTCCTGGCAGCCGTACATGATGCCATGTGCGACTACGAGGCAGAGTTGCACGGTGTGGCAGGTGGTTGGCCCCACTATTTCTACAATGAGGGCAAGACTCCCGCAGCAGGCAAGATCGATGCACTGACCCAGGCACGACTGGAGGGCGCACGCTATTATGACGGCGTGAACTTCGCCAAGCGCATCACCGTACCGGGCTGGTACAGTTTCGGTTACAATGACGAGGTGGTGCCTCCCACATCCTCCTACGGACTCTACAACACGGTGAAGGCTCCCAAGACACTGAGCCTCTATCAGATGACGGGTCACTATTGGTATCAGGAGCAGTGGGACGAGTGGCAGAATTTCATCGTTTCCAACTTGAAATAATTTTAAATCCAACTAACGACTTAAATAAAACAGGCTATGATTAAAATGAAGAGACTATTGGCGTGCACCGTTTGCATGCTCGCCATACAAGGAGCTATGGCACAGGGCGTGGATGGTACTACTGGTGCCACATCCCAGGCAGCGAAGCAGGAGAAATCTTGCTGCGCCAAGAGCGAGTGCAGTCCCGCCAAGCAGTTGCTGGGCAGACTCGCCAAGTTGCAGAAGAAGGGCATCATGGTGGGCCACCAGGATGATCCCGTCTATGGAACCACATGGAAATGGGACGAGGGCAAGAGCGACGTGCTGTTGACCACCGGCGAATATCCCGCTGTGATGGGATTCGACCTCGGTCATTTGGAGATTGACAGCAAGGAGAACCTCGACGGCGTTCCCTTCGACCGTATCAGAAAGGAAATCGTGGCGCAGCATGAGCGTGGCGGTATCGCCACTCTGAGCTGGCATCCCAGAAACCCCGTGAACGGCGAGAGTGCCTGGAACTTCGAGGGTGAGGCTGTGAAGAAAGTGCTTACCGACAAGAAGATACAGGCGAAGTTTGACGGCTGGTTGAAGAAGGTGGCTGATTTCATCGGCTCGCTGAAGACAGCCGACGGCAAACATATACCCGTCATCTTCCGTCCCTGGCATGAGATGAACGGTAACTGGTTCTGGTGGTGCGCCAACGTATGTACAGCAGCCGAGTACAATCTGCTTTATGTCAAGACTTATCATGCACTGACCAATGCCGGACTCGACAACATCGTGTGGGCATGGTCGCCCAACTTGGGTGCCGAGAAGACCGTGGAACGCTTCTTGGAGCGTTATCCCGGTGATTCCTTCGTAGACCTCATCGGTGTCGACTTCTATGAGTTCGACAACAACGACGATACCTATAGGACAAAACTGAAGGAGACCCTCGAAGTGCTGGAGGATGCTTCCGAGAAGACCGGCAAGATGGCCGCCATCACGGAGACCGGTTGCCGCGGCATCGCCAACAAGACCGACTGGTTCACCAAGGTGCTCTATCCTGTGGTGGAGGACTATGACCTGAGCTACATCCTCTTCTGGCGCAACGCCTGGGACAACCCCAAGGAGGCTTACCTGCCCGGTGTGGGAGACAAGGACGCCATCAAGGACTTCAAGAAATTCAAGAAGCAGAAGGAAATCCTCTTCGTGAAGGATGCTGCGAAAGTGAAATAATATGGAAAGATAGAAGTACTTTAATATGTAAACAGTAAAAACTAAATAACTATGACAACATTTCAAGACAAAGTGAAGGCTTTGCGCGCTCACCATGAGGAGCTGCTGAGCCGTGAGAACAAACCACTGGAGTGGGGCAATGGCATCTACGACCGCTATGAGAATCCCATCCTTACCGCAGAGCATACTCCACTGGAGTGGCGTTATGATTTCGATGAGAAGAGCAATCCATATTTGATGCAGCGCATCATGATGAACGCCACCCTCAACTCCGGTGCCATCAAGTGGAACGGTAAGTATCTGCTCGTGGTACGCGTGGAGGGAGCCGACCGCAAGAGCTTCTTCGCTGTGGCAGAGAGCCCCAACGGTGTGGACAACTTCCGCTTCTGGGACGAGCCTATCACCATGCCCGAGGACGTGATTCCTGCCACCAATATCTACGATATGCGCCTCACTGCACACGAGGACGGTTACATCTACGGCGTATTCTGCGCCGAGCGTCACGACGACAGTCAGCCTGGCGACCTGAGTGCGGCAACAGCCACTGCAGGTATCGCCCGCACCAAGGACCTCGTGAACTGGGAGCGTCTCCCCGACCTCAAGTCGAAGAGCCAGCAGCGCAACGTGGTGCTGCATCCCGAGTTCGTGGATGGCAAGTATGCCTTCTACACCCGTCCACAGGACGGTTTCATCGACGCAGGTTCAGGCGGCGGTATCGGTTGGGCACTCGTGGATGACATCACTCATGCAGAGGTGAAGGAAGAGAAGATCATCAACGCCCGCCACTATCACACCATTCAGGAGGTGAAGAACGGCGAGGGTCCTCATCCCATCAAGACAGACAAGGGATGGCTGCACCTGGCACACGGTGTGCGCGGCTGCGCCAGCGGTCTGCGTTATGTCCTCTATATGTACATGACAGCCCTCGATGACCCCACGCGCGTCATCGCCCAGCCCGGCGGCTATCTCCTTGTTCCACAGGGAGAGGAATACATCGGTGATGTGATGAACGTTACCTTCGCCAACGGTTGGATTGCTGACGAGGATGGCAAGGTGTTCATCTACTATGCCTCCTCCGACACCCGTATGCATGTAGCCACAAGTACCATCGACAAGCTCGTGGATTACTGCATGAATACACCTGAGGACGGCTACCGCACAGCCCTCAGTGTGGAGACCATCAAGACGTTGGTCGCCAAGAACAAGAAAACGTTAGGAATGTAATTTTTAAGGAAAAAGAAATGTTTCGGGATGCCTTCTTCCCACTACTCTGAAGGGGGTGGGGAGGAGGTTCTTTTGCTTTTCGCCAAGGAAGCAGGGAGCAATCTACTTTAAAAAACAATTAAAACATCTAAGACAATGGCTACTTTAAAAGAAAAAATCGGATACGGCTTCGGTGATATGTCCAGCAGTATGTTCTGGAAGATATTCTCCTACTACCTGCCGTTCTTCTATTCCAATATTTTCGGACTCTCGCTGGTGGATGCCGGAATCCTGATGCTCATCACCCGTATCTGGGATGCCGTGAGCGACCCTATGATGGGCATCATCTCCGACCGCACCCACACTCGCTGGGGCAAGTATCGTCCCTACCTGCTCTGGGTGGCTCCGTTCTTCTCCATCGCCGGCATCCTGCTCTTCACCACCCCCGACTGGGAGTATGGTGCCAAACTCGTATGGGCTTACGTCACCTACATCCTGATGATGACGGTCTACACCGCCATCAACGTGCCCTACGGTGCAATGCTCGGTGTGATGACCGACGACAGCAACGAGAAGACCGTCTTCTCCAGCTTCCGTATGTTCTTCGCCTACGGCGGTTCGTTCATCTCCCTGTTCCTCTGGGAACCCCTCACCAACCTCTTCGGTGGCTACAACACCGCTACGGGATGGTTCTGGGCGATGGTGGCGATTGCCGTGGCTTGCTTCGTGTTGTTCCTGCTCTGCTTCTTGCTGACCAAGGAGCATCTGAAGACCGTTTCCACCGTATCGGTGGGCAGTGACATTTCCTCGCTCTTGCACAACAAGCCCTGGTGGCTCTTGATAGGTGCCGCCCTCTGCTTCAACCTCTTCAATACCGTGCGCGGTTCTACCGTGGCATACTATTTTGCCGACATCGTGCCGGGCGATGCCTCGCTGATGTTCTTCGCCACCCAGGTGGCATTCTATGGCGGACTGTTCCTCGGTGTGGGTGAGGTGAGCAATATGCTGGGTGTGTCCATCACCGTGCCCATCGCCAACAAGTTGGGCAAGAAGACCACCTTCATCCTCGTCGACCTCGCACTCATCGTGTTCAGCGTGGGCTTCTTCTTCATCCCCTGCAACGGCGTGGGCTACTGGCTGATGCTGTTGTTCCAGATCATCATCTCCATCCTCACGGGCATCATGTCGCCACTGGTGTGGAGTATGTATGCCGACGTGAGCGACTTCGCCGAGCTGAAGTTCAAGACCGCCTCCACAGGACTCATCTTCTCCTCCAGTTCCATGGCGCAGAAGTTTGGCGGTGCCATCGGTGGTTCGGCAGTGGTATGGCTGTTGAGCGGCGTGGGTTACATCACCGACCCAGCCATTTTGGCGAAGGGAGCCGTGGAGCAGCCCGAGGGCGCGCTCTTCTGTCTCAAACTGTTGATGAGCTTCATCCCGGCAGCAGTGGCACTGCTCTCTATGATTGTGGTGTACTTCTATCCCTTGACTACAGAGAAAATCAATGAAATCAATGACGAACTGAAGAAGGTTCGCAGTATAGAAAAGTAAAGAAATAACAGAAAGATATGCAATCTTTGAAGGAAACAATGAAGGATGTACTGCAGAAGAACATCCTCAACTACTGGATAGAGAAGGTGGAAGACCACGAGAACGGTGGCTTCTACGGAAGGGTGGACGGCAACGAGACCGTCCATCCCGAGGCAGAGAAGGGTGCCATCATGAACGCCCGCATCCTCTGGGCATTCTCCGCCGCCTACCGTGTGCTGGGCAATCCCGAGTACCTGGAGGCTGCGACCCGTGCCAAGGACTATGTGCGCGACCACTTCCTTGACAAGGAGTATGGTGGCGTGTACTGGAGCGTGGACTACAAGGGCAACCCCCTTGACACCAAGAAACAGACCTATGCCATCGGCTTCGCCATCTACGGTTTCTCCGAGTATGCCCGCGCCACGGGCGACAAGGAAGCCCTCGACATCGCCGTCTCGCTCTACCATGACATCGAGGAGCATACGTTCGATGCCCAGAACGTGGGATATATCGAAGCACTGACGCGCGACTGGCAACCCATTGCCGATATGCGTCTCTCCGACAAGGACGAGAACGGATCCCGCACGATGAACACCCACCTCCATATCATCGAGCCATACACCAACCTCTACCGGGTATGGAAAACTCCCGAGCTGGAGAAGAGCATCCGCACGTTGCTCGACATCTTCACCGACAAGCTTCTCAACCAGGAAACCTGGCACCTCGACCTCTTCTTCGATGACGAGTGGCAGGGCAAGCGCAACATCGAGAGCTTCGGTCACGACATCGAGGCTTGTTGGTTGCTCCACGAGACCGCCCTTGTGCTGGGCGACAAGGAGGTACTGCTGAAGATAGAACGCATCATCCGCCGTGTGGCAGATGCCGCTGACGAAGGACTGCGCCCCGACGGAAGTATGGTGTACGAACACTGGAAGGACGATGACCGCTACGACCTGCAGCGTCAGTGGTGGGTGCAGTGTGAGAACATCATCGGCCATATCGACCTCTACCAGTACTTCCGTGTGGAGGAGTCGCTCGACAAGGCGGTGCAGTGCTGGAACTATGTGGTGAAGAACCTCATCGACACCGAGAATGGCGAGTGGCACTGGGCGATACTCGAAGACGGCACGGTCAACAAGACCGATGACAAGGCTGGCTTCTGGAAATGTCCTTACCACAACAGTAGAATGTGCCTGGAACTGATAGAGAGGGAATACTAAACTCTCTTGTACATATCGTACGTTTAAAAGGTGAAAAACGTACGACTTAAGGCCTGCCGACTATAGTCAGCAGATCTGCCCACTTGGCTCGGCAGACTTGCTGACTATAGTCGGCAGATCTGCTGAGCCAAGTCGGCAAACTTACGAACCTGCATTCTCCGACTCAGCAGCCCAACCTTTCTGACCTTCGAGGTCAACCTTTCTGACAACAAGGATATTCTATGAATTCTGTTCGGATGGAGCGAAGATGTTTGTCTCCCTAAAAAAAATCATAGGATATTTAACATTTAACATTTGAAAAACACATTCTTTCAGAATTATTTGTTACCTTTGCAATCGCTTAGAAGCATTTAATAAATAACGTTATACAAATTTTTATGAACTTTACACTATTTATCACCGTTTTGCTGACGGCTGTGACTTTGGTG
>CAVEJY010000063.1:0-19623 GCA_963616155.1 Acutalibacteraceae bacterium
CCGGCATCAACATCTTCCTCACCGAGTTCCGCCAACACTTAGGCGACCGTGCCTCTTTCCTAATCCCTACGGACATAGAGCAACGCCTGCAAAACGGCTCCGCCGAAAGGTATCGCGAGCAATACTCCCGATTACGCAACCTCACGACGGACATCCCGTCCGTACTAAAGCTGATAGACCTCATCCACCGCTACCATCGGGAATATGACCAGGAGGGGTACATATAGTAAGCTATTCTAGCTTACCCGTCTTGTATTCGTTTTCCAACAACTGATTTTTGTCATGCCAATGCCCCTCCGTTTTTCTTGCAGACAATCACCAGGTCGTCGACAGTGTCTTCTATTGACTGTAAGTGCAAGGTGTTATAGAAGCGCAGTAAAAAGTCGATACCTTGAAAATGCTTCAAGTATTGGTATGCATTCTTTACGGGAAGATTGTATCTTCTTCCCATCCCACGGATGCAGGCGTGAATAAACGGTATTTTATATTTGTCTTCCATCTCTATGCTTGTTTTGTTCCAACTGTGTGCAAAGATACGCCTTTTTGCAGACAAATCAGCAAAATGATTGGCCCTTTTTCATCTTGTATGGGAGATTTTAACTACTTTTATTTGCAAGCGTCGGAAACTAATGCTATCTTTGCAGTTGGCTTATAAAATAGTGGAGAAAATGGAAAAGAAACAATCACAATATCAAGAGATGTCACTTTTCGATGACAGTTCCTTTTGGGAAGAACCAACTTTGGAGGATGCTGCAAAAGAGGAGCAGGATGAGGATGGAAAGGAAACGCCTCATGCTCGTCGTAAAGGAAAGCGAGAGGTGGTGGACGAAAAGGTGAGGGTGCGCGGAAAGAAACAACGGCTGCGGGTAACCTTTGCCGATGGCGTTGTGATTTGCGATGTCAATGCCACGACCACCATGATGCAAGCCATCGAAAAACTTGGTATCGAACGAGTGGCTTCGTTGGGCATGGAGGTGTGCCATGTACCGCTGGTGTCGAGAGAGATAGTGACTCGCTACGCCCCATGGACCAAGGAATTTGGCGATGGCTGGTATCTGATGGCGCAGAGTGACACCAAACAGAAGTATATGCAGCTGAAAACCATTGTCTCACAATTGGATGAGGATGCCAAGGTGGAGATAGGTGACTTTGAACAGTTTGCCTCCGATAAAAATGAGGGTAAGCGCAATGGGCACAAGGGAAAGTCGAAACTGAGCGTTACCTTTGCTGATGGTTATGTGGTATGCAGCATTGACCATCAGCAGGTATTGGCGGAGACAGTGAGAATCATCGGACTGGACAAGGTGAAGAAGACCCGTCTGCAAATAGCAGGTAAACCGATAGTCACGTCGGAGAAGAAATACAGCAATCAAGTGCGACTGCTTTCCGGTGATTGGCTTACCGTTCCAGCCCAGGTGAAGGACAAATATAAGTTTCTACGTGTCCTGTCTTCCATGACCCACACTCCTTTCGAGGTGAAAATAATAGGATGAACCCTCATTGGCAATATTTAGTTCCATGCAGATGTGCATCAATCCCTCCATCATGAAAGGCTCGGAGGTGGCCACGAAACCGAACTTCTCGTAGAAGTGCAGCTTGGTGAGTTGTGCCTCTATCTCTATCACCTTGAAATCGCCGAGGTATTGTCGGACGGTATCCAGAGCGGCTTGGAATATCAGTGCACCATAGCCCTTGCCTCGCTCTGTGGAGATGACCCTGCCGATGCTCAGGTTCTTCATCTTTGTTCCACCGGGACAGATGCGGCAGAGTGCTACGGTCTTGTCACCTTGGGTAATCCATAGGTGGATGGCTGTCTGGTCGTTGTAGTCCACGTCCTGGTATACGCAGTCTTGCTCCACGATGAAGACGGCGGATCGGATGTGGAGGAGATTGTAAAGTTCTGCCGTGGTCAGTTGGTCGAATGTCTTGATGTGGAGTGTGCAGCCGTTGTCGAGCTGCTTCTGTTCTGATATACTCATAATTTTGTTAATGTTCCAAAATGACTTCTAACTCTTAACTCTCTTCATGCTCTCGTTCACGGGGATGTAGTGCGAGTCCTTGATTTCGCCGATGACGATGATGCTGTGGAGGCTTCCGATGCAGTCGATGTTGCCGAGGGTGTTGAGCATGAAGTCCTGGTAGTCCTTCATGTCGCGGGCATAGACCTTGATTTGGAAGTCGTAGTCACCAGTGGTGTTGTAGCACTCCGTAATCTGGTCGATGGTCTGCACCGTGTCCATGAACTGCTGGATGAGGTCGTGGGTGTGCTGCTTCAGTCGGATGTTGCAGAGCACGATGACATTGTGCCCCAACTTATGATGGTCCACGATGGCACCATACCGCTGGATATAGCCCTCACGCTCCAGACGTTTCTGTCGCTCGAAGGTGGGGGAGGGGGAGAGGTGAACCCTTGCGGCAAGTTCCTTTACCGTGAAGCGGGAGTTTTGCTGCAATAACTTCAATAACTTGATGTCGATTTCGTCGAGAGTCTCTTCTGTTGCCATAGTCTTGGAGGGATATTATTCTGTGAAAAATATGAATCTGCTGCAAAGTTAGCATATTTTTCTGAAATGCAAGAATTTTTTGGAGGATAAATTTCTTGTCCTTACCTTTGCACCCGCATTTGAGGATGCAAGGACAATTCAATCATAAATATAAACTAAAAAAAAGCAAGAAAATTATGTCAGGAAAAGTTCGTTTTGATGTAGTGGGCAGCTTTTTGCGCCCGGCAGAGTTGAAAGAGGCAAGAGCCAAGTTTGCGGAGGGTAAGATTTCCGCAGAGGACCTTCGCAAGGTGGAGGACCGGCTGATTACTGAGTTGATAAAGAAGGAAAAGGCGCATGGCTTGCCTTATATCACCGACGGCGAGTATCGCCGCAGCTACTGGCACCTCGACTTCATGTGGGGATTTGGCGGTGTGGAACACATCGAACTGGAGCACGGCTATCAGTTCCATGGCGAGGAGACTACCAAGGGGTCCTTGAAGTTGACGGGCAAGATTACGGGGGAGAACCATCCCTTCATCCATGACTTCCTCTTCGTGAAGCAGTTTGAGGAGGAAGGCATCGAGGCAAAGCAGACCGTTCCTGCTCCCGCCCAGTTCCTCGCCGAACTGTTCCGTGGCAACAATGCCAAGAACACGCGTGAGTTCTATCCCAATACTACGGAGCTGATAGAGGACATCGCCAAGGCTTACCAGACTTTCTTCCAGGAAATCTATGCCGCCGGTTGTCGCACCGTCCAGTTGGACGACTGTACCTGGGGTATGATTGTGGACGATGACTATTGGAAGCAGATGCTGGGCAACGGCTTTACCTTGGAACACGAGGCTTTGCAATACTTGAAGGTGAACAACCTCGCCATCGAGGGCAAGCCCGAGGGATTAACCATCAATACTCATGTTTGTCGTGGCAACTACCATTCCTGCTACGCCAGCAAGGGTGCCTACGACCCCGTGGCTCCCTATCTTTTCAAGGACGAGAATGTGGAGAGCTACTATCTGGAGTATGACGACGAGCGTTCAGGAAGTTTCGAACCATTGAAGTATGTGTCAGGCGACAAGAAGGTGGTGCTCGGTCTGGTGACCAGCAAGTCTCCCGTATTGGAGGACAAGGCTACTGTCATCGCCCGTATTAAGGAGGCAGCCCAGTACATTCCGCTCGACCGCTTGAGTCTCAGTCCTCAGTGTGGCTTCGCTTCTTGTGAGATAGGCAACAAGTTGACCGAGGAAGAGCAGTGGGCAAAGGTAGACCTGGTGCGAGAGATTTCCGAGGAAGTTTGGGGGAAGTAATCCGCCTGTAAATTATAAAGATAAAAAGAGAGGGTGTGTCTGCCAATGCGGATACACCCTCTCTTTAATATTTAAATGTAGAAAAAATCTTGTTTAGAAGAACAAGTAGCGGTTGTCAACTACATGAGCGTTCATGTAAAGCTCGTTCATGAAATTGCCAGCATACTGCATGGTCTTCTGGCGGCACTTCTGCTCCTGTGTCTTGTCGTCGAACTTAACAGGGCGGTTGCTCTTGTTGTCCACCTGGAAGAGGTAAACACCAGCGTTACCCTTTACTGCGTGAGCGGAGAAAGCACCCTTCTTGGTGGCAGAGACTGCACCTGAGAGAGCTGGCTCGCTGGCACCAGTGGCGGCAATGAATACAGGAGCTGCGAAAGTAACTTGGTTGACGGGCGAAACCTTGCCACCCTTAGCCTTGGCAGCTGCGATGTTCTTCACACCGTTCAATTTGGCAGCAATCATCTCTGCCTTCTTGTCCTTGATGACCTCAGCCTTCACCACTTCCTTTACCTGTGGATCCTCAAGACCACGGGAACCGATGCGATGAATCTTGTCAAGTACGATGACCAAGAGGTGATTGTTGTCACCGCACTCATATAATGGAGAGATTTTTCCTTCTTTGCTGTCGAAAATCCACTTCAGTGCCTCGCGAGTGGCGTGGATGTTAGCCACATAGTGGGCAGATGTCGTGACATCCTTCAACTCCTGTACCTTATAGCCATTCTTGTCGGCATTCTTCAGAAGGTCGTTGGCGTTCTGGTTGGCACTTACGAAACTGGAGAACTTGTTGTATGCTGCACGGTAGGTGCCCTGTGAGAAGTCTACGGTCTTCTTGATGACAGCAGCCATATACTTGTTGACCATTGCCTTGCGGTCGAGTACCTGGAGGACTACATAACCCTGCCCCAGCTGCAAGGTGTTGAGAGCGTTCACGGAGGCTGTGTTCAGCGTATTGATGAAAGTCTTGTTGTCCTTGTCCATGGTCTGTGCGAACTCATACTGCTTGGTGGTGATCCAAGCCTTCTCGCCAGTCTGACCATACTTCTTGGCGATTGCCTCGAAGTCGGCACCTCCTGCGATGGCACCGTTGATGGAGTCTGCCTTGGTCTTGGCTTCTGCCACGGAGTTGGCTGCCACCTGAATCATACGGTACTGGATGGAGTCGGGCAACTGCTGCTTGCTCACCAGCTTGACGATGTTCAGAGTGTTGTCTGCGGCGTTTGCCTTTACTGCGGTGGTTGCGCCCACTGCCATGGAGTCAAGTTCTGCTGCAATATCTGTGGGGAAAGCGTCCTTGCCAACGGGGATGCCGAGATAAGCAACGGAAGAGCCCGACTTGCGTACAACGTCTGTTGGGTCAGCTGCCTCTACCAACTGCTTCTGATAGTCGGCGAAATCCTTGTTGAGGGCGGCACGGTCAGCGTTGGAGGCGTCAACCAAGACATCCACGAACTTGATGTCGCGGCTCTCCACGGGCTGCTTGAAGCGAGCCTTCATCTCGTCATACTTGGCCTTCAGGTCGCTCTCCTCAACCTTCACCTTGTCGTCCTGGATATCGGAGTAGGGGAATGCTGCCAACTGGATCTGGCTCTCCTCGTTCTCCTCCTTGAATGCCATCTTTGCTTCTACGGGGTTAGAGAGGAAACAGTGGGCAAGGAGAGACTGGTACTTCTGGGCCAAAGTCTGCTGGCGGAGTGTCTTCTCTATGAAAGACCAGTACTTGAAGATTCTCTCATACTGCTCCAACATCTGTGGATTGGCGGAAGCGTTCGCCTTCTGGGCCTTGTAGTCTGCCAGGAACTTCTGGAGAGAAGTGGCATCGAAACGACCAGTCTGCTGGTTGACGAAAGGAGTCTGCTGAAGCATGGGACTTGTACCGGTCTTCAGGATGTCCTGCAGTTCTGCATCTGTCACGGTGAGACCCAACTTCTCTGCTTCCTTGGCGATGATGCGGTTCTGGACGTATGAGTTCCATACCATGTCCTTCACCTGGTTCATCTGCTCCTCGGGCAGGTTGTCCTGTCCCTGTTGCATCTTGATAACTTCAGTGTACTCATCAACGAGCTTCTGGAAATCCTGCACGCTGATTTTCTCTCCTAACACTTCACCGACTTGCTGTCGCTCATTGTTCTTCGCAGAATCGCATGAGCGGAAGGCTTCCTCGGCAATGAATGAGAAAAGGCCAAAGCTGATAATGCATATCAGAATGACACCTCTCTTTCTAATTGTTCCTAATGCTGCCATTACGTTTTAATTTTTATTTTTGTTTTTATTTTCCTTTGTCCATCGTGGTAAGCGAGCATGGCATCTAAACACTTTCCCACAAATTGCCTACAAAAATACAAAGAAATTCGGAAATAATGGAATTTTTTAATGCTTTTTTGTCGAAACAGGGCAAAAAGGCATTAAAAAATCCAATTATCTATAGGATGCTGAGCTGTACCAGCTCTATCTTGCGTGAGGTAGACTTGATAATCTTGAACTCGAAATGTCCGAAGCGGATGACCTCGTTCAGCTTGGGAAAACTCTGATACTCATGAAGTATGAGTCCGCCAACGGTCATGTACTCGTCGCTCTCGGGGAGGTCGAGGTCGAACATCTCGTTGACCTTGTCTATTTCCAGTCGTGCCGACAGAATATAACTGCCGTCCTCGTTCTTCTTGGCTACATACTTGGACGAGTCGTGCTCGTCCTCTATGTCACCGAATATCTCTTCCACGATGTCCTCCAGGCTCACAAGGCCACTTGTGCCTCCGAACTCGTCCACTACGACACCCAGCGATTTCTTCTGCTGAAGGAAAATCTTCATCAGTTTCTGCGCCTGCATGGTCTCGGGCACGAACGTGAGCGGCCGGATGTGGTCTTGCCATTTCGATGGGTTGTGGAACAGCTCGGAGCTGTGGATGTAACCCTCTATGTGGTCGATGTCCTCTTTATAGACAATAATCTTTGAATTGCCGCTCTCCACGAATTTCTGTCTCAGTTCGCCTAAGGACGCACCGTATTCCACCGCCTGTATCTCGGTCCTCGGCACCATACAGTCGCGTACCTTCGTGTCGGAGAAATCGAGGGCGTTCTGGAAAATCTTCACCTCATCGTTGATGTCTGACTCGTCTGTGGCATTGTCGATGCTCGACTGCACCAGGTAGTCCAAGTCCACCTTGGAAAAACCTTCGTCTCCCGTCTCTGCATCCATCTTGACACCCATGATGCGGAGCAAGACCTTGCTGGCGAAGGTGCTGAACTTGCTGATGGGCCAGAGGATGATGTAGCAGACGTAGGCAAACGGGCTGAATATGGTCAGTAGTTTGTTCGGGTTTGCCTTGAATAGCGTCTTTGGCAAGAACTCACCTGTGAACAGGACGATGAGTGTGGAAAGAATTGTGTCGGCAGGGACGGTGAATGTCGCATCCATGCCGGCGAATATCGTGTTGTCAAACAGTCGTGCTATCAGGATTCCATAGACAACCAGGGCTATGTTGTTGCCCACCAACATGGTACTGACGAAGCCGTTGGGGTGGTTGTAGAACAACGACAGCAGGTGTTGGGAAATGCCGTTCTTGTCCTTGTCCATCTCCGCCAACATTCGGTTGGAGGAAACGAATGCTATTTCCATTCCGCTGAAGAAAGCGGAGAAAACCATCGTGATGATGATGCCGACGATGAGGCTGATTCCTACTTGTTCCATCATGATTGTTGCTTGATGTTGTGTTAGTGCGTGAGCGGTATGGTGGTGGCACGCTGTGGAGTGGCTTGCTGGCGGAAACTGCTCTTCACGGAGTCGGGTTGTGAACTTAACGTGTCACTCTGGCCGCCGGCCATGTCCTCCTTGACGAAGCTGCCCTTGGAGTTGCTAACATAGTAGCGTGTCATCTTCTCGTCGCTCCAGAAATGCGAGCCTTGCAGGGTTCGCTCGGGTGTGACCAGCTTGCTGAACACGTTGCTGGACAACTCATGTTTGTTCTGGTCCCAGGTGAGTTGCTCGCTGGTGAAGCGAAGTCCGTCCTTGGTCAATACGCGCACACGACCATAGAGCTTCCATATCTTCTGCTGGTCATAGTAGTAGGCCGTGTCGCTCTGTATGTAGCTGTTGATGTGGAACTTCTCGTCAAACTGCTCCAGTAGGATACCCTTGTCAAAAGTCCATTTGGAAGGATTGCGGTTGGAATTTACCTCCCACCTTTCCGTCACGATGCGGTACTTGATGACACCCGAGTCGCTGATGAGCGTGTTGACCCCATAGGAAGTCATGACAGCGACGGAGTCGCGCTCACGGATGGCGGCTGCGGTATGTTCCACCTGTTCCTCGCAAGCTGCAAGAAACAAGATGGCCATGAGTCCGAAAAGAGAGTTTTTCAATCTATACATTATTATATATGCAAAAATATTATTGCATCTTCCATTTCCTAAACCAGTCCTCGTTGAACGTGAAGCCCACGTTGATTCTGAAGGTGTTTTCTTTGATGAAGTCCTTGGTGGAACTCCTGACCCACTGACCGCTGATGTTGAGGAACGAGCGGTTGTTGTAACTGTTGACGATGGGAATGCCGAAACCTGCGCTCACGGAGTATTCTTTGGGACCGTCGTTGCCGTTGGCTTTATAATAAGGTGTAGCATAGCTTGCACCGGCACGATATTGTACACGGCGGAAGAAACGGCGGTCGCGTTCTCCATAGCAATACTGTACGCCCAGGTTTACCTTGTGTCTGTCTTGGTAGATGCCGTCGCGCAGGACGTATTGGCTCTTGTTGATGCCCGTCGTGGCATCGGCAGCGCCGGTCTCAAAGGTAGGATAGCCCATGCTTCCCCATTTTTGCAAGGTGTAGTCGAGACCCACCTTCAGTTGCACGTTGTGGTTCCACATCAAGCCGACTCCCAACATGGTAGGTATCTCGTGTGCCTTGGCGATGGAGAAGGCGGTGGTGTCGGCAGTGCTTGTCTGACTGTTGGCAGATACAATCTTCATGTCTGCAGCGGCACCGAGGTTGTGTCCTGGAGTGTAGGTCACACCGACGGTCATCCAGTCTCTTTTTCCCAATCGTTGGGTGTATTGTACACCGAAGTCGAGTTTGTAACTGTTGACCTGGGATGAGTATGTGCGGACGAGCGACTTATAATAAGAGTTGCTGTATGTGCTGGTGATGGACTTGGAGTAAGAACCCCAAAGGTAGGACACGTTGGCACCGAAGGAGAGTCCGATGAATGGAGACCATGCTGCACCCACATATACCTGATGGAGACCACCCTCTCCAGCGAAGGTGTTGGTGTAGTAAACGTCCTTCGTGGAACTGTTCACCCAATCCTTGGAGGAATAGCTGTATCCCACGTTTGTAAAGGGAACGATACCGAAGCTGACACCCACTCCTTTCGCAGCCCTGAAACCGGCCACTGCGTACTCGAAGTTGGCGTTCTTGGCATTCTTCCTGGTGCCGTTCTCCGTGAAGTTGGTAATCTGTCCGGAGAGGCCTGCGTCGAATATGAACGTCAGGGAGTCGAGCGAGGAGTAGGATGCCGGGTTGAGATAGTTCACTTGGTTGTGCTCGTGGAAACCCAGGCCGACGCCATTCATACCACGGTTGAAGCCAGAAGTCTGGTCAGACAATACGCCCAAACCATACTGGCTGTATGGCGAATTAGTGCCACTCTGGGCATTGGCGAAAAGAGCAGAACCCAAAAGGAGGGTTGCTAAGATAAGCTTTCTCATTTACAAATAATCATTCAAAATTATATTCAGAGTGCAAAAGTATTGAAAAAAAACGAGAAAAAAGAAGGATAATCCAAAATAATAAGGTATTTTTGCATCGTGAAACGTTTTAAGTATATTTTTAGAACATTTTTGGTCGTTTTGTTAATCAATTTAACGACTGGAACATGGGCGCAGGATGAGTCGGCGGTTTCCGCCCCCGACATTTCTGCTCAGGATGCTCATGCGTACAGGGATGCGTATGCTTGGCTCGACTCCGTAGACATCTCCCTCCTTACCTGTGGTCCGGGCAATGAGGTGTGGTCGTATTATGGCCATACGGCATTGCGGGTGGAGGACAAGGCACACGGCACCGACGTGGCGGTGAACTGGGGAATGTTCAGCTTCGGACAGGATTATTTCATCCTTCGTTTTGTCTTCGGTATGACCGACTATCAGATAGGTATCTTCCCCATGGCAGACTTTATCGCCGAGTACGCCTCTCAAGGAAGATGGGTGAGGCAGCAGCGCATCCGGCTCTCAGCGGAGGAAAAGCTGAGGATTGTGCGTGCCATCGAGGAGAATGCCAAGCCCGAGAACCGCATTTATCGCTATAATTTCTTCTACGACAACTGTACGACACGGGCAAGGAACATGCTCGCCGACAACATAGGATCCAAGAATGTCCGCTTGCCCAAGTCGCCAACACATTCCTCTTACAGGGGAGAAATCCACAAGTGGAACGGGAACCACCGATGGGCGAGGTTTGGCAATGACCTGCTCCTGGGTTATCCTGCCGACCGGCGCATCGACCGGCAGGAGTGGGAATTCCTTCCCGACAACCTCAGTCATGACTTCGCCGTCCAGGCGAGGGCTGACATAGACACAAGTGCCGGAATGTGCCCTGTCGTCCGGAAGCGGGGAATCGCTCTGGTGGATACCACCTTCTATGTGATAGCCCCACAGGCAGAGGTCATCGAGTCGGAGCCTGTTACCCCGAAGGTCGTGTTTCTTTGCCTTGCATTGGTCATCTTCCTTCTTTGTGGTGTGGAAAAATGGCGGAAGAAGAACTTCTGGTGGTTCGACACAGCCCTGCTCACGCTTACGGGACTACCGGGCATCATCCTCTTGGCGATGGTGTTCTCCCAGCATCCTACCGTGCAGGTCAACTTCCAGATGCTGATCCTCAATCCCCTTAACCTCGTCTTTGTGTGGAGCGTGACGAAGAAGCTGAGAAAAGGCCAAATACACTGGTACTATCACGCTTGGGCGGTCCTGCTCTTGCTCGCCCTTTTCTTGGGCTTCTGGCAGGAATATGCCGAAGGTATGGTGATTTTGGCACTATCTTTGCTGGTAAGGCATGAGACGCGGACAGAATTGTTCGCCCGAAACAAGAAAAAACTCATAAAGAAATAATACGACGACATGGTAAATAGATATATCACCGCCCTTTTGGTTGTCCTTGCGGCAACAGGCATGGAGGCGCAGACCTATCAGCAGGCACTGAGGTTTGCGCTGACGGATATATCCTATGACGAGTTTATCCAGCAACCCGAGGCAAAGAGTCTGGAGGATGACATCCTCTATGTCATTAAGGTGATGAAGGATGCCTCGCTGGATGAACACAAACCGATGATTCTGCCAGTAAGTCAGTATCATGTCTCCTTCTTCCCCATCGTTTTGCGCAAGCCGCAAATATCGCTCGGGAGTATTGTTATTCGTGGTCCCGACCGCCTATAGGGACAAAAAAGTGCCCGGGAAAGGGCATTTGTTGATGAAAGATTGCTGATTTACAGATATTTTTTGTATTTTTGCAACCAATTTATAAATAATAACGAATAACAATAAAATAGAAATACAACAATGAACTTTAACAAAATCCTTCAGTCGTTGTTCGGCAACAAGTCAACTCGTGACATGAAGCTGATTCAGCCCATCGTAGAGAAAGTGAAAGCCGAATACCCTAACATCAAGGCTTTGAGCAACGACGAACTCCGTGCAAAGACCAAAGAAATACAGCAGTATGTGCAGGATGCCGGCAAGGCTCAGCGCGAGAAGATCGCTGAGCTGAAAGCCACCATCGAGGACACGCCCATCGACGAGCGTGAGACCATCTTCAACCAGATTGACAAGTTGGAGAAAGAGGCACTCGACAATTATGAGGTGGCACTCAACGAGGTGTTGCCCACAGCCTTCAGCATCGTCAAGGATACGGCTCGCCGCTTTGCAGAGAACGAGGAGACCGTGGTGACCGCCAGTGAGTTCGACCGTGAATTGGCTGGCGACCCCAAGAACGACTTCATCACCATCGACGGCGACAAGGCCATCTACCACAACCACTGGACAGCCGGTGGCAATGACCTCAAGTGGGAAATGGTACACTATGATGTACAGCTCTTCGGTGGTACCGTGCTGCACCAGGGTAAGATCGCCGAGATGGCCACTGGTGAGGGTAAGACCCTCGTGGCAACCCTCCCCGTGTTCCTGAATGCCTTGACAGGTAATGGTGTTCACGTCGTGACCGTCAACGACTATCTGGCAAAGCGTGACTCAGAGTGGATGGGACCTCTCTATATGTTCAACGGTCTCTCCGTGGACTGCATCGACAAGCACCGTCCCAACTCTGATGCCCGTCGCAAGGCGTATATGGCAGACATCACCTTCGGTACCAACAACGAGTTTGGCTTCGACTACCTCCGTGACAACATGGCGACAAGTCCTGCCGACCTCGTGCAGCGTCAGCACAACTACGCCATCGTCGATGAGGTAGACTCCGTGTTGATTGACGATGCCCGTACACCTCTTATTATATCCGGTCCTATCCCCAAGGGCGATGACCAGATGTTCGAGCAGTTCCAGCCATTGGTGGAAAGACTCTATGAGGTGCAGCGCAAGCAGGCGACAGAGTTGCTCGCCGAGGCAAAGCAGAAGATTTCTGAAGGAACAAAGAGCAAGAACCAGGATTTGACAGACGAGGGATTCCTCGCCCTCTATCGTTCCTACAAGGCATTGCCCAAGAACAAACCGCTGATCAAGTACCTCTCTGAGGAAGGTATCAAGGCTGGTTTGCTGAAGACAGAGGAATATTATATGGCCAACAACAACCGTGAGATGCCCAAGGCCGTGGAGCCTTTGTATTTCGTGGTGGAGGAGAAGCAGAACTCTGCCGACCTCACCGACAGGGGTACAGACTGGTTGGCCAAGCAGGTGAACGACAAGGAACTGTTCGTGTTGCCCGACATCGCCACTCAGTTGAGCGACTTGGAGGCACGCACCGACTTGGATGACCAGCAGCGTCTTGACATCAAGGACGAACTGATGGCACACTATGGCGTACAGAGCGAGCGTGTTCATACCTTACAGCAGCTCTTGAAGGCCTACACCATGTTCAACAAGGACGATGAGTATGTTGTCATGGACGGTGAGGTGAAGATCGTGGACGAGCAGACGGGCCGTATCATGGAGGGCCGTCGCTGGAGTGACGGTTTGCACCAGGCCATCGAGGCAAAGGAGCATGTAAGGGTGGAGGCTGCCACACAGACTTTCGCCACCATCACCTTGCAGAACTATTTCCGTATGTACCACAAGCTCGGCGGTATGACCGGTACGGCAAGCACCGAGGCAGGTGAGTTCTGGGACATTTACAAACTCGACGTGGTGGAGATTCCTACCAACCGTCCTATTGCACGCCACGACTTGGATGACCGTGTGTACAAGACTGCCCGTGAGAAGTATCGTGCTGTCATCGACGAGATTGAGGAGATGCGCAATGTGGGTCGCCCTGTATTGGTGGGTACCACCTCTGTGGAAATCTCCGAGTTGTTGAGCAAGATGTTGAAGATGCGCAACATTCCCCATAACGTATTGAACGCCAAGTTGCACCAGCAGGAGGCACAGATTGTTGCCGAGGCAGGTCGTTCCACCAATGGCAAGGGTGCCGTAACCATCGCTACCAACATGGCAGGTCGTGGTACCGATATCAAGTTGACTCCAGAGGTGAAGGCTGCTGGTGGTCTTGCCATCATCGGTACAGAGCGTCATGAGAGCCGTCGTGTAGACCGCCAGTTGCGTGGTCGTGCCGGTCGTCAGGGTGATCCCGGTTCTTCTGTGTTCTATGTGTCTTTGGAGGACAAGTTGATGCGTCTGTTCGCCTCTGAGCGTATCGCCAAGGTGATGGACCGTCTCGGTTTCGAGGATGGTGAGCGCATCGAGAGCCCAATGATCAGCAAGAGCATCGAGCGTGCCCAGCGTAAGGTGGAGGAGAACAACTTCGGTATCCGTAAGCACCTTCTGGAGTATGATGACGTGATGAACCGTCAGCGTACCGTTATCTATGAGAAGCGTCGCCACGCCTTGATGGGTGAGCGTATCGGTATGGACATCACCAATATCATCTGGGACCGTGTGCTGAACATCGTCAACAACAACGACTTCGAGGGGGCCAAGGAGGAGTTCCTGAAGGTGCTCGCCATGGAGATTCCTTTCACTTTGGAAGAGTTCGAGAGCGGCAAGCGTGAGGACTTGGCAGAGCGTGCCTTCCAGGAGGCCATGGCTTCCTTCAAGCGCAAGACCGACCGTATCCAGGCCACCGCATGGCCCATCATCAAACAGGTGTTTGAGAACCAGGGTGCCCTCTATGAGCGCATCATGGTGCCTATCGCCGACGGCAAGCGTATGTACAATATTGCCTGCAACCTCAAGGAAGCCTACGAGACAGAGGCGAAGAGCGTAGTGAAGCAGTTTGAGAAGGTCATCATCCTCCACATCATCGACGACGACTGGAAGGAGAACCTCCGCAAGCTCGACGAGTTGAAGCACTCCGTGCAGAACGCCAGCTACGAGCAGAAGGATCCTCTCCTGATCTTCAAGTTGGAGAGTGCCAAGGTGTGGGATTCCATGATCAATGACATGTACGACCGTATCGCCAGCATCCTCATGCGTGGTCAGATTCCTGTGGTTCAGCAGGAACAGCCCGTACAGGAGGCAGCTCCCGAGGAGCATACTCCCCAGAACTATGTAGAGCAGAAGGTGGACATTGACGCCGAGCGTGCCGCACAGGAGGCTGCTGCCCATCAGGATACCCGCGAGGGTGCCGATGAGGAGAATCGTACTCCTTACCGTGCGGAGAAGATGCCACGTCCCAACGACCCATGTCCTTGTGGAAGCGGAAAGAAATTCAAGAACTGCCACGGCGGTAACTTGTAGTCATCATAAATAATGAAGGGGAATACCTGCAAATGGTGAAGGCATCATCATTTGTAGGTATTTTCTTTTGTTATGATACCTATGCAATCTTGTTGCGAATAATTATTTGTAATTTTGCACAAGAAAAAATACAACATAGAAGATATGAAGCTATCAGACCTAAAGACAGGTGAGAGTGGCGTGATCGTGAAGGTATCCGGCCACGGCGGTTTTCGGAAGAGAATCATCGAGATGGGATTTATCAAGGGCAAGAAGGTGGAGGTACTCCTCAACGCTCCCTTGCAGGATCCCGTGAAATATAAGATTATGGGATATGAGGTGTCGCTTCGCCATAGCGAGGCCGACCATATAGAGATAGTTTCTCTCGACGAGGCGGAGAGGAACGACGAACTGAACCGTACTTCCGAGGAAGACGTCCGCAAGGTGAACGATTCCCGGAAGGTAGACTCTCCCGACGGTGACGAACAGGCATTGGGCGACAAGATGCTCAAGGCGGAGGAGGAGGCAGAGCGACGGCATCATGTCATCAACGTGGCACTGGTGGGCAACCCCAACTGTGGCAAGACTTCCCTCTTCAACTTCGCCTCCGGTGCCCATGAGCGTGTGGGCAACTACAGTGGTGTCACCGTGGATGCCAAGGTGGGGCATGCGGAGTACAAGGACTACCAGTTCAACTTGGTGGACCTCCCCGGCACCTATTCCCTGTCGGCTTACTCGCCCGAGGAACTCTATGTAAGGAAGCAACTGGTGGAACACACGCCCGATGTCGTCATCAATGTCATCGACACCAGCAACCTGGAGCGCAATCTTTATCTCACCACCCAGCTCATCGACATGCACATCCGCATGGTCTGTGCCCTCAATATGTTTGACGAGAGCGAGAAGCGTGGCGACAACATCGACTATGACAAGTTGGGCGAACTCTTCGGACTCTCCATGATTCCTACCGTTTTCACCAACGGAAGGGGAGTGGACCAGCTCTTCGACACCATTATCAAGCTCTACGAGAGCAAGGAGGATGCTTACAGCCATTATCGCCATATCCACATCAACCACGGTCATGAGATAGAGCATGGCATTGAGCATATCCAGCGGTACCTGAAGCAAGACGACTCCATCCGCCAGCGTTATTCCACCCGATACCTCTCCATCAAACTCTTGGAGAACGACAAGGATGCCGAGGAGTATGTGGGACACCTGAACTCTGCCAAGGAGATCTTCATGGCTCGTGACGAGGCGGCAAGGCGTGTAAAGGAGGAGATGCAGGAAGACAGTGAGACAGCCATTATGGATGCCAAGTACGGTTTTATCCACGGTGCCTTGCAGGAGGCTGGTTATGAGACGGGGAAGGCGAAGGACACCTACCAGGTGACCCACCTCATCGACAGTGTCATCACCAACAAGTATGTGGGTTTCCCGATATTCATCCTCCTGCTGTTTGTCATGTTCTCCGCCACCTTCGTGTTGGGCGAGATTCCCAAGGGATGGATAGAGGACGGTGTGGCATGGCTGGGCGAGTTCATTAGCACCACGTTGCCCGAAGGTCCCGTGAAGGCGATGCTCGTCGACGGTGTCATCGGTGGAGTGGGGGCAGTCATCGTCTTCCTTCCGCAGATTCTCATCCTCTACTTCTTCATCTCCTATATGGAGGACTCTGGCTATATGGCGCGTGCCGCCTTCATCATGGACAAGCTGATGCACAAGATGGGACTGCACGGCAAGTCGTTCATCCCCCTCATTATGGGCTTCGGCTGCAATGTGCCCGCCGTGATGGCGACGCGCACCATCGAGAGCCACCGTTCCCGACTCATCACGATGCTGATATTGCCGCTGATGAGCTGTTCGGCGCGACTGCCTATATATATTATGGTGATAGGAACGTTCTTCGCCTTGCAATACCGTTCGCTCGTCATGGTGTCGCTGTATCTGATAGGTGTCTTCCTGGCTGTCATCCTGAGCCGCATCTTTGCCAGTTTCGTGGTGAAGGGAGAGGACACGCCGTTCGTGATGGAACTGCCTCCCTACCGTTTCCCCACCTGGAAGGCGATAGGCCGCCACACCTGGGAGAAGGGTAAGCAGTACCTCAAGAAGATGGGAGGCATCATCCTCGTGGCAAGCATCATCGTGTGGGCACTCGGCTATTTCCCCCACAACGACAAGCTCACCACCCAGCAACAGCAGGAGCAGAGCTACATCGGAATGATTGGCAAGACCATCGAACCCGTCTTCACGCCGCAGGGCTTCGACTGGAAGCTCGACGTGGGCTTGGTATCTGGCGTAGGTGCCAAGGAAATCGTTGCCTCTACGATGGGGGTTCTCTACAGCAACAACGACTCCTTCTCAGATGACCAGGACTACGACGACGAAGGTGGCAAGTACGAGATCTTGAAGAAGCAGATGACCTCCGACCTCAAGGCGACCTATGGTTACAGTGATGCCGAGGCGGAAGGAAAGGCTTCGCTCACCGCCTATTGCTTCCTGCTCTTCGTCCTGCTCTACTTCCCCTGCATCGCCACCATCGCCGCCATCAAGGGTGAGACGGGCAGCTGGAAATGGGCGGGCTTTGTCGCGGGCTACACTACCTTGTTGGCATGGGGAGTGTCGGCACTCGTGTTCCAGATAGGAAGTCTGTTTGTTTAGTCGGCAATATAAGCGGATTACGCAAAATTTTTCGTACCTTTGCGGCATAAAATATAGTAATGGCAAATGTGGTCATATCACAGCCTCTCGGGTGCGAACGGTTAGTTCCTTGAGTGTGCCGACTGGGCTCAGCAGGTCTGCCGACTGTAGTCAGCAAGTCTGCTGAGCGTGGTCGGCAAATCTGCTGACTACAGTCGGCAAACCCTGTCGGCATGATATTTACACTTTTTCTTCGCAAACCACCATCTCCGTACCTTTATATATCACCACTATCTTGTGCAGCCGGGTAGTCTTGACGGCAGATGTCACCACCTCGCTTTCAGCGTAGCGGTTTACTTGGGCGATGGCATCCTCACGGAGTTGTGCAACATGGGCATCGGTATCTTTCGACTTGGCATACTTCAGTTCTACGATATACGAATCTGTCATGTCGGGGTAGCTCTCTACCAGTGGGCAGAGGAAGATGTCGGCGTAACCCTCTTGGGTGTCCTTCTCGGAGATGGGGCGGTAGAACTTGCAGTTGCAAGTCATGGCAAGGGTGAAGCCATGTACGAAATACTCGCCCTTCTGATGGTCACGCTGCGAGGAGTACTTGTGCAGACAGTCGGCGATGTACTGGAAATAGTCTTGCCATTTGCCTTCGTACGCCAACTTGCTTTCGAGGTTTCCCTTTTCGTATGCGCTGTACGTCAAATCGTTTTCGTTGTAGGTGTCGAGAAGGTACTTGAATATCTGTTCGCGCACCACCTGGTTGGGAATCACAAACTTGGTCTTGCCCTGATACTGACCGGCAATGGTTACCATTCCGAAGTAGTAGAGCAGGCTGACGAAATTGTCGGGGTCTGCTATCTGCTCGGCAGGGAAGCCTGTCTTCAGTTCGCCGGTGACGAAGCCGTTCTCCACCAACTGCTGAATGACTGAGGCATCGTGGGCAAACTCCTTGTCCTTGCGGATGAGCATACGGAGCTTGTTGTAGTCCAGACGGATGTTTTCCTCTATCATATTCTTCGGCAACTTTCCTCTATTCCTAATGTAGTGGTCAATGAAGTAGAGTACCATATTGGAGTTGAACAGAGTAGTCTCACCGTATGCATCTGTTGCAAAGCAATAGTTGTCGTACCACGGCTTCATGATCGCTATCAGTTCGTCTATGGTATAGTTGTGCAGACCGAGCGTGTCGGTGTAGTATGTGAGCAAGTCGCGCACCTCTTCCTCCGTGAAACCGGTCATTTCGTTGAACTCATATTCCAAGGAGTAGTTCGTGCCTATGTTGAAGCCGCTGGTCAGGTCGTCCATTGTCACAGGACTTACGCCCGTGACGAAGACGCGCTCCAGGGTGTTGTCCGTGGCCGACTTGATGGTGTCGAAGAACTTGCGCAGGTAGCCCGTACCGTGTGTCTCCGCCTTGTAGCTGTCCAGACACTTCGGCTCGGCAAGGATGGTGTTGGTGAAGTGGTCGTACTCGTCGATGAAGAGGTACACCTTCTGTCCCGTCTTCTTGCATTCCTTGCAGAGGTAGTCGAGCTGCTCGGCTGCCCCGTCCTTCTTGTTCATCTCCTCCTTGATGTTGGCAGGCAGATACTGCGCATAGACATCGCAGAAGAAATTGAACTCCGTGTTGCAGTGTGCGTCCAGTCCCTTCTTGTAGTTCTCCAGATTGGCATCCACCACGGCAAAGTTGAGCGAGATGATGAGGTAGGTGTTATGCTCTGGTGTCGGGTTCTCGCCGATGTAGAGTCCACCAAACAGCTCCTCGAACCTGTCCGCCATATTCACGTCGTAGTACTGCTTGAGCATGGAGAGGGTAAGGCTCTTGCCGAAGCGGCGAGGGCGGATGTAGAAGAAATACATGTTGGCTCTCTCTATTTCTTCTATAAATATTGTCTTGTCTACATAGTAGCAATCTCTTTCTCTCACGCTAACGAAGTTCATCATTCCGTAAGGGATGCGCTTGCGGTAAATACGCTGTTTTTTTTCCTTTATAGCCATAGCTTACAATATTTTCTGCAAAGATACTTCGTTTTTTTGAAAGCAGCAAGGAAAAGCATAAAAAAAGGACCGGCCTCTGCCGGTCCCGTAATTGAGAGAGATATAAATGAGCTGACACCCGGTCAGCACCGAGGCAAATCACTTTGCCTTATACCTTTCTTATTTGTTTGCTGGATGGTCGTAGGGACCTGTGCGAACGTCCCAGTACATCTGGCTGTAGTAGTTGTTGGTGCCGTCCTTCAACTTGGCGACAGCCTCGGTCCAGTTGGCACCGTTCAGCGAACTCTCGTTGGTGGGGTATTTCACACGGGAGATA
>CAVEJY010000064.1:0-3804 GCA_963616155.1 Acutalibacteraceae bacterium
TCGTTCTTCACTCTTCACTCTTCACTCTTCACTCTTCGTTCTTCACTCTTCACTTCTTCACCTTCACTCCCCGCCCCTTGGTCAGGGTCAGCGTGACGGGCTTGAGCTTACGGCCTTTGTGGTCGAAAACGATGGCAGGGTCCAGGCGTCTGCCGCCGAAGGAGACTTCGAAATGAAGATGCTCGGTCGTGGCACGGCCCGTACGGCCGGTCAGTCCGATCACCTCTCCAGCCTTCACCTTCTGTCCTTTCGTCACCAGGTTCTTCGACTGGTGGCTATAGAGCGTCTCGAAACCATAGGCGTGCTTGATGCGGATGCAGTTGCCGTAGCCGGAGAATGGTCCCGAGGATACCACCTCACCGTCGAACGCCGCCACAATCTCGTCGTTGGGCTTGGTCTTCAGGTCCACGCCCGAATGTCTGCGCTTGCCGCCATACGGACTGATGACATGGGCTCCGGGAAGGGGATAGGCCCATGCCTTCGATTCTATCTTCTCCAAGTCCAGTTCAAAGGTACTGTTGGAGGCAAAGGGATCGTTCACCTCGTCGGGGTCGAGCGTCAGTCCCCGCTTGCCGCCCGACTTGCCTGATGCCGCCGCATGGCCGCCCTTGGCACTGATGACACTGACCGCCACCCGACTGCCGTTCTTGCGGAACTGGATGGTCTGCTTTCTCAGCTTATGGCTCTTCACCTCCAGGACGGTCTCGGGATTGATACGGGCACCGTTCACCATGATGGAGAACTCGCAATAGGTATCGTCGTTCTTGGTGCCCACGATGGCGATGGTCTGTCCTGCCTCCACCGACTGCCCCACCTTCACGAGGTTCTCGGCATTGTTGGCGTAGACCGTCTCCAGTCCGTTGTCGTGGCGGATGACGATGACGTTGCCTTGTTTCTCCGTCTTTCTCGCCAGTCGCACATGACCGTCGAACATCGCCTTCACGGCGTCGCCCTTTTGGGTCTCTATCTTGAGGGTGTTGTTGGCAGCTGTTGCCTTTCCCACGGGCAGCGGGAAGGAATATTCCTTGTCACGGAAAATCTCGAAGTCTACGTTGAAGGCATTGCTCTGGTCGAAGAGTCCGGGCGTGGCAATGCTGATCTGCTGCTGTTCGGCGGCAGTAAACTGCTCCTTCACGGGAGTCAGCGAGGTCACCAAGGTGAAGCCCACCGCTCCGACGAGTATCTTTCCGACGGTCTTGATTAGGTTGAATTTCATATCTTTAGCTTAGAATGATTCCTGTATAGATTCTCCCCGATGCCACCCCCAGGCGGCGGGCGGAGAAGTATTCGTCACAATGGTCGTAGGTGCAGATGCCGGAATCTTGGATGTTCTCTTCCCTCACTCCCGTCTTCCGCAACTGTAGGGCGTTGCAGAGGGGCAGGTCGATGTGCCACTTGGCGAAGCGGCGGGCTATCCGCTCCATCGGGAAACCTTCCTGGGCGAACGCCTCGTACACCTCGTCGCCCACCTCGAAATTGGCGAGCGAAATGCCGGGTCCTATCACTGCCCTCAGGTCTGACGGGTCGGTATGGAAGGAGTCACGCATGGCATCCACGGTCTTTTCCACAATGCGCCCCACGGTACCCCGCCACCCGGCATGGATGGCGGCGGTGGCATGATGCGCCCCGTCATAGAGCAATACGGGGATGCAGTCAGCGGTGGAGACTCCGATGCAGACTTCCGGCACATCGGTCATCACGGCATCCACCCCCTCCAGCACTTCCTTCCTGTCGGTCTCGGCCAAGGAGAGGAAGTCTTCGCCGATTCTTCTCACCTCCACCCC
This sequence comes from Acutalibacteraceae bacterium, assembly GCA_963616155.1. GTDB lineage: Bacteria > Bacteroidota > Bacteroidia > Bacteroidales > Bacteroidaceae > Prevotella. The sequence goes on from CAVEJY010000064.1 coordinate 1,785, forward strand.
ATGCACCTGATGGGGCAGGAGGATGCGGTCGGCAGGGATACCCAGTTCGCCTGCCAACAGTTCACGGTTGCGGGCGATGCAGTCAGCCTCGTCACCGCAATATTCATTGATGTTGAACTCGCCATACTTCCCTTGGCTCACTCCTCCCTTGCGGGTCGTGGAGAAAGCGAAGGGATTATTCGTATTCGAAATCGTCCAGGTCTTCCACATCCTCTATTTCCTCCTCGTCGATGTATTCCACGATGTCCTCGCCCTCAGCCTCCAACTCCTGCTGGAAGCGGCTCATGTCCTTGTCGCGGTGAACGAGCGTGTCCTCGGAGGTAATCTCTTGCAATTTGTTGCTCTCGGAGTTGAGTTCCTTCCACAACACGTCCTTCAGTTCCTGGATGCCCTGTCCGGTGACGGATGAGATGAACACCACGGGCAGATCGTCGGGCAGCGTCTCCTTGAGCATCTCGATGAGTTCCTCGTCGAGCAGGTCACACTTGGTCACGGCGAGTACCCTATGCTTGTCGAGCATCTCGGGGTTGAAGTTCCTCAACTCGCCCAGCAGCACCTCATACTCCTTCTTGATGTCGTCGGTGTCGCCGGGCACCATGAAGAGCAACAGCGAGTTGCGCTCGATGTGTCGCAGGAAGCGGAGTCCCAGTCCCTTGCCCTCGCTTGCTCCCTCGATGATGCCGGGGATGTCGGCCATCACGAAGCTCTGGTGGTCGCGGTAGTCCACGATGCCCAAGGAGGGTTCGAGGGTGGTAAACGGATAGTTGGCAATCTTGGGACGTGCGCTCGACACAGCACTCAGCAGGGTCGACTTGCCCGCATTGGGGAAGCCCACGAGTCCCACGTCGGCAAGGAGCTTCAGCTCCATGATGATGGTCATCTCCTGCATGGGTTCTCCGGGCTGCGCATAGCGCGGAGCCTGGTTGGTGGAGGTACGGAACTGGAAGTTGCCCAGTCCGCCGCGTCCGCCCTTCAGGAGCAGCACTTCCTGTCCGTCGTATGCTACGTCGCACACGAACTTGCCGGTCTCGGCGTTGTACACCACAGTGCCGCAGGGCACGTCGATGTAGATGTCCTTGCCGTCGGTGCCGTGGCATTTGTCGCGTCCGCCGTTGCCTCCATGCTCGGCGAAGAAGTGGCGTTGGTATTTCAGGTGCAGCAGCGTCCAGTAGTTGTGGTTGCCGCGCAGATAGATGCTTCCTCCACGTCCACCGTCGCCACCGTCAGGACCGCCGTTGGGCTGGTACTTCACGTGGCGCAGGTGCATGGAGCCCTTGCCACCCTTGCCAGAGCGGCATTGTATCTTTACATAATCTACAAAATTGGATTCAGCCATTTTTTGAATGTATAATTTATAATGTATAATGTACAAAGAATCATGTACATTATACATTATTCATTATCTTAGAGTTTGTCAATCACCTCGCAAACACGGGCGAAGATCTCGTCCACGGTACCGAGACCCTCGATGTGGTGGTGGATGCCTTCCTTCTCATACCAGTCGATGAGGGGAGAGGTCTGTGTGTGGTAAACGTTGAGACGCTTCTTGATAGTCTCCTCGTTGTCGTCGGAGCGGCCGCTCTCCTTGCCACGGTTGATGAGACGTGCCATCAGCTCGTCCTCGGGCACGGCAAGCTCGATCATGGCTGCCACCTTGTGGCCGCGCTCTGCGAGCATCTTCTTCAGGGCCTCTGCCTGTGGAGTGGTACGGGGGAAACCGTCGAAGATCACACCAGCGTGCTCCTTGCCGAAGCTGTCGTATACGCTGGCGAGGATGTCGATCATCAGCTCGTCGGGAATCAGCTGTCCGTTGTCGATATAGCCCTTGGCTGTCTTGCCCAGCTCTGTACCGTTCTTGATTTCGTTACGCAATACGTCACCTGTTGAAATGTGACCGAGACCATACTTCTCGATCATCTTGTCGCTCTGTGTGCCCTTGCCTGCACCCGGAGCGCCGAAAATTACGATATTCTTCATTTTTACCTTAATATATATAATATAATTTTATGTTGGTTCTAAA
>CAVEJY010000064.1:4176-10020 GCA_963616155.1 Acutalibacteraceae bacterium
GTGTAGATGTCCCTGAGGTTTCTTCCTTCCTGGTCGTAGTCGAGTCCGTATCCCACGATGAAGTCGTTGGGGATTTCCATGACGGCATATTTGATGTCGAGGTCCACCTTCAGGTTGCCGGGCTTCACCAGCAGCGAGCAGATTTCCACGGAGGCGGGGCGCAGCTTCTCCAGGTCGGCAATCATGTGCGCCATGGTACTGCCGGAGTCAACAATGTCCTCCACGATCACCACATGACGGCCCTCCAGGTCCTGGTTCATGCCTAACAGCGTCTTCATCGTGCCCGTCGACGTGGTGCCCTCGTAGGAAGCGTACTTCACGAAGGAAATCTCGCCCGGCACGGTGATCATCCTCATGAGGTCGGCTGCGAAGATGAACGAGCCATTCAACACTGCCAGGAACACGGGATCCTTGCCCTCGTAGTCCTTGTTCAGACGGTCGGCTACGACCTGCACTTTCTTCAGGATCTCTGCCTCGGGAATCGATGTCCGGAAGGTCTTATCCTTGATTTTTACTATGCCCATAGTCTCTAAATCTAATATTTTCTGCAAAATTACGAAAAAATCATGAAACATCATGCCTACATCGGGCTTTTTTTAGTACTTTTGCACAAAAACAGAAGGATAAGTATGAAGATTTTCACGAACGCTCAAATTCACGAGCTTGACAAATTCACCATCGAACACGAGCCCATCTCGTCCATCAACCTCATGGAACGCGCCGCCAAGGCCATCACGCGCAACATCGAGGAGGAGTGGTCCAGCCGCACGCCCGTGGTGGTCTTCGCCGGACCGGGCAACAACGGCGGCGACGCTCTCGCCGTGGCGCGACTCCTCGCCGAGGACGGCTACCAGGTGGCAGTGTACCTGTTCAACATCCACAACAAACTCTCCGACGACTGCGCCGCCAACAAGAAGCGGCTGCTCGACTCCCGGCCCTCCGTGCAGTTTACTGAGGTGACGGTCAACTTCGACCCTCCCCAGCTCTCCGCCGACACCCTGGTGGTGGACGGCCTCTTCGGCAGCGGTCTCAACAAGCCCCTCTCCGGCGGTTTCGCCGCCGTGGTGAAATACATCAACCAGAGTCCTGCCAAGGTGGTGAGCATCGACATCCCCTCGGGGCTCATGGGCGAGGACAACTCCTGCAACATCCACGCCAACATCATACAGGCCGACCTCACCCTCTCCCTCCAGCAGAAGAAGCTCGCCATGCTCCTCGCCGACTGCCAGGTGTACCTCGGCAGGCTGAAGGTGATCGACATCCGCCTCTCGCAGGAGTTTATCCAGAACACCGACGCACGCTTCCGCATCCTGGAGCAGAAGGACGTGACCCGTCTGCTGCTCCCCCGCAGCGACTTCGCCCACAAGGGCAGCATGGGCAATGCCCTAATCATCGCCGGCAGCTACGGCATGGGCGGTGCCGCCGTGCTCGCCACCAGAGCTTGTCTGAGGAGCGGCGCGGGTAAGGTGACGGTGCATACGCCCAGGGCCAACTACAGCGTGATGCAGGTGTCCGTGCCCGAGGCGGTGCTGCAGATGGATGCCGACGAGGAAATCTTCAGCGAGGCGGTGGAGGCTGACCGGTTCGACGCCGTTGGCATCGGACCGGGATTAGGTGTCCACGAGTCCACAGCCATCGCCCTCATTGCCCAACTGCGCCGCACGAACCATCCCTTCGTCATCGATGCCGATGCCATCAACATCCTCGCCAGTCACCGTGCCTGGATGCAGCAGTTGCCCCACGACCTCATCTTCACGCCCCACCCCAAGGAGCTGGACCGTCTGGCAGGCACCCCGAGCAGCTGCTGCTATGACCGTTTGGAGCGCGCCAGCGAACTCGCCCGCCATCTCCAGGCCTACGTCCTCCTCAAGGGCCATTACTCCGCCCTCTGTCTCCCCGACGGCCATGTGGAGTTCTGTCCCACGGGCAACAGCGGTATGGCGACGGCCGGCAGCGGCGACGTGCTCACGGGCATCATCACCGCCCTCCTCGCCCGCGGCTACAAGCGTGCCGATGCGTGCCGACTGGGAATGTACCTGCATGGGCTTGCCGGCGACCTCGCCGCCGAAGACCTCGGCAAGGAGAGCCTCATCGCCAGCGACATCATCGCCCGCCTTCCACAGGCGTTCCGAATGTTGATGGAATAAGATTTTGAAGATAGACTTTTTCAATATTTCAATATTAATCTTTCAACCAAAATTCCCCCCCCCCTCGCACTTCTGCGATGCGGGCCTCGAGTGTGCGGCGCAGGTCTTCATTGCGGGTCATGCCTAACTTCTTCCTGATGTGGCTGCGCTGGCTCGTGATGTTCGACTCCGCCTTGTTGAGCTTTGCGCAGATCACCTTCAGGGAATCTCCCTCCAGAATGAGCTTGCAGATCTGCTTCTCGCTCGCCGTCAAGCTGGAGCAGATCATGTCCCACGCCAGTTCGTCCAGTTCCTTCTGCCTCAGATGTTCACTGGCATGATGCACGATGCGCTGGCGGGTCTCGGGGGTGAGACGCTCTATCAGTCCGGCGGCCTTCATGTCGGAAACGTCCTTCAGGTTGGCGATGGTCTCCAGTGCCTTCTTCTCCTCGGTCGTTATCTCGTGCGGCTGGCGCAAGCCCTTGGTAATCTTGCTCCGGTTGTAGGCAAATACATACGCCACCATGAGGAAGCCCACGAGAATCGGTTTCAGCGACAGCATCATCACCTGCGGTTGCTGCGAGAGCACAAAGAACACCACCAAGGGCACCGTCGCCGCCGTGATGATCTTTGCCGTGGTGGTCAGCATCAGACTGACCGCCACGGCGGCAAGGCAGAACATGATGAAGAGGTTGCCCAGCACCGACACGTTGTCAGCCAACTGTCCGAAGACGGTACAGAACACGCTGTCTGTCGCCAGCTTCGCCGTCGCCAGGAGGAACAGTGCCCCCACGCCCTTGCTGAACTCCACGTCCTGCCGCCAGGTAATCCACTGCACCACGATGAGTGCCACGGCGTGCATACAAGCCACACTGAAGCCCCACGGCTCCCAGAAAGTCAGGAACATGACGAAATGGTAGGGCACCACCAGCACCTCTACGAAAGTGAGAAACAGGTAGGCGATGACGCGCCTACGGTCCACCACGCCGCAGTATTCCGGGCAAAGGGTTTGCTCCACCTTATTAATTAAGGAAACGAAAGTATCGCTAAGTTGTTCCATAAGATTACACCTCCTTTTATATAAACACCCGTCTGAAGGCTCGCGAGAAACCCGACGGGCAATAAATTTTGAATTAATATTCGCCGGGACAAAGTTAGCAATTTTATGGACAGGTTGTATGTCCGAAGCTGATGATTTACACAAATTTAAGTTTTTTTCAGTGGTAATTCCAACAAAAAAGCGAAAATTCAGTATTTTTCAGGGTAACTTTTCTTGCACAGTAACAAAAACCATTATATATTTGCAACCAGAAATCGAAACCGTAAACTTCAAGCTATAAGGATTTATGAAGAAAAAGATGATACTCACAATGCTGGCCTGTTTAGGTGTTGCCTATTCAGTCATGGCGCAAAAGGCGGCTGTCAAGACTAACCTTTTGTACGATGCAACGACCACCATCAACCTCGGCGCTGAATTCGGTCTTGCGCCCAAGTGGTCTATCGATGTCTCAGGCAACTACAATCCTTGGACTTTCTCCAACAACAAGAAGTGGAAACACTGGCTCGTGCAGCCGGAGGCAAGATACTGGTTCTGTAACAAGATGATGGGTCACTTCGTGGGCTTCCATCTCCTCGGCGGACAGTACAATATCGGCAACATCAACGCCGACTTCAAGTTCCTCGGCACCGACTTCTCCCAGCTGAAAGACCACCGCTACGAGGGATGGTTTGTGGGAGCCGGCGTGGCATACGGTTACGCATGGGCTCTCTCCAAGCACTGGAACCTGGAGGCGGAGATAGGACTGGGCTACGTCTTCACCCGATACGACAAGTACAAGTGCGAGAAATGCGGCGAGAAGGTGGAGAGCGACAAAGACCACCACTATGTGGGCCCCACCAAGGCTGCCGTCAACCTCGTGTATGTGTTTTAGTTTACCACTCTATTAAAAAAGAATAAGTCATGAGAACGAATCATATCATCAAGACCACTCTCTCCGCAGCCCTGCTCGCCGTCACGGCAACGGGCTTCGCCCAGCAACTGCCGGGGGGAAAGGTGAGCATCGTCAACAAGGAAGTGAAGAAGACGGGCAACAACGTCGTCGTCAACATGGACCTGAACGTGGACCAGCTCGGGCTGAAGGGCAACCGCGGTGCCGTCATCATCCCGATGATCGTCAACGGCAACGACACCCTCAAGCTGCCGGCAGCAGAGGTGATGGGCAGCAAACGCTACATCTACTACCAGCGCAACGGCAAGACTGCCACAGCGAACCCCGCCATCGTGGAGAAATACAAGGGCGGAGAGAGCCAGACCCTCCACTATACCGCCACCGCACCCTACAAGGACTGGATGGACGACTCGCAGCTGGTCATCGGACAGGATGCCTGCGGATGCAACCAGGCCATCGTGGAGAGCGGACTGCTACAGAACGCCGGCGAGGCACTGGCAGGACCGATGAAGTGTTGCTACGCCTATGTACAGCCCCAGCCGGAAGCAGTGAAGGCACGCTCGGAGAACGGAACGGCACGCCTGCAGTTTGAGGTGAACAAGGCGACCGTCAACACCAAGCTCGCCGACAACAAGACGGAGCTGGAGAAGATGCGCAACACCATCGACGTGGTGAAGAACGATGCCGACATGAAGATCACCTCCATCGTCCTCCACGGCTACGCCTCGCCCGACGGCAGCTACGCCAAGAACGAGAAACTGGCGCGCAACCGCACCCAGGCGGTCTACAACTACCTCAGGAGCATCTACCCCGTGGAGGAGAAGCTCTTCACCGTCACCTCCACAGCCGAGGACTGGCAGGGCGTGAGCGACTACCTCGCCAAGAACAAGGTGCCGCAGCAGGAGACGGTGGAGAACATCATCGCCAGCAAGGCTTCTCCCGATGCCAAGGAGAAGGCTATCGCCAACAAGGCGACCGAGGCGCACCGTTACCTTCTCAAGAATGTCTACCCACAGCTCCGCCGCACGGAATACACGGTAAACTACGAGGTGCGCAACTTCAACCTCGACGAGGCACGCCAGCTGGTGAAGACGCAGCCCCAGAAACTCTCGCTCAACGAGATGTATATGGTGGCGAACAGCTACGAGAAGGGCAGCAAGGATTACAACGAGGTGTTCGACGTGGCGGTGAAGATGTTCCCCAACGACGAGCTTGCCAACCTCAACGCCGCCTACAGTGCCATCGACCGCGGTGACGAGGTGAGTGCGGAGCAGTATCTGAAGAAGGCGGGCAACAGTCCTCAGGCAGACAACGCCCTCGGTGCCGTCGCCGTCCTGAAGAACGACTACCCCACAGCCAAGACCTGCTTCCAGAAGGCCGCCGACGCCGGTCTCCAGGAAGCGAAGGAAAACCTCCAGGAGCTGCTGAAGCGAATGTGAGGCACAGGCACAACGAACAAGATTAAAGGTTATGTGTATAGGTAAAAGATGCAAGTTATGTATAAGTAAACGATGATACCAGTATATGCGGAAACTATTCTTTTAAGAAAATATATTGTATAAGTAAATAGATGTCTAATTTTTAAAAATTGAAATTATGAAGAAGTTCAATTTATTCGTGATGAGCTTGCTCGCCACGGCATCCTTCACACTCAACAGTTGCAGCAGCGACGACACCATGTCGGCTACCAGCCAGCAACAGTCTGTAGACGGTTTCTATATGACCCTGCAAGTAAAAGGCTCCGCCAACGACACTGGCACGAGAACAGA
>CAVEJY010000065.1:0-27290 GCA_963616155.1 Acutalibacteraceae bacterium
AATCCAATTCTAAAACAGTTCATTATATCTTTTAATTGTTGTTATCTTTTTAAATCTTTAACCTTTTCCGGAAAATCCAAAAAGTGCGGATATCTGTTTGCGGTCTCGACTTTAGGTGTGACTGCCTAATATAATTAAGGTCGCCAGCAGCCTGCCGCTCGGGAGTGGCAAGCATCACCGCACTTTTTTGGTTTTCGGCTGCAAAGGTACGGAGATTTAAAATATCTTGCAATACTTAAAAGTTGGTAAAGTTTATCATCATCATTTTTAGGTATTGCAGGTTTCGGGGGATTTTCGTAATTTTGCACCTATAAAAACAAAAACATCATGAATGTTTCTAAATAGACATAAAAGATGAAGAATCAAAAGATGTATGAGGCTGACGACAAGATGATCAGCATCATCCGTGACAATTACAACATCTTGCAGAGCTTGGGCAGTTTCGGCATCAACCTGGGCTTCGGTGACAAAACGGTCAAGGAGGTGTGCGAGGAGCAAAACGTTGACACCTATACGTTTCTGGCCGTGGTGAACTTTACCATCAACGGTTACAAGGAATACGACAATGTGTCACGACTGTCACTCCCCACGTTGCTGCACTATCTGAAGGCTTCCCACGCTTATTACATTGATTTCCAGTTGCCTTTCATCCGCAAGGAACTGGTGGAGGCACTTGACGAGAAAGACAATCTCGCCCGGCTCATCCTGAAACTCTACGACGAGTATGCCCACAGCATCACCAACCACATGAAATATGAAGAGAAGATGGTGTTCCCTTATGTGCAGTCGCTCATCGACGGCACGGCTTCCGCCAACTTCGACATAGAGACTTTCTCGAAGCACCATGGACAGGTGGATTTGAAACTGAAGGAACTCAAGAATATCATCATCAAGTACTTGCCGTCCGATGGACTCCACAATAACCAGCTCAGTGCCACGCTCTACGACATCTATAACAACGAAGAGTGGCTGAGCCATCACTCCGAGGTGGAGGACGAGATTTTCCTTCCTGCCATCCGCAACGAGGAGCGCAAACTGAAGCAGAACGACGTGAGTGCCAAGATCTCCAACATGATCAGTCAGGCTCCGCAAAGCGACGAGCAGTTGAGCGACCGCGAGAAGGACGTGATTGTCGCCCTGGTGCAGGGAATGACCAACAAGGAGATTGCAGACCACCTCTTCATCTCCATCAATACGGTGATTACCCACCGCCGCAACATTGCGAGGAAGTTGCAGATTCACTCACCGGCAGGTCTTACCATCTATGCCATCGTCAACAACTTAGTGGACATTTCCACCGTCAAGTTGTAGGCAGGCATCATCATTTGTAGGTATTGCTCACCATAAGTGGGTAATGATTATACGTTATTGATGTCCACATAGCCGTGCATCACGGCATAAATGGTGAGCGATGACACACTTTTCAGCCCCAATTTCTCCTGGATGTTCTTTCGGTGGGTGATGACGGTGGTGAGTCCGATACACAGTTGGTCGGCAATTTCCTTGTTGATTTTGCCTTGCGCCACCAGTGCCAATACCTCGATTTCGCGGTCGGAGAGGAGTTTGTCTTGATGTACGGATTCCATCTTCGGGAGATGCTCCCCGTGGGGATGTCCCAGGTGTTGCAGGGCGAGGAGCTGCTTGATGAGCACGCCTTCGGGCACGTTGACACAGAGGCAGTGGAAGCCTTGCAGTTGGGAGTTGGGATCGTTGCCGGTGGTCAGCACGATGGTGTGCCGCTGCCGCTTGCCCTCCAGGAAGAAGAAACGGTTGGCAATCAGAATGTGCATCGACACGAAATAGTGCATGAAATGGTCGGGCTGCGATGCCTCGAACATCTCGAAGGTGTCGAAATGCCTCACGTTCATCATGGGCATGACGCTCTCCAGCAGTTGCTTGAGGCCTATCGCCGCCAGGGTGTTGCTGTCAACGATTGCCAGTTCCGGCATCATGCTTTCCGTAGGGTGTTCCATGTTTATTCTTCCATTATGTTTTTTGTATTTCCAAATGATGGGCTTTACAGGAAAGCCGAGAGGAATTTGGTGGCAAACCATCCCTTGAATTTCTGCCAGCCTGTCCGCCATTCGTCCCATCGCTCCTCTGTCAGCAGGAAACTGTCTTTCTTGTACCGTTCGAAGATGCTTGTCAACTCCTTCGTGGTGTGGGGGTCGATGATGACGGCGTTCTCCTCGTAGTCCCAGCGCAGACTGCGCGAGTCGAGGTTGGCACTTCCCACGGTACAGAACTTGCCGTCCACCATGATGATCTTGGTGTGCTGGAAGCCCGGGGTGTACATCCAGATGTGGCAGCCTGCCTTCATCAGTTTGTGGGCGTTGTGGAAACCGCAGTCGGGAGTCAGCGGGATGTCGCTCTTCGTACTCAGCATGATCTCCACCTTGACGCCGCGTTTCACGGCATTGCGCAATGCTTTTTTCAACTTGTGGTTGAGGGTGAAGTAGGGAGTGATGATCTTGATGCTGTCCTTTGCGTCCTGGATGGCGTTGAGGTAGAAGTAGCGGATGATATCGTTCGACACACGGGGCTCACGGTTGATGATGCCCACCATCTTATGGTAAGCCGAAGCCGTGGTGTCGGGCTTCAGGTTCTCCACGAGATAGTCTTCCTTCCGGCATCTGTAGTACTCAGCGCCGTAGACGTTCTGTCCGCTCACCTTGTTCCACATCCTGAGGAAAATCTTCTGCAGGGCATTCACTTCGGTGCCGTCGATGCGGCAGTGCATGTCGTTCCACGAGCCCACCACTTTGGTGCCCTTGATGTAATAGTCTGCCACGTTCATACCGCCGGTGTAGGCTATCTGGCCGTCGATGATCACGATTTTGCGGTGGTCACGGTTGAAGAGATCGTGTACCCAGGGAAAGCGCATGGGCTTGTATTCATAGATTTCGATGCCCTTGGAGCGGATGTTGCGGATGTGTTTCTTCTTGAGCGGCTGGTTGTTGGAGGCGTTGCCGAAGCCGTCGTAGAGTGCCCTCACCTTCACGCCCTGCTTTGCCTTCTCGGCGAGGAGGTCGAAGAGCAGGGAGGCGATGCTGTCGTTGCGGAAGTTGAAGTACTCCAGATGTACGCTCTTCTTTGCCTGCCGGATGGCCTGGAACATATCGTCGAATTTCTCCTGTCCCCTGGTCAGCAGCGTGACGGAGTTGTCGTGGGAGAAGCGGATGTCCTTCTCCCTCAGTTGCTGGACGATGAGCGAGTCGCTCGTTTGCGCCATGCACGCCGGGGTACATGACAAAGCAAGCACGGCCACCAACGGCCGTGCCTTCCTGAAAATCTTTTCTAACTTATTATATACTATATTCATTAGATATGTTTGATCTTCCTTTTTAGAAGATTTATTCTTCACTCTTCGTTCTTCACTCTTCGTTCTTCACTTACACCATGCAGGCATAGTGGTCTACAATGCCCAGGAGGTGATTTTCCTTGTCCACTACCAGTACCGTATGGATCTTGTTCTTGTGCATGATGCGGAGTATCTCCGTGATTTTGGTGGCGGGATGCACCATCTTGGGCGTAGCGGTCATGATGTCGCTCACCTGCTTGTTGAAGAACTCAGCCTGCCATTTCTCCATGGCGCGGCGGATGTCTCCGTCGGTGATGAGTCCGATGACCTTGCCCTCGCCGTCGAGCGACACACCCAATCCGAGCTTGCCCTTGCTCACATGGATGATGGCTTCACCCAGGTGCATTTCCTTGGGGATGACAGGCAGGTCATCCTTGCGCATCACGTCTTCCGCAGTGATGAGAAGTCGCTTTCCCAGCTCGCCTCCGGGGTGGAACTGTGCGAAGTCGCGTGGCTTGAAGTGTCGCACCTGCATCAGTGCGATGGCCAATGCGTCGCCCATTGCCAGTGCCGCCGTGGTGCTGCTGGTGGGGGCGAGGTTCAGCGGACACGCCTCCTTCTTCACCCTCACGGTGATGTGGTGGTTGGAGTATTTCGCTAAGAGCGAGTCGGGGTTGCCGGTGATGGAGATGAGGGGCACGTTCATGTGCAGCACCATGGGGATGAAGCGCAGCAACTCGTCGGTCTGACCGCTGTTGCTGAGTGCCAGCACCACGTCCTTGTCGGTCATCACCCCTAAGTCGCCGTGGTACACGTCGAGCGGGTTGATGAAGAACGCCGGTGTACCTGTGGAGGCGAGGGTGGCGGCAATCTTGGCTCCCACATGACCGCTCTTGCCCACGCCAGTGACGATAATCTTGCCCTGACAGCGGAACATCATGTCCACTGCCTTCTCGAAGTTGTCGTCGAGCTGGGGTATTTGGTCGAGGATGGCCTGTGCCTCCTCTCTCAGTGCCTGCTCACCGAAGTGGCGAACGGTCTTGCTGTCTATGTCTTGATTCTTATTGGTCATTTCTCTGTTTCATTCTCTTTGGGATGATTTATCCCTGCAGTTCTGCAATCAGTGCTTCGAGCTTGCTGAGTTCCAGCATATTGGCGGCATCGGAGAGCCCCTTGTCGGGGTCGGGATGCACCTCGAAGAAGTAGCCCGTGGCACCGAAGGCTTTGGCTGCCAGTGCCATGGAGGGAACGAACTTGCGGTCGCCCACGGTCTTGCCGTCGCCGGCACTGGGTCTTTGCACGCTGTGGGTGCAGTCCATGATGACGTTGGGCACGATTTCCTTCATGTCGGGGATGTTGCGGAAGTCCACCACGAGGTTGTTGTAGCCAAAGCAGTTGCCCCGCTCGGTGAGCCACACCTCCTTGGCCCCGCTCTCCAGAGCTTTCTCCACGGGGTAGCGCATATCCCTGCCGCTGAGGAACTGTGCCTTCTTGATGTTCACGGTTTTCCCTGTCTTTGCTGCCGAAACGAGCAGGTCGGTCTGTCTACAGAGGAAGGCGGGAATCTGCAGGATGTCGCACACCTCTCCGGCAGCCTGTGCCTGGTGGCTCTCGTGGATGTCGGTGGTGACGCGCAGTCCATACTTGTTCTTGATGTCAGCGAGCATCTGTAGTCCTTTCTCCAGGCCGGGGCCACGGAAGGAGTGGATGCTGGTGCGGTTTGCCTTGTCGAAGGATGCCTTGAATATGATGTCGGTCCCGAGTTTCTTGTTGATGCGCACGAGTTCCTGTGCCACTGTCTCCAATAGCTCCATCGACTCGATGACGCAGGGGCCTGCTATGAATGTTGCCATTGCTTTTTAATTAAGAATTAATAATTAATCATTGCGAAGCTGGTGTTGGAACTGTTGAGTTCCCCACTTCTAATTTTTAACTTTTTAACCCTGCTTGATGGTGATTTCGCGCTGCGGGAACGGAATCTCGATGCCGTGCTCGTTGAGCGTGTCGTAGATGCACTCCATGATGATGCCGTCGTCGGCATACTGCGTCAGCACGTTCACCCATACCAGTACCTTGAGGGTGATGCAGCTGTCGTCGAAGCTCTTCAGTACGATTTTCACACCTTTCTCCTTGTAGATGCAGTCGAGTTTCATCAGTTCGTCGATGAGGAGTTTCTTCACCTCCTTCACGTTGCTGCCGTAGGCGATGCCCACCTCTAAGATGTCCAGCTCATAACCGTGGTTGCGGGTCATGTTCTTGTAGTTCTTGGCGAAGAGCTGCGAGTTCTGGAAGGCGATGACGGATCCGTCGGTAGCCTCCAGCATGGTGGAGGTGTAGCTGATGCTGCTCACCTTTCCCCTTGTGCCGTCGCAGACGATGTAGTCGCCCACCTTCACGCGTCCCATCATCAGCGAGATGCCGTAGTAGATGTTCTCCAGGATGTCTTTGGATGCGAAACCGAGACCGGTGGACAGACCGGCGAAGATGGCGAGCAACCACGACTTGCCCACATGGAACATCGTGAGGGCTATCATCAGCCATACGCCCCATACCAGCACCTGTAGCACGTTCTTGAACATCACAATCTTGCTGGCCGCCGACGAGGGGTCCTGCTTCTCGAAGTGGTGGCGCATCAGGTCGGTGGAGGTGATATTGATGTACTTGAAGATGAAGTAGAGGCAAGCCACCTGCGTCACGCTGAAGAGCGAGGCGGTGAAGTTGCTGGTCTTGATGTACTCCTTGTTGAAAATCATCCAGGTGGTGTCGCTCATGTTGAACACGTCGGCGGCCCAGTAGATGGACACGACGAACGACATCACGCCGCAGATGGGCAGCAACACCTTATATATAAAGCGGTAGCCCCACTTGTCGGTGATGGCCTTCTCTGCCAGCTGGTTCTTCTTGGCGTAGACGCGCAGCCATCCCTCCACGCAGGTGATGGTGAGGATACAGGTGAGCTGCATGGTCCACCAGATGATGAACTGTACAGAGAGCAGCGTGAAGCCCACCCATGAGGAGATGACGCTCGCGATGAAGAGTGTGAGCGAGATGTAGGCGTAGATGCGGTCAGTGCGGGGCACGTTGGCATGCTCGCGGCGTATCACGTTCCACTGCCACAGGGTGCAGAGCACCAGGATGGGCGGGAAGATGAAGTTCACCAGGTCGTTCGGTATCAGGATGATGCGGAAGAAGATCACGATGAATCCCACCACCATCAACGGCGAGTAGATGCGGAAGGCACTCTTGATTTGGTCGTTGCTCACGCGCAGCAGCAGCGAGAGCAGCACTACGCCCATCAGCCATGCAAACTCCACAAGCAGCTGGCTTGCCATGATGATGAAGTTCTGGTGGGTAAAGGCACGCACCACGCCGAGGATGACGGCGAAGGTGACGATGGTCATTGCCATGATGATGCAGGTGCGCTTGGCGAGGAAGTTCTCCTTGATGCTCTCGAAGAGTCCCTTCTTCACCAGCCGGGTGATGACTACCCTGATGACCAGTATGTTGAGAGCCACGGAGATGAAGCCGTAGAAGACGATGATGCCGAAGAGCATGAAGATGATTCTCACGTCCCATTGCGACATCATGCCCGGGGCGGGGCGGTATTTCTCCGTCACGGAGCTCTTGGCACTCTTGAAGCTCTTCCTGAGTTGGCTGATAATCTTGAAATAGTTGTCGCCGCCGTTGTTGAAGATGCTGTTCTGTATGTCGCCGTAGCGGCTGTTGGCGTAGTCGTTGAGCGACTTCAGCTTCTTTTCCGTGCGGTCGTAGGCCTGGATGTAGTCGGTGAGCTGTTTCTGCCGCTCCACCAGTTGCCGGCGGATGTTGACGGCGAGGGTGAGGTCCACGTTCCTGTTCAGTTGTGCCTCCTCGCTCATGAACATGGTGTTCATGTCGTAGAGGTAGCTCACGAGGGAGTCGAAGCGTGCCACCTCCTGCTGGTTCTTCTTGATGATGGTGCGGAAGGGAGCCGACTTCGACCTGAACTTCTTGAACTGTTCCGTCGCCTCATGGCAGGCGTAGGTGAGGTCGAAGATGTATCCGCTGCGCTGCGAGTAGAGCATCAGTGAGTTCTGGTCGGCCTGTCTCATGATGTCGAGCATCTCCTTGAACGTCTCCTGCTGTCTTGCCTTGATTCTCTGGCTCTGCTGCTCCAGGTCGAGGTGGTAGGTGGAAAGCTCCGTGCGCAGCATGTAGAGCGTGGTGTCGAGGTTCGCCTCCTTCAGTACGGCATGGCCCTGCAGCACGAAGGCCAGCAGCAGGATGAGTATAAGTGATAGCTTCTTTTTCATAAAATTTCGTCGTTTTGCGTGCAAAGTTAACGAAAAATCAAGAATAACGCAAGAGATTATTTTTCTTTTTTGAAATATTAGCGTAATATTTCTGCTTTCCCGATATTTTCCCTTACTTTTGCAAATGGAATAACCAACAAGACAAAAGAAAGTATGAAACTGATAGTAGACAGTGGAAGCACCAAGGCCGACTGGGCATTGGTGACCGACGGAGGAGAACTGGTGCGTGAGTGCAGGACGCAGGGCATCAGTCCCGTCCATCAGAGTGACGGGGAGATTCTCCATGTGATGCAAGAGGAACTGACGTTGTCCGATTCTCCCGCAGAGGTGTATTTCTACGGCAGCGGCGTGACGGAGGCGCAGAAGCCGAGGATGGAACAGTTGCTCTCCGAAGCCTTCCCCGGCGCAAAGGTGGAGGCGGAGAGCGACCTGCTTGGGGCGGCGCGCGCACTCTTCGGCGAGGAGCCAGGCATTGCCTGTATCCTGGGCACAGGATCCAACAGTTGTCTCTACGACGGCAGGGAGATTGTGCAGAACACGCCGCCTCTGGGCTACATCCTCGGCGACGAGGGCAGCGGTGCCTATCTGGGCAAGCGTTTCCTTGGCGAGTTGCTCAAGGGCGAGTTGCCGCAGTCGCTCAAGAAGAAGTTCTTCGACTGGGCGCAGCTCGACTATCCCTCTATTATTAATAAGGTATACCGTGAGCCGATGGCGAACCGCTTCCTTGCCTCCCTCTGTCCGTTCATCTCCGGGGTGCTGGAGAAGGAAAATCCCGACAGCGAGGAACTCGACGAGGCGGATGCGCTCGGCTTCATGGTGGAGGAGAGCTTCAGGGAGTTCTTCGACAAGAATACCAATCCCTACCTGGAGCATCTGGGCGAGATGGAGGAGGAGATTCCGCCCTTCGGCTTCGTGGGCAGTGTGGCCTGTCATTTCGAGACGCAGATTCATGATGCCATGGAGTGGATGGACTGCGAGGTGGAGGAGATTGTGCAGTCACCGTTGGACGGTCTGATAAGATTTCACGCAAATCGGGCAAAATAATACAAACGGCATCGTTTGAAGCGAGAAAAAGGTCTGTATTTTGTTGAATTTCGCAAAATACAGGCCTTTCCCTTATCTAAAAAGCCCCCATTTTACATTTTATACCCCAAATTTGTACATTTTATGCATATCTTTTGTACATATTGATACGACCCATTTCCTAAAAAATGTTTATCTTTGCCACGGAAACGCATGAAGCGCATACCTTAAAAAAATAAACCTAAAAATTATACATTATTCATTAAAACCTAAAAGTTATGAGAAAGACATCTCAGAAATTCTCACAGGGCAGTATGCTCTGTAAAGTTGTCTTGGTAGGACTCCTTTGGGTCTTTCAGGCAATGTTCGGAATTGGAGCGGGTGTACTCAATGCTCAGACCGTGAAGGGTACTGTCATCTCCGGCAGCGACAACGAGCCATTGATTGGTGCGAGTGTCATGGTGCAGGGAACGAAGACGGGTGCCGTGACCGACCTGGATGGTAACTTCACCATCGATGCGAAGAGTGGACAGACGCTCGAAGTTTCTTACTTAGGCTTCATCACCCAGAAAGTGAAGGTGACTGGCCAGAACCTCAACATCACCCTTCAGGAAGACAAGCACTCTCTCGACGAGGTGGTCGTAGTGGGCTACGGTGTACAGAAGAAGAAGTTGGTGACCGGTGCGAACATCAATGTAAAAGGTGACGACATCGCCAAGCTCAACACTTCCAACCCACTTCAAGCCCTCCAGGGCCAGACTCCCGGTATGAGCATTATCTCAACCTCAGGTCAGCCAGGATCGGGGTTGAAGGTCAATATCCGTGGTATGGGTACTGTCAGCGGCTCAGACCCTCTTTACATTATCGACGGCGTGCGTGGCGACATCGCTTCCTTGAACCCCGCGGACATCGAGAGCATCGACGTGCTGAAGGACGCAGCCTCCGCTGCCATCTACGGTTCGCAGTCTGCCAACGGTGTTGTCCTTATCACGACAAAGGGCGGTAAGGAAGGCCGTGCCGTTGTCAGCTTCGACGGTTATATCGGTTGGCAGAACAAGCCACGCAGTATCGACATGCTCAATGCCAAGGAATACATGACCATCCTGGACGAGGCCGCCATCAACTCAGGCAAGAGTGCCTATGACTGGAGCAGCTACAAGAGCATCTATGATGCCGACGGCAATGTGTATGATACAGACTGGGTAGGCGAGATGTTTGTGAAGAACGCCAAGACCTCCTCTTATAATATAGGTGTCAATGGCGGCAGCAAGACTACCAGTTATGCCTTGACCCTTGGTTATATGGACCAGGAAGGTATCGTCGGCGGCAAGGATGTCAGCAACTATGAGCGTTACAACTTCCGTGTCAACTCCGACTGGAAGGTAAAGGACTGGCTCAAGGTGGGCGAGCAGATTAGCTTCATCTATACCAAGAACAAGGGTGTCGCAGTGGGCAATGCTTACAACAACTCCCTGCGCAGCGCTTTCAACACTTCTCCTTTGTCACCTGTCTATAGTGACAATAACAAGTATGGCTCTCCGTACAATGATACCAGCGAAAGCGATTGGTACAATGCCGACGGCAACCCCTATGGTGTCATGATGACTACCAACAACAACGAGACCAACGCCGCCCGCTTCACAGGCAATGTATATGCAGAGATTGAGCCCGTCAAGAACTTGAAGTACCGTACGGTGATAGGTTATGAGTACTATTCGAGCGACTATCGCTCGTTCACCCCTCTCTACCAGTTCTCCATCTACAGCTACAACACATCCAACCGCACGGGTGTGAGCCAGAACATGAGCCACAACTGGCAGTTGACCTGGACCAACACCCTGTCTTATGACTTCAAGATCCGTGACCACAGCCTTACCGCCTTGGTAGGTACAGAGTCTTGGCGTTTTGACGGTGTGGGCGTAGGTGCTTCCAATGCCACATTGAAGAGCGGTTTCGACGATTGGAGTCATGCTTATGTGAGCAACGGTACGGCCTCCAATGCAAGCGACGGCCTGGGCGCCAGCGGTGCGCCTTCCCTGTCACAGCGCATGGTCAGTTACTTTGGCCGTGTGAGCTGGAACTGGAAGGAGACCTATATGGCAACGGCAACACTCCGTGCCGATGCTTCCTCTAAGTTCGCCCGCGGCAACCGCTGGGGATATTTCCCTTCAATTTCCGCAGGCTGGATCCTTACGAACGAGAAGTTCATGAAGCCCCTGTCCAAGATCCTCGACTATGCCAAGTTCCGTGCCAGCTGGGGTCAGGTAGGCAACCAAAACATCGGTGACTTGATGTTCATTTCTCCCATCACGACTTCTGGAACTTATTACAACTTCGGTACAACCCTGGGAGCTGACGGACAGGCAAACTACTATGGCGCATACGAGAGCCGTCTGTCCAACGAGAATGTGAAGTGGGAGACCTCCGAGCAGCTGGACCTTGGTCTTGACTTGCGCCTGTTGGGCAACTTGAATGTCAACATCGACTGGTACCAGAAGACGACCAAGGACTGGTTGCTCGTGAAGCCCATCCCAGGCACTGCAGGTACAGGCGCACCTTATTTCAATGGCGGTGATGTGAAGAACACCGGTATTGAAATTGGTTTGGGCTGGAACGGCAAGATGGGCAAGGACTTCAATTACTATGTGAATGTAAACGGAGCCTACAACAAGAATAAGGTAGGCAATATTCCTACGGAGGACGGTGTCATCCACGGTACCGACGGTGCCGGACAGCTCTATGACAACTCCACGGAGTTCTATCGTTGCAGCAACGGAGAGCCTATCGGCTACTTCTGGGGCTACAAGACCGCCGGCGTGTTCCAGAACCAGCAGGAAATCGACGAATGGGTGGCTGCCGGCAACGGTGTCCTTCAGGGATCTTCGGTAAAGCCCGGCGACGTGAAGTACTATGACGTGAACCACGATGGAGTCATCAATGACGACGACAAGGTGAACCTGGGCAATGGTATGCCCGATTTCACATACGGTTTCTCGCTGGGCTTCGACTACAAGGGCATCGACTTCTCGGTGACAGCCAACGGATCTGTAGGCAACGACATCGTGCAGTGCTACCGTAATGTAGGAAACAAGACTTCCAACTACACCTCTGCCATCCTGCAGCGTTGGACAGGCGAGGGGACTTCCAACAAGTACCCGCGCGTGACGGAGACGAATATCAACTACCAGTTCTCCGACCTCTTCATCCAGGACGGTGACTTCTTGCGCATCAGCAACATCACCCTTGGCTATGACTTTGCCAAGCTCTTGCACCAGAAGTATGTTTCCCAGGCACGCTTGTACTTCCAGGTACAGAACGCGTTTACCTTCACCAAGTACGACGGTATGGATCCGGAGATCGGTTACGGTGTCAACAGTTGGGCATCTGGCGTAGACCTGGGCTATTATCCCCGTCCGCGTACCTTCTTGGTAGGTTTGAATCTTAAGTTCTAATTTAAAGAATACATGATTATGAAGACAAATAAAATAAAGACAGCCGCCATTGGCATTCTTGTTCTGGGAGGCTTGGCTTCATGCGGCGAGAGCTGGATGGACGTGGCTTCCAAGACCGAATCGAATTCCGGCAACTACTATAAGAGCCAGGAGGACGGGCTTCGTTCGCTCTACGCTTGCTATGACGGATGGCAGCGTACAGTTTCCGACGGCCCTTCTTTTACCGTTTATCAGTTGACGGAGGTCATGAGCGACGAGTGCTTCGGCGGCACCGGCAACAATGACGGCCGCAACACGCAGATCATTGACCGCTTTGACATGAGCCAGTCCCCTTCTTACACGGATATGCACGAGACGCTGTGGAAGTCTTATTATGCAGCCGTTTTCCGTTGCAATGAGTTCATAGACAAGGCAGAGGGTATCAAGTGGGATGACGACACTGCCAAGGATACATACCTGGGAGAGGCGCACGCCCTTCGTGCCTTGTGCTATTTCGACATGGTCCGTTTGTGGGAGAACATTCCCCTGCTGGAACATGCCACGAGCGAGAATATTCCGCAGGCAGAGCCCGATTCTGTGTATAACCTGATATTCAGTGACTTGAAATATGCCATCGAGAAAATCCCTGCCAATGCTTACCCCAAGAAGGATGCGGTCACCAATGACGGTCATGTCACCAAATATGGCGCCGAGGCCATTTTGGCCCGTGCGTACCTCTTCTATAGCGGTTACTATGGCAAGGAACCTGACCAGTTGGGGCTGACCAAGGCTGAGGCACTGGCTGCTTGCGAGGACATCATCTCCAGCGGCGAGTTCAGTCTGATACCCCGGTTCAGGGACTTGTGGCCGGCTTCTTCCGAAGACAAGAGCGGCGGATATGTAGGCCTTTGGGCTCATGAGAATTCCACTTGGGCAGGTGCAGGAAACCCGGAGACCGTGCTGTCGATGAAGTTCAATTATACTGCCGACTACAACGGCAACAATGACGGAAACCGTTTCGCGGTAATGGTGGGGATGCGTACCGGTAGCCTTGTATACGACATCTACGGCCAGGGCTGGGGTTCTTGTACGGTGACTCCCTCCCTCGCTTCATCTTATTCAACGGGCGACACGCGCCGTTCTGCATCCGTTATAGATGCAGCCCAACTGAAGGACTACGAGAGCAACTATATTGCCGACCAACGCGAGTACACGGGTTATTTCATCAAAAAATACACCACCTTGTCCAAGCATGCAGAGGCAGGCGACGGCAAGTTGCAGCATTATACCGAGGGCGTTGCCGCCGGCGACTTTCAGATCAGCCAGTTCCAGGACTGGGTACTCGTGCGTTACGCCGATGTCCTGCTGATGGCCGCCGAGCTGGGCAGCCCCAATGCCCAGAGCTATTTCGACCAGGTGCGCAAGCGTGCTTATACCGAGGACGACGGCACCACGGTGAGCGGCAGCTATTCCCAGTTGTCCGCCACCAAGGAGAACATCCTGAAGGAGCGCAAGCTGGAGCTTGCCTTCGAGGGCATTCGCTACTGGGACGAGCTTCGCCAGGGCTTGGACCATGCAGCCAATGAGATTGCCGGCTCTTGGACGGTGAAGGACGGCGGGGAGAACACCACGGTCACGATCAATGCCGACAACATCGTCAAGAAACGCGGTTTCATCCAGATACCCCTCACGGAGATTTCCCTTTCCAACGGTGTCTTGAAGCAAAACACAGGATGGTAATTCCTAACCTTATTAAAGTATTTGAATTATGAAATTGATGAATAAGATATATTCGCTGTTGGCAGCCGTCATGATGATGGTCGTGGTCAGCTGCTCTCCGGACAGTTTCAGTCTGGGCGGAAAGGATTTGTCATCTGAGGACTTGGCGGAGAACATAGCCTTCACCGTCACCCATGATGAGAGCAATCCCAACATAGTAAAGTTCAAGAGCCTCTTGCCTTCCGGCTACTCCGTGGTCTTCGACACCCCGCAGGGCAGGTTCCAGCAGGACGAGGTAAGTCTCAAGATT
Source organism: Acutalibacteraceae bacterium (assembly GCA_963616155.1). Lineage (GTDB taxonomy): Bacteria > Bacteroidota > Bacteroidia > Bacteroidales > Bacteroidaceae > Prevotella. The sequence continues at coordinate 14,077 of CAVEJY010000065.1, forward strand.
CCCTTTAACGGCACCTACCAGGCACGCATGGGAGTGGAGACCCGCGGCGGATTCCTCTGGGGACCGTACGCCGAATTCAGCGTTGCCGACTTCTGTGCCGACTTCGTCACAGACCCCTTGTGGACTTACATCAGCGGCGGCGTGGGCAAGTCGAAGAAGTGGAAGCTCGACATCGATGCCAATGCCATCACCAGGCATTCCGACCTTTGGGCGGGCCCGCTCGGATTTTGGGGCATGGACGACGACTGGAATACCTGCATGATGGGACAGACAGCCGAAAGCGGCGACCACTGGAACTATACTCCCGACATTGCAGGCAACTCTTGGGTGATGACAGCCATGGACTATGGTTACATGGAGTTTGACCTCATTGACGGTGCTCACGTTACAGTCTACAACGCTGAGACGGGCGAGACTCTCAAGGGTACTTACATGCTCGATACAGACAACTACACGATTACTTTCTCTGATGCAGAACTGCTCCACAACTCAGGCCACGACCGTGTCGCCACCAACTGGAGCAGTGGCTTGAAGCTGATGGGACTCGACGGCGACCGCCTACAGATTGCGGCTGTCCGTGACAACTCGGATGAAGGCAAGTGCCTGTTGTGCTACAACTTCGTGTCGGAGGAGTATTGGAACAACTGGACTCCCACCGTGGACGACAACTCGACAGTAGCACCAACGCTGATGACAGACTGGCGCGACTGGGTGGAGCAGAAGACCAACAAGGAGATTACCTATAAGCTGGCTGCCCCCGACAATGACGAGGGGCAGCAGTTCGACTATTGCAGCCTTGACGGTTCCGCCAAGAATACGCAGATTTCCGCAGCAGCTGGTATCGAGGATGCCAAGCTCGTGATGAACAGCGAGGCCAAGACCTACGTTTACACTGCTCCCGACGGCATCGAGATTTCGGGTAATTATACCTTGACCGATGACGGAGTGTTTACCTTCAGCGCAGGTTTCGGCAACACCCAGCTTTCTGCCGCTTACAACTACAATATGCACGCCAACGCAGACAATACCCTGCGCATCCTGAATGTGACCAAGGATGACTACACCGGCAACTTGAAGGATTTGTGGCTCGGAAGCCAGTGCCTGGACGACCAGGGCAAGCTCTTCCAGTACCAGGGCTACCACTGGGTTGCCCAGAGCACAGGCGGCGACAGCGGTCCACGCTACAAGGCCAACCTGTATCTCAACAACTCCAGCTGGGGTTGGGACGGCAACTATTGCAGCTCCAATGTCTTTGTCACTGGCGACGGCGATTATACGCTCAAGTTTGAGGGTGCCGAGAGCAATCCCTATCTCCTCTTCATCGACGTGAACAAGATTCTGAAGGACTATCCCAATTGCGATGTGGCCATCAAGAGCATCAAGGTGGACGGCAAGAACGTGCCGTTCGACGACACGGCTATCTCCAGAGGCTATCCCGACGACAACGCTGCCACCAACAGCTTCCGTCGCTATGTCCTGAATCCATGGGGACCGGCAAGCTGCTTCACCTATGATTCTGCGAAATCGGAGTTCACCGACTTCAAGTGTTCCGAGGCCATCGAGATTACCATTACCGTGAAGATGGACACAGGTGCTCCTGTCGTGTCTCCCGGTGCAACCGAGTAATGATTAATAACTTTAATACCGAACCGATTATGAAAATGAAATATTTAGCAGGTGTGATGCTGCTTGCAGCCGGTCTCTTCTCGCTGTCTGCTTGCAGCGATGAAGGCGACTACTCAGCCGCCACTGGCAATGTGGTCAGCACGGTGGAGACAGGAGACGCTTCTGTCACGGCAGTCTCTGCCACCATCACAGGTAAGGTCTTGGACCTCACAGGGCAGGATGCGAGTTCTTATACGGTAGGTGTCGTTTACGGCACCAATCCCGACCCCACGACCGCCGGGTCCAGGCAGGCGGGCACCATTGATGCGGAGGGCAACGTCACGGTCAGCCTGGCGGGCTTGACCAAGGGCACTACCTATTATTATGCCACTTACGTCCAGCTGCAGGGCATCGTCACCAAGTATGGCGAGGTGAAGAGTTTCGTGGCTACCGATGCCCAGATTGCCACTGCCGACGCTGCCGATGTCACTTGCACCAAGGCGACGCTCGGCGCCACATCCAATGGCCTGGGCGGCATCCTGGTTGACGGCGAGACGTCGATGAACTATGGCTTCAAGCTCTCCACCTCCGAGGCCGGCGTGCAGAAGGGCATCGACTATCCCGTCACCCTGAGCAGCAACACCGTCAGCCAGCGTGTGGAAGGCTTGCTCCCTGGCACCACTTACTTTTACACCTCTTACTTTGAACTGGGCGACGGATATGTGTACGGCGACACCAAAAGCTTTACCACCCCTGCGCAGTCCATGGAGTATGTAGACCTGGGCCTGAGCATCCTGTGGGCAAAGTGCAACCTGGGTGCAGAGGCTGAGCAGGAGACGGGTGCCCTTCTGGGCTATGGCGACCTGACGGGTGTCAACCAAAGTTCCTATCTCATCGACTATACCGTGGTGGAAGACATTGCCGGCACAGCCAACGACATCCTCCACAAGGCGAATGTTGACGAGGGTGCCATCATGCAGAGTGCCACTCCCACTGCCGAACAGGTCAGTGAGCTGATTTCCAAGACCACCCAGACCGAGGACGAGGTGGAGGGAGTCAGAGGCATCAGGTTCACCGCCGCCAACGGCAACAGCATCTTCCTTCCCTACACAGGCTACCGCGAAGGTGCGGAACAGGTGGGCGAAGGTCTGCAGGGCCTGTACTGGAGCGGCACGCACTATAGCGTGGCAACAGACTACAGCCAGACGTTGAATCTGACGGCCGGTGCTGCCACATCGGGCGTTTCCGCCCGCAATCTCGGCTTGGCGATTCGTCCCGTCCGTGCTTCCGCCGAGCTGAAGGTGGACAATTCCAAGGTTGTGGCCAAGGACGTGGAGGACAACGGAAACCTCCGCATCGAGATCTACAACGAGTATGGCTCCACCAAGGAGAACTACGGCATCAATCCCTCGCAGGTCAAGTTCTCCAAGAACATGGTTGTCACCTTCAAGCTCTCTGGCATTACAGACAACATGAAGGCGGGCGCAGACACTCATGTCGCAGGTCTGAAATATGCCGATGCCGACTGGTCTCCCAGCCGCTGGTCGGAGTACGACAGCTACAAGTACGATGCCAATGTCACGGGCGACGGCACTTACACCGTCTGGATGGAGACAGGAGGCGACGTTGCCGAGGGTGCAATGGTGTTCTGCGTAGACGTCAAGAACCTGATGGCAGATGCCCTGGACGCTTCCAAGGTCAAGGCTGAGGTTGTCAGCATCAAGTTCGACGTAGACCCCGCCGTCGCCATGGACTTCTCCAAGACGGAGTTTGTCAACAAGGACGGTGACGGAACCAACGGACGTATTGAAATCTACAATGAGTGGGGCAATACCAAGGCGAACGGAGTGGATCCCTCTGCCTTGTCGTTCGTGGGCAACATGATTGTCAACTTCACCGTCTCCGGCATCGACGGCAACCTGAAGGAGGGTGCCGCCAAGAACTACAGGACAGACTTGTCTTATGCAGACCCCACCTGGACCTGCCAGTATTGGGGCAGCTCTGAGTTTGGCCGCACTTATGTGGCGGGCGACGGCACCTATGAGGTTTCCGCTTCCCTTACAGGCCAGTGCAGCGGCGCTGTGGTCTGGACTGTCGAGCTTTCCGGCTTGTGGGCTGACCTGGTAGACCCCTCCAAGGTTCAGGTACAGGTCAACAGCGTCCTGACCCCTGGCAAGTAAAATGATGTATATATTTGAAAAACAAAGAATATGAAGAAAAAAGCAATCTTATCGTTCCTGGTCATGGCATCTGCCATGATAGCTTTCGCAGGATGCTCCAATGACGAGACTGTCGGAGGCGGAGCAGGACTCTCCACGGAGTTCGTGGTCTCCCGCTCGGATATGCAGTTTACCAAGAATGGCGGCGAGAGCCAGCTCTTCGTGAAAGCGGGCACAGTGCCGACGGTCTCCTCCGAGGCCGCCTGGCTCACCGTCACCCCTGTGGAGGGCACTTCGGGCGTAACCCATTCCTTTTTGGTGAAGGCCCAGCCCAACACCGGCAACAACGACCGCACGGCGACCATCTCCGTGAGTGCAGGACCCGACTCCAAGACCGTCAGCGTCTCCCAGAACTCCACCGAGGGCTTGGTGGTGACGTCTTCCAAGACCTTTTCCGTGGCGGCAGGCGGCGGACAGGTGACTGTGACCCTGCAGGCCAACGCCGACTACGAGGAAGTGATCAGCAATGACTGGGTTACGGAGGTCACCTCCCGTGCCGACATGGCGGACTATACCCATCACTACAGCGTGGCAGCCAACATCGGCACCGAGCGCACCGCCACCGTCAGCTATACGGTGGAGGTAAACGACAGCACTTCCATCACCGAGTCTGTCACCATCAATCAGGCGAAGGGAGAGACCACTGCCGACATGAGCAAGACGGCGATGCAGATAGCTTCCGGGATGTACCCCGGCTGGAACCTCGGAAACACCATGGAGGCAGGCAACAGCGACAACTGCTGGAAGAACGCAGGCATCTCTTCCGAGACTTCCTGGCAGACGGTGAAGACCACCCAGGCACTCATCGACGAGGTAAAGGCCGCCGGCTTCAAGACAGTCCGCATCCCCTGTGCATGGGTGATGGGACACATCACCGACGCCGATGAGTGCACCATCGACGAGGCTTGGCTGCAGCGCGTGCAGGAGGTTGTGGACTATTGCATCAAGGACGGTCTCTACGTCATCATCAACGACCACTGGGACGGCGGATGGATAGAGCACAACGGCTTCACCGCCTCCACCGACATCGATGCCACCAAGCAGAAGCTCGCCAAGGTGTGGACTCAGATTGCCAACTGGTTCAAGGATTATGACGAGCATCTGCTCTTCGGCGGCTTGAACGAGCCCGGCGTAGGCTCTGGAGACGGCGACCTCGTCAGTCTTACCGAGATGTCTTCCCGTCTGGCTGTGTACGAACAGGCGTTCATCGACGCTGTCCGTGCCACCGGCGGCAACAATGCTTTGCGTGTCCTGGTGGTTCAGGGGCCTTATACCAACATCGACAACTTCGTGGACAACGACTACATGTCCAAGATTACGGACTCTGCGACAGACCGCCTGATGGTGGAGGTTCACTACTACGACCCGTACCAGTTCACCGACATGGCTACCGACCAGCCATGGGGCAACTATTGGCTCTACTGGGGCAAGACCAACACCGGCGGCAATGCCGGCCGTACCGCCGACAGCAAGTACAACGAGGACTATGTCGAGGCTCAGATGGCCAAGATGAAGGCCCGGTTCTTCGACAGGGGCTATCCTGTCCTGATAGGCGAGTTCGGTGCCAACCAGCGTACGGAGACCGGCAAGGACGCTTTGCATGACAATTCCGTCAAGGACTACTACAAGGCCGTGGTGGCGAGTGCCATCAACAACGGTTGTGTTCCCGTGGCATGGGATGCCAATTCCCCGCTTCCCAGCATGACCATCTTCAACCGTGCTACGGTGTCGGTGGGCAATGCCAACATGCTTCAGGGCATCCGTGACGCAGTGTCTGCCTCGGTATGGCCCGGCAAGTAAAAGGGGGGGGGAGTACGATAGATTACCTCACTTTTATCACATGATGGCGGCGGTGTTTCCTTGACAGTCTCCTGTGCTTGTACTGCTCTATTTTCCTGATGCTCACGAAGACGGTGAGGCCCAGTACCACGGCAAGGAGGAAGATGACGATGCCGCCGCCCAGATTGTCGCCCTTCACTTTCGACCACATGTCCAGCACCTCGGGCGTGTGGTCGCCTGCGTCGTGGATCATGGCGCAGCGCGCCACCACCGCGCTGTCGGGGTACATGATGGGGTTGAGGTGGGCACGGCGGGCGGCCTTCACGCCGTTGCCGAAGAAGTAGGAGAGGTTCTGCGGGTCGGGATATTCCCTGGGGTCACTCATCGCCGCCAGTATCTTGCTGCCCGCCACGCTGCTCACATAGCCCGTGGTCTCCATGTTGGCGAGTGCCACGTCTTCCTGGCAGAGGTAGTTGATGAAGTAGGCGGCAGCCTTCGGGTTGCGGGCGTACTTGGGGATTACCCATCCGTCGAACCACACGTTGCTGCCCTCGCGGGGCACCTCGTAGCCCAGTTCCACGCCCACTTTCGCAGCCTCCTCGATGGCCCATACGGCATCTCCGCTCCAGGTCATGTTGAGCAGTGCCTTGCCCTTGGTCATGGTTTCCTTGCCGAAGTCGGCCTCCCATCCCTCGATGTTGGGCTTTAGGGCCTTCAGCTCCTTCTCCACGGTGGCGACAGCCCCGGGCGAGTAGTCGTTCATCAGCTGCGGCACGGTCACCCTGCCTGCCTCCAGGTCCTTGCGGTGCGCCCAGATGAGGGCGGTGCCGTAGGAGTCGCGGTAGGAGTCTTTCATGAGCAGCTTGCCCCGGTACTTGCCGTTCCAGAGCGTGCCCCATGTCTGTGCGTCCCGGGTGGGGACGTGTGTCTTGTTGTAGAGTATTCCGCAGGTGCCCCACATATAGGGAACGGCGTAGCGGTGGGCGGTGCGCCCGTGGTTGCTGGTGGCGTCTATCTGCTCCACGATGTAGGGCGATATGTTGTGCAGGTAGTCGGGTGTCTTGCCGAAGCAGGTGTCGATGGGCAGCAGCAGGTCCTTGCGCAGCATCCGCTCGATGATGTACTCCGAGGGGCACACCACGTCGTAGTCCTCGTGTCCCCGTTCTATCTTGGTGAGCATCACCTCGTTGATGTCGAAGGTCTGGTAGATTACCTTCACCTTCTTGCCCGTCTGCTCCTCGTACCACTTGGGGAAGCCGGCGAGCACGTCCTCGTCGATGTAGTCTGCCCAGTTGTATACCTTGAGTATCTCCTCCCTGTTCTCCTTGTTGTAGCAGGAGGCGAGCGGCAGGGGCATCAGCAGAGTCAAGGCGAGGAAAGCCATGGTCTTGACTCCTTTAATTCCAAAATGTCTTTTCTTCATTTCGCTTACTTCTTGTTTTTGTCCGAACGGCGGTTGATGACGACCAGCATCACGAGCACCAGCACGAAGATGATGGTGGAGAGGGGGCGCAGCTCGGGCGTGAGTCCTCCCTTGCGCGCGTCGGCGTAGATGAAGGTGGAGAGCGTCTCCAGCCCCTCGTTGCCGATGGTGAAGATGGTGACGGCGAAGTCGTCGATGCTCATGGTGACGGCGAGCATGAATCCCGAGACCATGCCGGGCAGGATTTCGGGGATGATGATTTTCCTCAGGGCCTGCATGGGAGTCGCTCCGAGGTCGAGCGCCGCCTCGTAGAGGTTGGGGTTCATCTGCTTGAGCCGCGGCATCACGCTCAGGATGACGTAGGGCAGGCAGAAGGTGATGTGGGAGAGCACCACGGTGGTGTATCCCTGCGGGATGCCTAAGGTGATGAAGAGCAGGAAGAGCGAGATGCCGATGATGATGTCGCCGTTGAGGATGGGGATGTTGTTGACGAACTGTATCGCCTGGCGTGCCCCGCGGTGGCGCAGGTTGTGGATGCCGATGGCCGTGAGGGTGCCGAAGAGGGTGGACACGGTGGCGGTGATGAGGGCGATGGTCACGGTGTTGGCGAGTGCCGCCGTCAGCGAGTGGTGGGTGCCCTCGGCGAAGAGGTTCCTGTAGAGCTGGAGCGAGAATCCCGTCCAGTTGCCCATCACCTTTGCCTCGGTGAAGGAGAAGACGACGATGATGATGATGGGGGAGTAGAGCAGCAGCAGCAGGAGCCAGAGGTAGCCCTGGCAGAACACTTTCCTGAGCATTGCCCCGTTGGTCAGTGTATGTGTCATCTGATGCCTCCTTCCTGTTTGCCGCCGTCGCCGGCGATGAGTGTCGAGGCTCCGATGAGGAAGAGCATGATGAGCGAGAGGGCCGCTCCGTAGTTCCACATCGAGTTGTTGATGTTCTCCTGTATCGTCGTTCCGAAGAGCTTGATGTTGTTGAGCGTGAGCAGTTCGGAGATGGCGAAGGTGGAGATGGTGGGCATGAAGACCATGAGGATGCCGCTCGCCACACCGGGCATGGAGAGGGGCAGGATGACCTTGCAGAACTGCTGCAGGGGCGATGCGCCGAGGTCTTCCGCCGCCTCGATGTAGCTGCGGTCCATCTTCTGTAGGGTGTTGTAGATGGGGTAGATCATGAACGGGATGAAGTTGTACACCATGCCGAAGAGCAGGGCTCCCTCTCCGAGCGGCAGGTCGGCGAAGTCGAAGAGTGCCACGGTGGCGAGTGTGCGCACCAGGATGTTGACCCACATGGGCAGGATGAAGAGCATCACCACGGTGGAGGCGTGCTTCATCCCGGTCTGCGTGAGGATGTAGGCTGCGGGGTAGCCCAGCAGGATGCAGAGCAGCGTGTTGAGGAAGGCGATGCCGATGGAGTAGACGAAGGTGTTGATGGCCTCGGGGTGTGCCAGGAACTTCTGGAAGTTGTAGAGTGTCAGCCTGCCGTCCTCGTCGGTGAAGGCGAAGACGACGATGAGTACCAGCGGCAGCACCACGAATATCGCCGCGAAGACGGCGTAGGGTATCGACCAGCTCTGTCGGGAAAGCAAAAACTTTTTCAATGTATAATTTATAATTTATAATGTATAATTGGGCTTGCGCCGCAATGCTGTTGACTATCAACTCTTGACCACCTCCACCGCTTCTGCCGGTATGGTGACGGCGACATGGTCGCCCAGGTCCCACACGTCCTGCGTGTCGGCGTAGAGCTTCTCGCCCCAGTCGGTGTCGATGGTGAGGTGGTAGTGGTCGCCCTTGTATAGGATGAAGCTGATGTCGCCGGTGAAGGTTCCCTCGTTCTCGTTGTCGAACAGTTCTATTCTGTCGAAGGGCACGCATACGGTTGCCGTTTCCCTGCCCTGCAGCCCGGCGGGTATTTCCATCCTGTACTCGCAGCCCAGGAACTCCAAGGTGTCCTCGCCCGTGATCCTTGCCTCGAAGGTGTTGGCCGTGCGGTCTTTCTTCATGATGTGGATGTTGTCGGGGGCCACACTCATGCCGATGGTCTGCCCAACGCCGAAGTGGCTGTAGTTCTGTATGAGGAACTCCACGCCCCTGTCGCTCTGTGCGAGCATCTCGTAGTGTACGCCCTTGAAGATGCTGGAGGTGATCTTGCCCGTGAACTGCGCTCCCCGCGTGTCGGTGCTCACCTCGATGTCTTCGGGCCGTATCACCACGTCCACCTCCCTGTTCTCGCCGAATCCCCGGTCCACGCAGGGGATTTCGCTCCCCGCCACGCTCACCAGGCAGTCCTTCACCATCGTTCCGCAGAGGATGTTGCTCTCGCCGATGAAGTCGGCCACAAAGGCGTTGGCGGGCTCGTTGTAGATGTCGGTGGGCGTACCTATCTGCTGTATCTCCCCTTCGCTCATCACCACGATGGTGTCGCTCAGCGTGAGTGCCTCCTCCTGGTCGTGGGTCACATAGACGAAGGTGATGCCCAGCCTCTCGTGCATCTCCTTCAGCTCCAGCTGCATGTCCTTGCGCATCTTCAGGTCGAGGGCGGCGAGGGGCTCGTCGAGGAGCAGCACCTCGGGCTCGTTGACGATGGCTCGGGCGATGGCGATGCGCTGCTGCTGTCCGCCGGAGAGCGAGTTGACGTCGCGGTACTCGTAGTCGCTCATGTTCACCGTCTTCAGCGCGCGCTTCACCTTGGGCAGGATTTCCTCCTTCGGCGTGTTCTTGAGTTTCAGTCCGAAGGCGATGTTGTCGTAGACGTTGAGGTGGGGGAAGAGGGCGTATTTCTGGAACACGGTGTTCACGTTGCGCCTGTAGGGCGGCAGGTGGGTGATGTCGGCACCGCCGATGGTGATGTGCCCCTCGGTGGCTGTCTCGAATCCCGCCAAGAGGCGCAGGAGGGTGGTCTTGCCGCATCCCGACGGGCCGAGGATGGTCATGAACTCTCCCTTCCTCACGTAGAGGTTGATGTCATGGAGGGCTGTCTTCTCGCCGAATCGCTTCGACACGTTTCGGATGTCGATGATGGGTTGTGCAGTATTGTTCATTTCTCGTTTTTTCAGATTTTGGATGCAAAGTTACTCATTTTCCGATAAACATTCGCCATGAACGGCGAAAAAGTTGTACCTTTGCAGCCGTTTTGTAACAAGTGGTTTTCTTTATTGGATATTTTCTGAATATATATTATCATGGTAGTGACAAGGGAATGGATGGAGACATGGTTCGTGAGGTTCAACCGCGAGTATTTCGGGGGCGGTCTGCCCGTGCCCGACCTCTCGCTCACGCGTGCCCGCACCCGGTTGGGACAGATGTCCTACAAGCGTGCCGTGCGATGGGGACGCACCCGGCTCTACGACTTTCAGATTTCCCTCACCACCTATTATGACATGACGGAGCGCCAGGCGCAGAACGTCCTGCTCCACGAGATGATACACTATGCCATCGCCTACACGGGGCTGAAGGACACCTCCCCCCACGGCATCGTCTTCCGGGGCTACATGGACAAGCTGAACCGCCGGTATGGCTGGGACATCCGCATCATGACTTCTACCAAGGGCTGGAAGGTGAGCGAGCAGGTGAGGGCGAAGAAGGCACCGCAGGGGCCGCAGACCTACCTGCTGCTCGCCGTGGAGAAGGGCGACGGCAAGCGTTTCCTTTCCCGCGTGAACCCCTCCTTCGCCCGCCGCATCGACGCGCAGCTCTCCCGTCTACAGGGACTGAAGAGCCGCCGGTGGTACACCACCCGCGAGCCCTTCTTCGAGGAATATCCGCAGGTGAGGAGTCTCCGCGGCAGACGCATCTCCAGGGCCGACTTCGAGGGGCTTGCCAACGTCCTCACGCCCGTATCGCTGGACGAACTAACTGAAAAATGAACATATAGACACATGAGAAAAAGGTTTTCCATGGCCGTGGTGCTGACGGTGTTCGCCATCACGGCATGTGCCCAGGGGGCACTGAAGAGAGTGTACGACGAGAGCATCGACCCCATGGCGCAGATTGACGGGGCTCTGGCGAAGGCGAAAGCCGGCGGCAGGTTCGTCATCTGCCAGGTGGGCGGCAACTGGTGCCCGTGGTGCCTCAAGTTTGCCGACTTCGCCGAGAAGGACACGGCTGTGAACAGGGCTCTTGCCGCCGACTTCGAGTACATCCACGTCAACTACAATCCCCGCCGGAAGCCGGAAGCCGGCGCTGCGGGGAAGGCGGAGGCTCTGATGGCGCGCCTGGGCAACCCCGGGCGTTTCGGCTTCCCCGTCTTCGTGGTGCTCGACGGGGAGGGCAGGGTTCTCCACATCCAGGACTCCAGTTTTCTGGAGCAGGGCAAGGGCTACGACGAGCAGAAGACCCTGCGTTTCTTGAAGAACTGGACGCCTGGGGCCGTGAAATGATTCTCTCTTTTGCCGGGCGCATTTGCCGGCTACGGCGAGGCTCTGTTCAGGGGTCGTGGTTGCTGCGGCTGCGCATAAGGCGCAGTCGGGCAACCGCCGGGAAGCCCTGGTGATAAGATGAAAATGACTTGGCGCAAGGTCTTTGCGCCAAGTCATTTTCATTTTATCTCGCCCTTTACTTCCTGCGGCTCTTGAAGAAAGCCTCGAAGAAGTCCATCTGGGGCTGGTTTTGCACACGGTCGAGGCGGAAGCCCTCGCGCATCACCATCACCGTGGGCTTGCCCTGCTCGTAGGGAGTCCAGAAGGGGAGGGAGGCGGCGTTGGGGTCGCCGGTCTTCGTGAAGTTGATCCAGTAGCGCGACATGATCTGCTGCATATGGCGCTCCGTCTCGGTCATGCGGCCGCCTCCGAAGCTGTAGCCGTAGGCGAACGGCATCTCCGCCACATGGCTGGCGCCGCCCTTGCGGCTCTTCACGATTGTGTTCTCGGAGTCCTGGTCGAAGTAGTACATATAGACTTTGCCCTTGCCGGTCTTCGTCTGCAGGTTGGCCCAGGCGTAGGTGCCCCAGGCGAAGGAACCGTCGCGAAAAATGTCGCTCTGCGCGAAGTACACCTCCTGCTCGTCGGCGGCGGGATAGAGCTTCAGCAGACGGTCGGCCCAGTCGCCGTAGTTGGCGCGGACGCGCTGCCGGTAGGCTTCGACGGGCATGGGGAAGGAGAACATCGACCCTTCGTCGGAATTGGTGCCGATGAGCACGTTCACGTCGTTGTAGTTGCCTGCCTCGTAGAGCTTGTACTGGTCGTCGGTGATGGCATAGCCGTCGACGATGGGCCAGAACGCTTCCATGCGGGTGCTGTCGACGAGGGTCTTGAAGGGCACCTTGCGCAGCTGCTTCAGGTTCTTCCTGCCGAGGCTCTTCTGGAAGGCGACGCCTGCCTGCTCAGCCGACCGCAGGGTACACATGGCGGTGTTGCCGCCACGCTGGTCGCTGACGGGCCAGAAGGAGCTGCCGCTCTCGCAGACGGCACCGCGGAACAGTCCCTTTGCCAGCGGCGAGGCGCAGAGGATGCTCACCGAGATACCGCCCGCCGACTCTCCGGCGATGGTCACCTTGTCGGGGTCTCCACCGAAGGCAGTGATGTTGTCGTGGATCCAGCGCAGTGCCTCTATTTGGTCGAGGATACCGTAGTTGCCGGAGACGCCGCCCGCCTCCTTGCTCAGCTCGGGATGGCTCATGAAGCCTAATGCGCCCAGGCGGTACTCCACGCTGACGTAGACGATGCCCTCGCGCACGAAACTCTCCTGCGTGCCGCTGTAAGAACCCGTGAGGAACGCTCCGCCGTGGATCATCACGAACACGGGCAGACGCTCGGCAGAGGTCTTGGCGGGGGTCTCCACGCTCAGGTAGAGGCAGTCTTCGCCCATGGCAATCTCGTTGCCGTTCTGGTTGGGGTCGGTGGGTTGCGGGGGACGGTTGCCCCACTTGTCGGCCTTGTACACCCCGTTCCATGCCTTCTTGGGCACGGGGGCCTTCCAGCGGAGGTTGCCCACGGGAGCCTCGGCGTAGGGAATGTTCTTGTACAGGGCGTGGCCCTGGTGTTCCACACCCTCTATCTTGCCCTGCGCCACGGTGGTGGAGAGCAGTTGTGCTTGCGCGGCTGTCGCCATCGACAGGGCGAGGACGGCGGTAAAAATCCATTTCTTCATATCTTGTAGTTTTAGTCAGTTCTTGTTCAGTCCGTACAGGTAGGCGTAGAGTGCCATCTTGCCGCGCATGGTCTCGCGGGGCGTGAACTCGGAGTTGAC
>CAVEJY010000066.1:0-6924 GCA_963616155.1 Acutalibacteraceae bacterium
TCGCCATATTATTTGTATTTAATATTTCATGCGGGCAAAGATACGACTTTTTTCCCTGTCTTCCAAGAATTACAGATGGAAAAATAACTTTTCTTCCAGACAAGAAGTTAAAGTTTTTAAAAAAGCACTTAAATAATTTGCAACAATTGTGCAACCTATAAAAATAAATACTATCTTTGCAAAAACTCTAAACAACAACTTAAATAACTATTTTATGAAAAGATTATTAGTTTTGGCTTTGCCGTTTCTGCTCGCCTCATGCAGTAAAGATAATCAAGAAGATTACTATATTGCAGATTTTGCTCCGGTATTATTCAACATAGAGGTAATTGACGCAGCTGGAAACAACTTGTTGGACACTACAAGCGTAGCGTATGATGAAGAGTTTGCAAATAATTCAAGTATCACGATACAAGGAAAAACCTATCATCTGGGTGAAACCGTCAAAACAGACATAAGTCCAAGTACGCGGGCATTATATGTGCCTTTCCGTGGGATGACATTGGAGAAAAAACAGGATAAGTATCTTGTTGTAATTGGCCCCTTCCCCGGTGAGGAAAAGTGGAAATCAGAGAATTTGGACATTGACTGGGGAGATGGTACGAAAGATAATATCAAATTTACCTATTTGGTTCACTTTAACTCTAAAAACGGCGAATTTACGAGAGAGAAAGTGGAATATTTATTCAATGGCACTGATTCCACGGTATCTTTCAGGGAGAAGGGATACATAACATTGGTAAAGGCAAAAAAATGAAATTCAATCATGCCCTTTGCACCGATAAAGGTCGCAAAGGGCATGATTGTCATATTCTACAGACCAAACATCGTTGCCGAGAACATAAAGAATTTTGCAAGTTCTTATACTGAAATATTACTGCTTGTAATATTAACTTGTAAAGGCCGCAGAAGGCAAGAGTTTGCTTATCTTAGAACAAGGGGAGTAGTTCTTTTATGAGCTGGATGATGTCATCGGCTTGGGTGAAATCTGTCTGGCGATTCTTGATGATGGCTTCGACCTCCTCTGTCTTGCCTGGAAAGAGTTTGAGCAGGGACTTCTTGCTGGAAAAACTCTTCAGCTTGTCGCCTTTCACCAACTGATACTTGTTGTGGTTCTTCACCTTATATACATCCTGGTTGGAGTCCGGGTTGCTGGCAGCATTCTCCTGACCTTCCAACAGGGAAAGCTTGACGGACTGTGAGCGAACCTGCGATACGGTGCCGAAAGCACCCTTGTAGCCCACACTTATCTTGTCCAGGTCCCAATCTATCAGCAGTCTGCCTTGCGGATAACTGACCACCTCGTAGAACTTGTTCTTGACACGGCAAAACAAGTTGTTGCCAATCTTCATACTGTCCACCGCTTCCGGGTTCGTCAGGATCATGTTCTCACCGTCCTGCTTATACATCACGCAGTGGTTGGCAGCGTCATAGTTGAGTTGCACCCTTACCTGTTGACCGCCACTCATATAGATAGTGCCCTTCTGGTACTCGGGATAAAGGAGTACTTTGCTACTTTGGGCAAAGGATGCCTGGCTCAGGAAGGGGAGGAACGCCAAAGCCAATTTCAAGAAATGTCTTTTGATAATCATAATCTTTCGTATAAAAAATGTGGGCGACCAGATAGTCGCCCACACCGTTTAATTGTTTGTCTAACCTTTTCAAAATTAGCTTACTGGGCACCTGCACCCCATGTGGGGGCACCCTTATCCTGCCACAGGCGCTCTGTTGCGAGAACTTCGTTGTAGAGACCGGAGGTAGAGATGGTAAGACCCTGTGCCTGGTAAGCAGCCGTAGTGATATCCTTCATGATGTCGGTATCGCTGATGTTACCAGTTGGGAAACGACGAGGAATCTTGTTGGCTGGCACCTCTGCGTAGCTCTTGCGAGGCAAGATTGTAGAGTTGTAGCTGGGATAGCCGGAACGGCGAGCTGTCACATAAACCTCGTTGGGATACAAGGTGAAGTTCAGCAACTCCTGAATATAGATCTTCTCCAGTTTCTCGGCAGCAGTACCTGTGAAGGCGTACTTGTCGCTCTTCATCATGGTCTCTACTTCACCCTCCTTCAAGTCGATTGTCCCCTCATTTTCGTCGTAGCCGAAGCAACCTGCAACGTTCTGGGTATAGGCCACCTGATTGTCCTCTGCCAGTTTGTTGTATGTATAGCAAGATAGCCTCAAGGCACTCTCATAATATGTCTTTGCCTTTGCCTCGTCGCCGTTCAGCATGGCAAACTCAGCCAAATAGAGGTTCACCTCGGCTGCACTCATATACAAACCATACCAAGGACGGTCCTTTGTGGTGAATGTATAGGTGTCGTCTGGCAATGTAGCTGCTTCCACCTGAGAAGCAGAAGTGTAGGTACGACCGATAATCATCATACGGTTCAGTACAGAGTAGACAGTATAGCTCGTCTCGTTCTTTCCCTCCTGGTTGTGCAGGTACAGCTCCTTGGATGCGTTTGCGTAAGTGCTGGGGAAATACCACTTGTACTTGCCGGTGTTGTCGTTCTGGGCATCCCAGTCCTCGGTCAGACCGTAGTAGCGTACCCAAGGCTCACCCAAGCCCTTCCACTTCACGAAGTGTTTCTTGCCATTGGCATCTGTAGTGTACTCTACGTTCTTCTCAATGAAGTCAGGGATGGCCAAGCCTGCATCATAGTAACCCTGGACAATCATTGAGTTCCAAGAGTTCTTGGTGTAGAAGAAGCGTACACGTGGATCCTGGTTGTCCACCATGAAGTTGATTACACTCTCGCTACCTACGCAACCCGTGAAACCGTTGTTCCAGTGATAGATGCGGTCGTTTACATAACCATCGTCACCTGTGAGCTTGGTGGAACCCTTGCTGAAGCGAACATCTTCGTCATAGTCGGAGATAAATCCGCAAGAAGCACTCTCCACAGCTGCTGCAATCTCTTTTGCCTTTGTTGGGTTCTGTGCCAACAAGCGAACAGCAATGCGCAACTTCAGGGAATTGGCAAACTTGGCCCACTTTGCTTTATCACCAGCATATACCACGTCCTGATCGGCCTTCATGACAATGTCACTTGACTGGAATGTGGCAATACATTCGTCGAGGTCGGAGATCCACAAGTTATACAAAGACTCCACGTCGTCATAACCAGGGGTAAGAGTTCCGCCATAGGCGGCGTTACAAGCCTCTGTATAAGGGATGGAACCATACATGTCAGTAGCATAGATACCCTCGTAGATGCTCATGACATGAGCAGCCTTCACGTAACCAACCTGCTGATTCTGGTTGGTCTCGTCCAACTGAGAAAGCTGGTTCTCCATATCGCGAACCACACGCAATACATTGATGTACTGTCTGCTCTGGTCGCCGTCCAAGGTCAAGGTCAGGATGCCTTCACCGGCACCGCTGCCCGACATTCCCATACCAGCCCACTGATACTTCATGGGAGCATTGTAGAAATACTCCAGGTAGGGCTGCGGGTCAAACTTGTTGACTGCCTCTGCAAACAAATATGAGAGTTCTCCCTTTGTTACCGCAGAAGGGTTGGTATTTGTCTCAGAGAAATTATCACGGCAGCTTGTGGTAGATACTGTGAGTCCCAACGCAAGGGCTGCCATTAATATTTTGTTCGTTTTCATATCTTCAATTTTAGATTAGAATGTTGCACTGATAGTGAAAGTATAGCTTGCAGTATAAGGGCTAACAGAACGAATCATGAACTGGCCAGCCTGTGTACCACGCATTGACTCCGGGTTGAAGTTGTTGGGCAATGAGTTCAAGAGATAACCCAAGTTGCGGCCTGTCAAGACAAAGCTCAGGTTGGATGCACCCACCTTGTTGGCAATGCTTGTAGGCATGCGGTAGCTCAAAGAAACTTCACGCAGGGCAATGTAGTTCAACTCGTGGAACCAGTCGTTGTTCTTCCAAACGGCTGCACGACCCCAAGAGTTGTTCCAGTAGTTCCATGAAGAAGCGTGCTGTGGGTCTACGATGCCCTTGTTCACCAAGTCGGAGTAAAGCTCGCCACCCTCTGCGATGGTATAAGTACCTGTAGGAGTGTTGATGGTCTGTCCACCGGGCATGATGGCCTCGGGGATGATACCGTCGTCGTAGGTCTTGCCGTCCCAGATAGAAGTATAGGTAATACCGCCGTGGGCTGCATCTGTACCATTCAGAGAGCTCTTCAAGTAACCGTATGCGGTACCATAGTGAGAACCATAGATGGCCACCATACCGCCGAAGCGCATATCAAGAGATGCACTCAACGACCAGTTCTTGTATTTCAAAGTGGTGTTGACAGAACCCAAGAAATCGGGCTGGATGCTACCCACCTCTTTCTCTACGCCAGAGCGAGAGTAGTAAACGGAGTGACGGCTGTTGTAAGATGCCAGTTCCAGGATAGGAAGACCTGTCTTCTCGTCGTAGTTAGGTGTGGCATCAGACATCAACAGACCGTATTCACCACCAACCTTGGCAACAGAACCGATGCGGAAGTTACCATAGGAAGGCATACCTACCAAAGAGATGTAGTCGGCTACGTTCTCGTGCAAGGAAACGATCTTAGACTTGTTCTTGGTATAGGTGAAGTTCAAGTCCCACTGCCAATCCTTGTTCTGGAAAGGTGTGGTGTTCAACGCAATCTCGACACCCTGGTTCTGGATGTTACCGGCGTTGACAACCTGGTTGCTCAAACCTGACACGCTTGGAACAGAAATGGTCATAATCTGGTCCTTGGTGTTCTCCTTATAATAGGTAGCGTCGATACCGATGCGGTTGTTCAGGAAACGCCAGTCGATACCCACCTCCCAAGAGTTCTTGCGCTCTGGCTTCAAGTTGGTGTCATACTGTGTAGTAGGAACCTGCAAACCGTAGGTCTTGTCGATACCGTAGATGCTGTAGGCCGAGTTGATGGAGTAAGCGTCGGTGTCGTTACCTACCTGTGCCCAAGATGCACGAACTTTGGCAAACGAGATCCAAGATGGCAACTTTCCACGGAATGTCTCGTGAATCAGCCAAGATGCAGATACTGATGGGTAGAAGTAAGAGAAGTTACCGTGCTTGTCGGTGTAAACCAGGGATGAAGACCAGTCGTTACGGCCGGTGATGTCCAGATAAACCTGATCCTTCCAGCTCAATGCAATCTGACCGGCCAAAGACATGATGGTCTTCTCGCCAGAGATGTTTCCTGAGGTTGTAGGAGTCTCCTTGGAGTTGCCGAGGAAGTACTGGCCGGGTACGATGAGACCGCCCTTGGTGCCCATGCTCATTTCCTGCTGGAAGTTGTGGTAGTACTCGCCACGAACGAAACCGCTGATGTTGAAGTCGTTCAGAGCCTTGTTCCAAGAGAGGTTGGCGTTCAGGTTGGTCTGCTCTTTGGTGTACTGACCCAGACCATAGTAACCACCTTCGTTGGCGTAGCCGGAACCCAATTCCTTGCTCTCGCTGCGCTTGTAATAGTAATTGTAGTTGCCCTCTGCCGTGAACTTCAACCAGTTGGTCAAGTCGGCAGTAACCTTTACGTTAGGACGAACGGAGGTCTCTTTCTGTGAGTATTCGTTCTCATAGATGCTCCACCATATGCTCTTACCAGGAGCGTTACCGTATTCGTCGTCGTAGGCTGTGCTGGCCAAACCTCCGTGTGAACCCTTGTAGCGAGTTCTCCAGTAGCGTGTGTCGTAGAGACGGCTGAATGTACCGTCGATGAAGCACTCACCGAAGTTGGTCATACCGCCCTGCTTAGGATTGGAGTTGGCAAATGTAATACCAGCCTCTACCTCCACCTTGCTTGAAATCTTGTGAGAAGCCTTTGCCATCATAGACAAGCGAGAGAAGGAGTTGTTGGGTGTGGTACCGTTGGCATACTTGTATGACATGGAAGTATAGAACGATGTCTTGTCGTTGCCACCCTGGATAGCAATGTTGGTATTGGTGTTGAAGGCATCGTCGTATGCATCGGTGAAGTTGTTCTCGTATGGAGAATATTTCACTGTGGAATAGTCGTAGAACTCAATGTCCTGACCGTCGAACTTAGGACCGTAAGAAACGCCACCGCCCCAAGCGAGAGAACGATTACCCTTCTCATTCAAGTAGAAAGAGTTGGTGTCCTGTGCGTTGTTGGATGACTTATAGTAGTTGTAACCAGACATATAACCGTCACCACGCTCGTTCTGGAAGTCAGGGCCGCCATAAACGTGGTCGATACCGAATGTCTGCGAGAAGTTGATGCCGAGACCCTTCTTGCCCTTACCGCTCTTTGTGGTAATAACGACAGCACCGTTCAGACCGCGAGAACCGTAAAGAGCGGTTGCAGCGGCACCCTTCAGCACGGATACGCTCTCGAAATCGTCAGGGTTCAAGTTCTTCAACTCATTACCCCAGTCAGTATCGTTCTGGCTCCAGTCTGCATCACCTTCCTTCACACCGTTGTCGAGGATCACGCCGTCCACAACATAGATAGGCTGGTTGTTGGAACCCAATGTGGAAGCACCACGGATCAAGATCTTGGCAGAACCAAAGAGACCACCATCAGAACCCGAGATGTCGACACCGGCCACCTTACCCTGCAATGCAGAGACGGGGTTCACCACGTTCTTGTCGAGGGCGTCGCCCTTCAACTCAGTCACGGCGTAACCCAGTGCCTTGGTCTCACGCTTCATACCCAAGGCGGTTACCACCACCTCGTTCAGGCTCTTGGCATCGTCCTTCAGCGTAACGTTGATGTCGCCTCCCTTGTAGGTAATTTCCTGTGTCTCGTAACCTACATAGGAAATGCGGAGAACATCACCTTTCTTAACACCCTTGAGGGAGAAATTTCCGTCCAAGTCGGTAACAGTACCTGTAGTGGTACCCTTCACGATAACAGAAGCACCGATGACTGCCTCACCAGTGGCATCCTTGATGACACCCTTGCAAGTCTCATCCTGCTGCACATTCTGAACCCCGTTGA
>CAVEJY010000067.1:0-4227 GCA_963616155.1 Acutalibacteraceae bacterium
GGAGGGCATCCTTGATGGAGTGCTTGCCGTCCTCGTAGATGGAGGCGGGGATTTCCACGAAGTAGAGGTCTGCCACGGTGTCGAAGGCGGAGAAGGGCTTGGCGGTGGGTTGGCTCAACAGCCATTCCTCTGCCATGAAGCGGTTGTGCAGTTTGGTATCCTCGCTCAGTGCCCCTAAGGTGCGGAAATAGTCGGAGCGTGACCACCAGAAGTTGCCGGCGTACATCTTGTTCTTAAATGGGGGGAAGAGGTAGCTGCCGTAGGTGTCGTAGCCCTCTTGCAGCGTGTTGGCCGCCACCTGCCACTTGTCCATGAGGAAGTATTCCATCATCCTGCGCCACGCCACGATCTTTCTCACGAACCCCTGGTACTCCCGGTCGTCTGCCGAGAGCGACTGGTAGGTGATGCCCTTGGTGTGGAAATAGTAGAAGAGGAAGTCTTCCTTTTGTGACTTTTCGTACATGTAGTCGAGGGCGGGAAACTCGTATCGGGTAGGGTCTGTGGTGAGCGATACGAACGTAATCTTCTCCCCACTGTATTCCGATAGGATGCGTTTCAGAGTTTCGATGTGCTCCTCGCTCTTGGCGATGCAACTGATGTAGAGCTGCTTGCTGGCCGCCAACAGACCGCTGTGGCGGAGCCTTCCCATCTGCTCTCTCACCATCCCCTCCCACTCGCCGTCGCAGAAGATGTGGTAGATGCCGTAGATGGGCATGGAGAGGGTGGGGGCAACGTCCCATCGGGCGAGGTTCTTGCGCTCGTAGATGCCCAACGTACTCTTATAGATTCGCTTCAGTATGGATGTCATGGTCAAGGGATTGGATGAGTTTCTCAAACATGGTGCGCAGGTCGTGGCGGGGTGCCCAGCCCAACTGGTGTACCTTCTCGCAAGATAGGCGCAACTTGGTCATGGGAGAGTAGCCCATGCCTTCCTTCAGCTCGATGATGGGCTGGATGGCGGGATTGAACTCCCGGCAGAGGAAGCGCGCCATGTCGATGATGGAGATGTAGCTATCCTCGTTGGCAACATTGTATGCCTCGCCGTCCTCACCTCTTAACAAGATGTAGAGGATAGCCTCGATGGCATCGGTGGTGTAGCAGTAGCAGCGGCTCAGTTCGCCGGTGGTGTGCAGCACGATGTCTTCTCCCGCGATGACGTTGCGGGCAAACTGGGCGAACACCCTGTTGTCGTCTTTCGCCACTCCTGCGCCGAAGGTCTGTGCCAATCGGGCAGTCTTCACGTGTACTCCGTATTCCCGGGCATAGGCGTGGCAGAGACATTCCGCCGCACGCTTGGCTATCGGATAACTGCTGCGGGTCTGCATGGGGTCGATGTAGCCTTGCTTGTCTTCGGTCAGTGGCTCGGCATCGTCGTAGATGCTGCCGTATACTTCGAGCGATGACACGTTGACGATGGAGGGTGTGTGGTTGATGAGTCCGAAGCGGAGTACCTGTGCCGTGCCGTCGAAGTCGGTCAGCATGGTCTCCACGGGTCTTTTCACGAAATATTGTGAGGCGGTGGGACTGGCGAAATGGATGAGATAGTCGATGCGAACGTCCAGGGGAAGCTCTGCCTTCTTGCCGAAGTCGTGTTCCAGGAGAACTATATTGTTGCTGTAGTCGGTGCTGGAGTCATAAGACATCTCACGGCTCGGTGCATTGCCCACTTGCGAAAACATTTTGCTGGCTTTCTCCATGTCTCTTACGAAACATACGATGGTGAGGTCCAACTCGTGCTTTTGGCTGAGAGCCATCAGACACTTGACCATGCAGGAACCCAACAGTCCCGTGGCTCCCGTGATGCCGATGCTTTTCCCCCTGAGTTCCTCATAAAGTGGAAAGTGCTGGGCAAAATTCTCGTAGTCTTCTTGTTCTATCTTGTTCATTTCCGTTGCCTTGGTTTTAAAATCCGAATATCTGCTGGTTCTCGTGTACCGTCACCATGGCGCGGAACACGAAGAAGTCGGTGGGGGTGGTAATCTTGATGTTCTCCATCGGTCCGATGATGGTGCCCAACTTGTAGCCGTAGTGGCTCATCATCGTACAGGAGTCGATGAAGTCGTGCTTGCCTTCTGCCAGTGCCTTGCGGTGAGAGGAGAGAATGTCGCCCAGTCGGAAGCTCTGGGGAGCACGGGCGATGAGAGAGTTTGCACGTTCAGGAATCTCCAGCGAACCGTCTCCTTGCTTCACCACGAAGGTCTCGGTGGCGGGGATGCAGGTGATGCACGATCCGCATTCCTCCACCTTCCGTAGGTTGTCGGTGATGGTGTCCTCGGTAATGAGGGGGCGTACACCGTCGTGTATCAGCACCGTGGCTTCCTCGCCCTTGGCTGTCTCTTCGGCGGCGCACAGTCCGTGGTAGATGGAGTCCTGTCCGGTGCCTCCGCCGGGCACGATTTTCACCACCTTGCTGATTTCAAACTTGCGTATCATCTTCTCCAGGAAGGGAATCCACGACTCGATGCAAGCCACCACGATGGCATCCACCTCGGGATGGTTGTCGAAGAGTTCGAGGGTATAGATGATGATGGGCTTCCCGTTCAGTTCGAGGAACTGCTTGGGGCGCGACTTGGTGTGCATTCTGAGGCCGGAGCCTCCTGCGAAGATGACTGCGATGTTCATAAGCTATGGTGTAAAAGGGGTTGTTATTTCATGATTTGTGTGGCCTGGTCAGACATATAGGTAAACACCAGATAGCCGTTCCATGCCCAGAGGTAGAGGGTGAGCAGCAGGGTGATGCCCCTCAGTATCTGTTGCTTGCCGGGGGTGAGCGACTTCAGCAGGTAGCCGATGGAGATGGGGATGATGAAGATCCAGTGGCAAGCCATGATGTACATCTCGTTCAGACCGAAGCCCATCACGAAATGTATTACCACGTCGAGTGCCAGCCAACTGAGCACCATGAGGAAGAACTTGTGGCGGATGCCTACGACGATGCCCATGACGAAGAGCAGTGCCACTATCGCCTCTATCACATAGTTGAAGGCATGGTTGTACTTCACCACTGTAGGGCGATTTACGCACATGTCGTCCAGCAGGTAGGAGTCGTGTAGCTGGATAGACTCGCCCATCATGTTGTGTATCAGGGCATCACTGCGCGAGGTAGACATGTCCGTCCACTTCCAGAATCCCTCCTTCTTCATCGGCTCGCCGGTATGTGCCAATACCCAGGCATGGTGTATGGAGTCCTTCTTCTGCTGTAGGGAGTCCTTGGCATAGGTCTTCACCTCGATGCGCTTGTCGGCGGCAAACTGCGGTTCCCTCACCTCCTTGTAGGTATAGTAGGCGATGCCGCAGAGCAGGAGGGCGGGCAGAATCATCGCTGCCATGTTCTTGGGAGCAAACACCTTTTTGCCGTTCACAAACCAGGTGGCGAGATAGGTCTTGGCAATGTTGCTGAGGGTGACGCCGCCCGTGAGAAAACTCAGCAGGGCAATGGTCCATACCGGCCATTTCCTCCGTTCCTTCATGGCCATGCCTGCCAGATAGAGCGTCATGGTGAGCAGGAAGAGCGACCAGCAGAAGTGGTCGGGCACTAATACCGACACCATCACCATGCCGAAGGAGTAGAGCATCGCCGAGAGTAACATACTGTCTTTCCGCTCCATCTCCATCACCTGCCGGAATACCCGGTAGATGAAGATGAAGGAGTAGTAGGCACTCGCCAAGAGCAGCACTGCCATGAAAATCATGGCATAGTTGGTGTCGCCAAGGGAGATAAGCTCCTTGTTGATGAGATAGAAAGGATAGAGTATCACGGCGAAGAGCGGATGGCGGGGTATCTCGAAGTAGAGCTTGCCGTTCGACATGAAGATGTACGACCATGCGTCGAATCCCGATACATGGAAGGTCTTGGCGAAGAGCTGCCAGTAGCTCACATGATGCGCCCTCAGGAAGAGGTTGCCGTATTTGTAGAAGAAAAGGCCGTTGAGCAGCACGAAAGCCATCAGTGCGATGAGGCTCGGCAGTCTCTCTTCCTTCTTGATCTTGAATATATTGTTCATAAAAGTTGTGTAATTTGTGTGCAAAGGTAGCAAAAATATTTAGATTATTGCACGCTTCCCAAATATTCTTATTATCTTTGTCCGAAAATATAAAAACTGACGATATGAAACAGCCTGCCAAGATAGATGTCGCCGTGTTGATGCTCTTCTTCAACCGGCCCGACCATTTCCAGAAAGTGTTCGACGAGGTGAAGAAGGCACGCCCCGCCAAGTTGTTCCTCTA
>CAVEJY010000068.1:0-41318 GCA_963616155.1 Acutalibacteraceae bacterium
GTATCTATCACCCCTCTATCACCCAGTCCTCGATATTTCCCGTGGTGGAATCGAAGTTGATGCCCACTTTCGTTATCGGCAGTCCGCAGAGAGCGAAACGTTGGCGGTAGTTCTTCAAGTTGATCTGTCCCATCGCCGCCTGCGCGCTCTTGTTGAGCTTCAGTTCGATGATGTAGAGCTGCGTGGCAGTCTCCATCACGATGTCCACCCTGCCGTTGGGCGTATGCACCTCCACGTCCACCAGATAGTCGGTGAGGAGCGAGAAGATGATGAAGAGCATCTGCTGGTAGTGACCCTCGTAGTTGGTGACGTTGCAGTAGGGTACGGTGCCGAGGAAATCCTGGAGCAGCTGCAATGCCCCGTCCATGTTGTCCTGCCGGATGAGTACCGACATCCGGGCGACGGTCACTCCGCCGTTCTGCGCATACATCCCTTCCAGGTAGTTGGGCAGAAGGCTCTCGAAGAGCCCCACCTTGATTTCCTTGTTGGGAAGGTCGAGAGTGTAGAGGCGGCTCATCTTGTCGTAGTCCTTGATGGTGAGATAGCCGCTCTGGTACAGGAGGGGCGTGATGGCGGTCATGTTCTCCGTGGGGGCATCGAAGGCGGAAGCCAGTGCCTCCATTCTCCCTACGTCCATAGGGCGCACATTGAACTTGCGCATCATGTTGATAAGGTAGGTGGGCGTCCCCGAGGAGAACCAGTAGGCCCCGAATTCCTTTTGCGAGAAACAGTTGAGCAGGCTGAAAGGATTGAAGATGTCGGGCGATTTTGCGGAGAAATGGTAGCCGTCGTAGTTGGCTTTCAGTTCTGTGATGGCCTCTTCCGCGGTCATCTCCTGCGCCTGCGCCAGTTCCTCGATGCCGTCCTTCATCTGCGTGAGCAGTTCGTCCTTGGTGATGCCGCAGATGCCTGCGTATTCATTGGACATGGAGATGTTGGTGATATTGTTCAGCTCGCTGAAGATGCTGAGCTGCGAGAACTTGGTAATGCCTGTGAGGAAGACGAAGCGCAGGTAGGGGTCGCAGTCTTTCAGAGGGCTGTAGAAGTTGCGCATCACGTCGCGCAGCACCTTCAGACTTTCGTCCTCGTGTGCCACGTCCAGAAGGGGAGCGTCATACTCGTCGATGAGCACCACCACCTGCTTGCCCGTCTTCTCGTAGAGAGTCTTGATGAGGTTGGTGAGGCGAATGTTGGGGTCGAGGGAGGCACCGAGTCCTTTAGTGGGGTCTGCACCGATGGATTCGGCCACGCCGTCCGAGAGTTTTGTGATTCCATGCTTCTGTTCGTTGGTAGCCAAGATGTAGAGCAGATACCGTTCCAGCTGTTCTTTCTCCATGTGCTTGCCGCTCGCCATGCTGAAGTGCAGCACGGGATATTCCGTCCACTCCTTCTCCAGCCGTTCCATGGCAAGGCCCTTGAACAGTTCCCTCTTGCCCTCGAAATAACTCAGGAAGGTGGACACGAGCAACGACTTTCCGAAACGGCGGGGCCGGCTCAGAAAGAAGTATGTGCCATTGGTGTGGGCTACACGATAAATGTACTCTGTCTTGTCCACATAGAGATAGTTGCCTCCTATCACCTTCTCGAACGTCTGTATGCCTACCGGATAGAGTTTTGCTGCCATAATCAATGCTCCTTCTTTTTAATTTGCGGCAAAGTTAAGCATTTATCCTGAAACGGCAAAAGAAAAGGAAGGAACTTTTCGTGTCTTCCAATAAAAAGAACTGCCTTTGCAGCAGAGCTTTCCTGCTTCCGAAAATAGAACAACGTAAAAAGCGGAAGAACCGAAAATGATTAGAGACCATTCGGAAAGGCGTGAAACGGTAATCTCATCCCTTGTAGAACCTATACGATATGATGTAAAAGACCGCATTCTTTAGGTGATTGACAGTTGCCGTCAAGGTTGCTGACAGTTGCCATCCATGTTGTTGGCAATTGCCATCCACGTTGTTGGCAGTTGCCGTAATGGTTGTTGGCAATTGCCATCCACGTTGTTGGCAGTTGCCGTAATGGTTGTTGGCAATTGCCATCCACGTTGTTGGCAGTTGCCGTAATGGTTGTTGGCAATTGCCAACAATCGTATGAGACGGTATTCTTACACCATGACAGTTGGGTTCTTGCATTGTGACAGCTGGCTTCTTGCATCATGTATAAGGCATCAGAATGGCGAATGTGGGCACAAAATGAGGAGAGCCAATTTGCACCTGCAAGTTGGCTCTCCTCTTCTCTAATATATATTGTATAAGTAAAAGATGATAATCCGCGTTTCTCAACGCCTTTGTTTTTCTGTTGCAAAGATACGCTGATTATCTTTCAGTATGGTGCAATATCTATTATTTTAGGAGTAAAAACTGATTTTCCGGTGTTTAAAGGTAGTTATTGCTACCTGAACATGCCAAAATTCCGCCGCTTATTCATGTTTGCGAAGATTTCTGTATGTATATTCTATCTTTCCGTAGATATGCTTTTCTGTACTTTCCGTTTCCCAAAGCCTGAAATCAAGGGGAGGAAAGAAGGCGTCTGCCTGGTTGGGGATGTCATCGACAACGGTCAGATAGAGTCTCGAAGCCTTGTTGACGGAATACTGATAGACGCTTTCGCCGCCAATGATGAAAATTTCCCCCTCTCCCTTGCAGTGGACGAGTGCTTCGTCCAAGGAAGGGTAGACTTCGCATCCGTCTATCTCTGTCAGTGTTCTTGAGAGGACAATGTTGCGGCGATGTGGAAGGGCACCGTGGGGAAGGGAGTCGTAGGTTTTCCTTCCCATGATGACGGTGTGCCCCGTTGTCAGGTCACGGAAACGGTGCAGGTCTTCCGGGATGTGATAGAGCAGGCGGTTCCGGAATCCGATGGCTCTGTTCTTGGCGATGCAGGCGATGATACTGATTACCATGTCAGGATATTGTTGTCTCCCTCGGGGATGTGAGTACTCTTGATTTTCCACTCTTGCGGGTATAGGTTGTTTGCCCTGTTGCCGATGTTCTTCTCCCATCCCAAGGGGATGCCCTTGTAGGTGATCAGTGCCCAACCGCAGGGGGTTCCCTCAGGCAACGTAACCGATTCCTTGCGCAAGAAACGTATCGCCTCGGTGTATTCAAGGTCTACTTGCGGGAAGTGGTCCTTATATAATAAGGTGGAAAGGGCAAGACTCTGGTCGGGGACCAGGTCTTTTCCCTTTTGCTGTCCTATCTTGATGCCTGCATGAATCACCTTCAAGTCCTTCGTAGCCGCGTCGAAGGAGGCACGCCACTTTTCGGGAATGGCATAGAGGCTGTCGTTGATTATCGCTGGAGTCATAGGATGGTCTTTCTCCAACCAATGGTCGGGGATGCCCATGGTGGGTTGTTTGTCGGCTTTCTTGGCAGCCTTTCCCTTTTTGGCTTTCTTGTCTTTAGTCTGTCCTTCCCAGGTGTCCGCTTCCCCGTCTTTCTGCAAGACCGCCATGAACAACCCTTCTCCGGCAGTCTTCCCGGGTATGAAACGGTATACGGGATGCTCGCCGACGAGACTTCCGGTGATGTTCCAGCTGTCCTGTATGTCTATCCTGACAAACTTGGCCCCCAGTTCTTCCGAAATCCACGCTACGTTCTCCTCGTCCTCATGGGCGTTGAAAGTGCAGGTGGAATAGATGAGGAAACCGCCGGGTTTCAGACATCCCCAGATGTCGGAGACGATGTCTCTTTGCAGGTGCCAGCATTTGTCCACGTTCTGCACGCTCCATTCCTTGACCGCTCCTTCGTCTTTTCGGAACATTCCCTCGCCCGAGCAAGGTACATCGGCGAGGATGAGGTCGAAGTTCATCTTGGCTTTCCTGTAGTCTGCGGGGTAATTGTTGGTGACAATGACATCGGGGTGTCCAAACTTCTGGATGTTCTCCGAAAGAATCTGCGCACGCAGTTTCATGGGCTCGTTACTGAACAGCAGACTGCCTTCGGGCAAGGCGGCACGGAGTGCTGTGGACTTCCCGCCGGGGGCAGCGCAAAGGTCGAGCATGCACACCGGGTGGTGAACCAGTTGCCGGATAACTGAATCCACCATCATCGAAGCGGCTTCCTGTACATAATACAGACCGGCATGGAGCAGGGGGTCGAAGGTGAAGTTGGGTCTCTCCTTGATGTATCTCCCCGTGGAAGGACACCAGGGCACTTCCTCCACGTCTTCGCTGACGGAAGGATTGATGTCTGTCCCTGCCGGACACTTGAACGGGTTGAGACGGATGCTTGTGGGAGCATCCTCCTCCAGTCCCTTGAGATATTTGCCAAAGAGTTCCTCGCCCATCAGGCTTCGGGTGTATTCGCTGAATTCTATCGGTAAAGTCATAGTTCTCTATTCCTTGTATTTATAATGGTGAAACATGGTCATTTTGATGACGCAACATCGTCGTCCCTCCTGTTTGTGAGGAAAACTTTTGCAAAAGTAAAAAATATTTTGTTCCTTTGCAACTAAATGGGCACAATATCCGTCTAACGGACAGAAAATAATTTAAAAACAGAAGAATATGAAGAAGATATTATTTGCAATCATGCTGACTTTGGCGACAGGACACCTGTCGTACTCCATGGCGGCTTCCGCTCCCAAGCATCGTTACCAGCAGGGAATTGAGGCTTATTCAGACACCACGAGCGTGGACACGGCGGCAAATGCCGGGACGGGTGTAGATGACGAATACGATGCCGGCGGCGATGACGATGATGCCGGGTACTCCAAGTACAGCATGAAGCATTACAGTGACCCGTTCGATTATTTCGGCAATGTGTTTGGTACGGGGGGCGTGCTGGTTGTCACCATCCTCTGTCTGGTGTTCGGGTTGCTGATGGTACTGTCGCCATTCATCATCGTCTTGCTGGTCATTCGTTTCCTCATGCGCCGTCATGATGACAAGGTGAGATTGGCGGAGATGGCGATGGAGAAAGGCCAGCCCATCCCGGAGAGCGAGAAGGCTGTTGACAGACAGAGTAGTGAGTACCTGGTCAAGCGGGGCTTGCGCAATGCTTTCTTGGGTGCCGGACTTTTTGCCATGTTCATGATATGGGATTCTGATTTCTTGGCGGGCATAGGTGCCTTGGTGTTCCTCTATGGCTTGGGACAGGCGGTTATCGGAGCCCTGCCAACCATCAAGGAGTATCTGAAGAACCGTCAGGGCAGGCTGGAATAAACATTTGTCTATTTTCTCATCTATTATATCATATAAGGTGGAAAAGCTGAACGATATTTCTCTCGTTACGAAGGTGGCGGTATTTCATGACAACAAGTCCTTTGACTTGCTCGTCAGGAAATACCAGTCACCCATTCGTGCCTTCTTCCTGCATCAGACGTTGGGAGACGGTCAGCTGAGCGACGACTTGGCGCAGGACACCTTTGTCAAGGCCTATACGCACATCAAGGGCTTTCAGGGAAAGTCGAGCTTCTCCACCTGGCTCTATCGCATCGCCTACAATGTGTGGTATGACTATATGAGGAGCCATAAGGTGACGCAGGACATCGACTCTTCGGCAGTGGCTCGCCGGAATGCAGAGTCGGGGAACGGAACCTTGAGGATGGACCTCGTGAAAGCCCTCGGGGTACTCAGTGAGAACGAACGTATATGCATCACGCTGCAGCTGATGGATGGACTCTCTATAGACAATATCGTGGAGGTGACAGGAATGGCGCAAGGTACCGTCAAGTCTCATCTCTCACGGGGAAAAACAAAACTTGCAAGTTATTTAAAACAAAATGGTTATGACCGATAACAAGATGGAAAACGAATGGCTGGTGAATGACGGGGACGAGAGACTACTTCGGGATTTCTTCGCCGACTGCCGGGTGGAGGTGCCGGATGACGGCTTCTCCGAGAAGGTGATGGCCTCATTGCCTTCCCGGAAGTATGCCCGGCTGGAACAGATTTGGCTGACCCTCTGCCTGCTCTTGGGCACCGCCGCTTTTGTCATGGAGAATGGTTGGAGACGTATACAGGAAGGACTCTCCTCGCTCCATGGTGGACTGGCATGGGACTTCGTGCAGCACTTGCCGAGTTGGGCAGACATCCTTCCCCATACGTCAGCCAACCTCCTGACGGTATTGGGAGGCATCGTCACCCTCGTTGCCGTATGGGGCTATAATGTGGTGATGGATGCCCGTGCCAAATATTAGAAGGGCTGGCGGTAGGTGCAGCCTGTCTTCCAGTAGCTGCATCCGTATGCTGTCCTTCCCTTGATGATGGTGCCCTTCCCGCATACGGGACAGGGCTTCCCTACAAGGTTGTCAACAGTTTCGGCAGCAGAGGCGACGACATTGTCTTTGGGGACGGTTGTTGCGGTAGCCGCCTTGACGGTCTTCGGGGCTTTCTTGGCGGTCGCCTTCTTGTTGGGTTCTTTTTTCTTGAGGTCTTCCTCCGACAAGACGGTAACCCTGCGGCTGCTGTTGTCTGACAGTACGTCGATGACAATCTTGCTGATTTGTTCCTTCAGTTCGTTGACAAACTGCCCCGGGTCGTAGGTGTGATGCTCTATGTCCCGCAGTTTCTTCTCCCAGATGCCCGTCAACTCACAACTCTTCAGAAGCTCTTCATGGATAGTGTCGATCAGTTCGATACCCGTGGGGGTGGCTATGAGGTTCTTGCGCTGCCGCTTGATGTAGTGTCGCTTGAAGAGTGTCTCGATGATGCCGGCCCGGGAAGACGGACGGCCGATGCCGTTCTCCTTGAGGGCGGCGCGCAACTCCTCGTCTTCCACAAACTTGCCTGCCGTCTCCATGGCTCTAAGCAGCGTTGCCTCGGTGTAATACTTGGGCGGCGTGGTCCATTTCTCCGTCAAGGTAGGGGTATGCGGTCCCGACTCGCCCTTCGTGAATGAAGGCAAGGTGCGCTCCTCGGCGTCTTTCTTGTTGTCCTCGTCGTCTGTGTTCTGGGTGTCCTTGGCATAGACGGTGCGCCATCCTGGGTCGAGGATTTCTTTTCCGCTCACCTTGAACTCCACCTTCTCCACCTTTCCGCTGTCCGTGTTCTCCACCTTGCCCATGACGGTGGTGGTAGAGAACTTGCAGTCGGGATAGAACACGCTGATGAAGCGTTTGGCAATCAAGTCATATACGTTTGCCTCCATGTCGGTTAGTCCCGAGGGCGGCACGCCTGTGGGGATAATGGCATGGTGGTCGGTGACCTTGCTGCTGTCAAACACCTTCTTGCTCTTGGGCAGTTGCTTGCCGAAGGAAGCCAACTGCTGTATGAGGGGCATGTATTTCTGTTGGCTGAGCACCTTTGCCTGGCTCACGCCGTTAAGTATTTCCGTACACTTGGGATAGATGTCGTCCGACAGATATTGGGTGTCCACACGGGGATAGGTAGTGAACTTCTTCTCATACAGGCTCTGTATCAGTTTGAGCGTCATGTCGGCGGAGTAGCTGAACTTCTTGTTGCAGTCCACCTGCAGGGAGGTGAGGTCGTAGAGGTGGGGAGGAGCCTCGGTTCCCTTTTTCTTGCTGACGTCAGTGACGGTGAAGGGCTTGCCGGCGATGGTGCTGAAAGCCTGTTCTCCCTCTTCCTTACTGGTAAACTTGCCCGAGGTGGCTGTAAACTGGGTGTCGCGGTAGATGGTGGCGAGTACCCAGTAGGGTTCCGGCTCGAAGTTGTCGATTTCCTTCTGCCTGTTCACGATGAGTGCCAGGGTGGGGGTCTGTACACGTCCGATGCTCAATACCTGTCTGTTCTGTCCGTATTTCAGGGTATACAGGCGGGTGGCGTTCATGCCGAGAATCCAGTCGCCGATGGCGCGGGAGAGTCCTGCGAGGTAGAGTGACTGGTATTCCGACTGGTCTTTCAGCTCTTGGAAACCTTGCTTGATCGCCTCGTCAGTCATCGAGGAGATCCACAGTCGCTTGACGGGACATTTCGCCTGTGCCTTCTGCATCACCCATCTCTGTATCAGCTCTCCCTCCTGTCCGGCGTCACCGCAGTTGATGATGCTGTCGGCAGCCTGCATGAGTCTCTCTATGATGGAAAATTGCTTGCGGATGCCAGCGTCGTCTATCAGTTTGATGCCGAACCTTTGCGGAATCATGGGCAGAGCCGCCAGGCTCCATCGTTTCCACATAGGTGTATAGTCGTCCGGTTCCTTCAACTCACAAAGGTGTCCGAAGGTCCAGGTTACCTGGTAACCGTTGCCCTCCATGTATCCGTCGTGAGAGGAGTTGGCGCCGATGATACGGGCGATGTCTTTGGCGACGCTGGGTTTCTCTGCAATGCAAACTATCATTTCTTTTTTATGGTTATATATAATAAGGTGTGCAAAGGTACGGCAAAAATCTGACAATATAATTTAGATATGCGTTAAATAATTTCAAAACGAGATATTTCTTTCGGGGAGCTTCTTCTTTTTACGAAATATTTCTTAAATTTGCACTTACGTTTCAAAAGCGTCCTAATAGAGAAATAGCTAACAAGATTTATAACGTTAAATTATGAAAGTCGGATTGTTTGTTCCATGTTATGTCGATGCCTTGTACCCGGAGGCAGGTGTCGCTACATATAAGTTGCTCAAGCATTATGGACTGGATGTGGGCTATCCTGAGAAGCAGACTTGTTGCGGTCAGCCAATGGCCAACGCAGGTTTCGAGAAGAAGTCGGACAAATTGGTCGAGAGCTTCGACGAGCTTTTCAAGGACTATGACTACATCGTGGCTCCGTCTGCCTCCTGTGCAGCTTATGTCAGAGTATATTATCCCAAGATCTTGGAGGGGAAGCATGCGTGTGTGTCTTCCGGGAAGATTATGGATGTCGTGGAGTTCCTGCATGATGTGCTGAAGGTGGACCATGTGCCCGGCAAGTTCCCCCATGCCGTGAGTGTACACAACAGTTGCCACGGTGTGCGTGAACTGGGACTGTCGTCTCCCTCCGAGCGTCATGTCAAGCCGTTCAACAAGATCATCGACCTTCTGCGGATGGTGGAGGGTGTCACCATCCACGAACCTGAGCGCAAGGACGAGTGCTGCGGTTTCGGCGGTATGTTCTCCATCGAGGAACCCGCCGTGTCCACCCGTATGGGCGAGGACAAAATCCGGCGCCACATCGCCACGGGGGCGGAATATGTGACTGGTCCCGATTCCTCGTGCCTCATGCACATGGCGGGTATCGCCAAGAAGGAGCATCTGCCCATCCAATTCATTCATGTCGTTCAAATTTTAGCTGCAGGACTATGAGTACAGAACATTCTAAGAGAGCCGCCGTCTTCAACAGGAACGTGGAGAAGACAACATGGCATGACAATACTTTCTGGGCTGTGCGCCAGAAGAGGGACAACATGGCCCAGCAGTTGCCCGAGTGGGAAGATCTGCGCGAGCATGCTTCCCGCATCAAGATGCACACCATTACCCATCTCGCCGATTACCTCGACATGTTCTCCAAGAACCTGGAGAGCCGTGGCGTGAAGGTTCACTGGGCGAAGGACGCACAGGAGTTCAACGAGACGGTACTGGGGATCTTGAAAGACCATAACGTGAAGAAAATGGTGAAGTCGAAGTCGATGCTCACCGAGGAGTGCGAGATGAACCCTTACCTGGAACAGCACGGCATCGACGTGGTGGAGACTGACTTGGGCGAGCGCATCATCCAGCTCTTGCACCAGAAGCCCAGCCACATCGTGATGCCTGCCATCCACCTGAAACGTGAGGAGGTGGGCAAGATGTTCGAGGAGAAGGGCATTTCCAAGGAGTTGGGCAACTACGATCCTACTTACCTGACACGCTGTGCCCGCTACCATCTGCGCGACCAGTTTATGGAGGCTGGGGCCGGAATGACAGGCTGCAACTTCGGTGTGGCTGCCACGGGCGACTGTGTGGTATGCACCAACGAGGGCAATGCCGACATGAGTACCTCCATGCCCAAACTCCACATCGTGGCGATGGGTATCGAGAAGCTGGTACCCGACTACCGTTCCCTGGCGGTGTTCCAGCGTTTGCTCTGCCGCTGTGGTACAGGTCAGCAGACCACTACCTATACCTCTCATTTCCGCCAGGCTCGTCCGGGTGCTGAGATGCACGTTGTGTTGGTGGACAATGGCAGGAGTGACATCCTTGCCGACAAGGACCACTGGCAGACGTTGAAGTGTATGCGTTGTGGAGCGTGTATGAACACCTGTCCCGTCTATCGCCGTTCGGGCGGTTACAGCTACACCTATTTCATTCCCGGTCCTGTGGGCGTGAACCTCGGTATGTTGAAGGATCCGCAGAAGTATAGCGACAATGTTTCGGCTTGTACCCTCTGCCTGTCGTGCGACAATGTGTGTCCGTCCAAGGTAAGCCCCGGCTCGCAGATTTATGTTTGGAGACAGGGCTTGGAGCAATTGGGCAAGGCTGACCCCGTGAAGAAGGCGATGTCCAGCGGCATGAAGTATCTCTTCGACCGCCCCGCACTCTATGCCACCGCCTTGAAATTCGCTCCGCTTGCCAACCTCGTGCCTGAGTGCATGGCTGGTATGGGTGGACTGAACGCCTGGGCCATCGGTCATGCCATGCCAGAGTTTGCTAAGAAATCGTTTCACCAGTTATGGAAGGAAGGAAAGGTTCAATGAAAAAGGAAGAGTTACTGAACAAGTTGCGTAAGAACACGCACGTTCAATTCGATATGCCGGATATGGACATCAAGGGCATTCAGTATGAGGACATTCTGCAGCAGTTTGTCAAGATGACCGAGACCGTAGGCGGTCATGTCATCGAGGCAAAGGAAGGGGAGACGCTTGACGACTTGGTAAGGAAGGCTTATCCCGAAGCAGAGGTCTTTGCCAGCAACCTGCCCGAAATCACGATTGCCCGGAAGAATCCCGATACCGTGGCTGAGGCGAATGACCTGAACGGCACGGATGTGGGCATTGTCCGTGGAATGGTGGGCGTTGCCGAGAACGGTTGCGTCTGGATTCCCCAGACGATGAAGGAGAAAGCCATCCTCTTCATCTCCGAGTATTTGGTCATCTTCTTGGACAAGAAGAACATCGTCCACAATATGCACGAGGCGTATGCCCGTATCGCCATGGATCCCAAGTACAACTTCGGTACGTTTATCAGTGGACCCTCCAAGACTGCCGACATTGAGCAGGCGTTGGTGATGGGCGCACAGGCGGCGAGAGGTGTGACGGTCGTACTTCTCTGATGCCTTGGTGCGATAAGAAAAACAGATAGCAATAAAAAAGAGTGTATGCCACAGGTGATTAGGCATACACTCTTTTTGTCTTTAAGGGGAAATCGTTATTTCTTCATGTAAGGGTCAGTGCCCAATACGGTCTTTGCCAGTCGCTTCGCCTTGTCACGGAGAGCGTTGAGGTCTGCGCCCACCTCGTCGTAGCACAGCACCACGCCCATACGTCTTCCCACATGAGCCTCGGGCTTGCCGAAGATGCGGATGCGGGTATGGTCTTCCTTCAATGCCTCCACCAGGTTGTAGTTGAGAGGTAGGGTGCTTTCCTCCGGCGAGAGGATGACGGCGGAACAACCGCAATGCTCCAGGTGGATGCCGGCAATGGGCAAGCCCATGACAGCACGGAAATGAAGTTCGAACTCACTGAGGTTGGTGGTGTGGCCGAGTGTCACCATGCCGGTATCGTGTGGACGGGGACTCAGTTCTGAGAAGATGACCTCTCCCTGCTTGGTGAGGAAGAACTCCACGCCCCACAATCCGGCACCTGTCAGTGCCTTGGTCACCTCGCCGGCGATATGCTCTGCCTGTCTGAGGGCTTCCTCCGGGATGTGGAAGGGTTGCCAGCTCTCACGGTAGTCACCGCCTTTCTGGATGTGGCCGATGGGCGGACAGAAGAGGGTAGGGCCGTCTTTCTGGGTAACGGTGAGGAGGGTGAACTCGCTGTCGAAGTCGATGAACTCCTCGATGATGACTTCCTTCACGTCGCCACGACCTTCCTCCATCGCCTCCTTATAGGCTTCCATCAGCTCGTCGTCGTTGTGGACATAGCTCTGTCCGTGGCCGCTCGAACTCATCAGAGGCTTCACTACACAAGGGAAGCCAATCTCGTCGGCGGCGTTCTTGAACTCCTCGAAAGTCTTGGCGTAGAAATACTTGGCAGTCCTCAACCCTAATTCCTTGGCGGCGAGGTCGCGGATGGCACGGCGGTTCATGGTGTAGTTGACGGCACGCGCCGACGGTACAATCTGTATGCCCTCCTTCTCGAAGTCGAAGAGACGCTCGGTGCGGATGGCCTCGATCTCTGGCACGATGATGTCGGGGCGGTGTTTCTCCACCACAGCCGTCAACGCCTCTCCGTCGAGCATAGAGAACACCTCGCGCTCGTCGGCAACCTGCATGGCTGGTGCGTTGTCATACTTGTCGCAAGCGATGACATACTGTCCTGCACGCTTTGCGGCGATGGTAAACTCCTTGCCCAGTTCGCCTGAGCCCAAAAGCATTATCTTCTTCATTATTTATTGTGTTGAAATTTTCTCCGG
This sequence comes from Acutalibacteraceae bacterium, assembly GCA_963616155.1. GTDB lineage: Bacteria > Bacteroidota > Bacteroidia > Bacteroidales > Bacteroidaceae > Prevotella. The sequence goes on from CAVEJY010000068.1 coordinate 12,424, forward strand.
ATGAATTCTGCGATGAACTCCTCTGTCTCTTCCAGTCCGAGGTGACTGCTGTTGATGCAGAGGTCGTAACTCTCGCTGTGTCCCCATTTCTTTCCCGTATAGTAGTTGTAATAGGAGGCGCGCTCGTCTTCGTGGTTCTCGATGAACTTGCTTGCTGCCTCGGGAGAGATGCCCCTTCGCTCGCTGACAGCCTGGATGCGGTCTTCTATGTCAGCGGTGATGAATACGTTCACCACATTCTCGTATTCGCGCAGCACATAGTCGGCGGTTCTGCCCACGAACACGCAGTTGCCCTCGTTGGCAGCTTTCTTGATGGCATCGCTCTGGAACTTGTACAGTCCCTCCTGCGAGAAGTCATTGTGGTAGAAGTTGTTGTCGCTCAAGAAGGGCAGGTGGGTATGGAAGAGCGACTGGAAGAATCCCTTCTGCTCGTCGTTCTGCTCGAAGAACTTTGCCGAGAACCCGCTTTCCTGGGCGGCGAGGTTCAGCAGTTCACGGTCGTAGCACTTGCAACCGAAGTCCTTTGCCAGTTTTTCGGCGATGATATGGCCGCCGCTACCTATCTGGCGACCCACATTTATGATAATCTTTTCCATCATGTACAATTATTAAATGTATAATGAATAATTAGGCGAGAGTTTCTTCACTCTTCGTTCTTCACTCTTCGTTCTTCACTCTTCGTTCTTCACTTTCTATATGTAGTCTCTTGAGTTTGTTCATGTACCATACCATGATGACCGCTGCGATGGCAGAGGCAGCGAAGTCGGAGACGGGCATACAGTACCACACTCCCTCGATGCCCCAGAACAACGGCAGGATGCCCAACAGCGGCAGGAGGATGAGCAACTGTCTCGACAGCGAGAGGAAGATGCTGATCTTCACCTTGCCGATGCACTGGAAGAAGTTGGTCACCACCATCTGGAATCCGATGATGGGGAAACAGAGCATCATTACTCTGATAGCCTTGATGCCCATCTCTATCAACGTCTTGTCGGTGGTGAACATCCTGGCACAGTAATAGGGCAGGAACATTGCTATCAGCCATCCTATCACCATCAGCCCCGTGGCGGCGATGATGCTGAGATTGAGTACGCGTATCAGTCGGTCGAGCTTCTGCGCCCCGTAGTTGTAGCCGGCGATGGGCTGCATACCCTGGTTTACGCCCATCACGAACATGATGAACACCATGGCGATACCGTTGGCGATGCCATAGGCTCCCACGGAGAGGTCGCCGCCGAAGCGCACCAGTTGGTTGTTCATGAAGATGACGATGACACAGGCACACACATTCATCAAGAAAGGTGACACGCCGATGGCGATGATGTTCTTCACGAGTTTCTTCTTCAGTCGGTAGATGCCGCTCTTGAAGTGGAGCAGCTCGTTCTTGTTGCTGAAGAGCTTGAACTGCCAGCACAGTGCCAACAGCTGTGAGAGGATGGTGGCGATGGCGGCACCCTCTATTCCCCACTTGAAGCCGAGGATGAAGAGGGCATCGAGTATCACGTTCATGATTACCGTGAAGATGGTGGCGAACATCGCCTGCTTGGGTTTGCTCGCCGCCCTGAGCAGGGCGTTCATGCCGAAGTACATGTGACTCACCACGTTGCCCAGCAGGATGATGACCATGTATTCGTGGGCGTATGGGATGGTCTGGTCACTGGCTCCGAAGAAGCGCAGGATGGGGTCGAGGAAGAGCAGGCAGATGATGCTCAGTCCGATACCGATGATGAGGTTGAGGGTGAAGGTGTTGCCTAAGATGTTCTGCGCCGTGGCATAATCCTTTTGTCCCAGTTTCACACTGATGGCGGTGGATGCTCCCACGCCGATGCCGGCTCCGAAGGCGGCGGTGAGGTTCATGAAGGGGAAGGTGATGGCGAGACCGGAGATGGCCAACGCTCCCACTCCCTGGCCGATGAACACACGATCCACGATGTTGTAGAGCGAGGAGGCTGTCATCGCTATCATGGCGGGCAAGGCATATTGCAGCAAGAGCTTGCCCACAGGCTTGGTGCCTAATTCTAATGTTGCTTGTTTATTCTCCATTTTCTTTCTTTATTGTTTGCAAAAGTACAAAAAAATCTTGATACCTTATTTATATTATGATAAAAACTTGCTTATTATTTGGTGTTTTGACAAGAATGCAGTACTTTTGCATTTTGATTATCGGAATGTTCCGATTCTGAACCTGTCTAAATTAAAGACCTCGCATGAAGAGATACATACTCTTGTTGATGATAGTGCTAACCGCATTCCCCATTTGGGCGCATGGCAGTCATGCCTCGGCGACGGAAATGGTGTCTTACCCGGGCGGTAAGTGTATGATGTTCCGACTTTATCTCAAGGATAAGGACTTGGAACACACTCCCTATTCCCTTTCTGCTCCGCAGCAGTTCCTGTCGGCTCGCTCCCTGAGACGGCGTGATCGTCAGGGCATCCCGGTGGATGTCTCCGACCTGCCTGTTGCCCCTGCCTATCTGCGTGCCGTGCTGGATGCTGGCATCGAGGTGGTGGGCAAGAGCAAGTGGAACAACACCTTGCTGGTTCGTGTGCATAAGGAGAAAGAACTGAAGAAGTTGTCTGCCTTGGGCTTTGTCGCCGGCATGAGGAAGGTCTTCGTGTCACCCGATTCCATCACAGAGCGCAAACGCTATAATTACCGAAATGAGTTCAACCGGTGGGAGGAGAACGGCGACGCTGAGTTTGGCGCGTCGCAGGGACAGGTGTCGGCGATGAATGGCGACCGTCTCCACCAGAGCGGTTTCCGGGGAAAGGGCATGATGATTGCCGTCTTTGACGGCGGTTTCATGAATGTGGACAAAATTCCTGCCTTGCACAACATCAAGTTGGCGGGTGTCATGGATTTTGTGGTGCCTCGCTCGGAGAATGTCTTTAAGGAGATGGAACATGGCACCATGGTGTTGTCTACCATGGCGGTCAACTCGCCACATTATTATATAGGTGTGGCTCCCGAGGCGGAATACCTGCTGGTGAGATGCGAGGACGAGCGTACCGAGAGCTTGGCAGAGGAAGACTATTGGGCTGAGGCTGCCGAGTATGCCGACAGTTGTGGCGTTGACGTGATCAACTCTTCACTGGGCTATCATGATTTCGATGATGCCTCCATGAATCATGTCTATAGCGAACAGGATGGCGAGACGGCTCTCATCTCGCGGACGGCATCGATGTGTGCCGACAAGGGTATCGTCTGTGTCAACAGTGCCGGTAACGACGGCATGGGCAGTTGGAAGAGAATCAATTTCCCTGCCGATGCCAAGGAAATCCTCACCGTGGGGAGCATCAACGAACAGGGCAAGAACGCTCCGTTCAGTGCTGTGGGCCCCACAGCCGACGGACGCATCAAGCCGGATGTCATGGCATACGGCAGTCCTACTTCCGTCGTGACGGGCCGTGGGGCAATTATCAATGACAACGGCACTTCCTTCTCGGCACCCTTGGTGGCAGGGATGGTGGCTTGCCTGTGGCAGGCCTTGCCCGGCAAGACCGCCAAGCAGATGGTGGAACTGGTGAGGCAGTCGGGGAATAACCAGCGGCACCCCGACAACATATACGGCTATGGCGTGCCCGACTTCTGGAAGGCTTACCAAATGGGAAAGCAATCGGGGAAGTGAAGAACGAAGAGTGAAGAGTGAAGAGTGAAGAACGAAGAGTGAAGAATCATGAAGCAGAAACATTTGTCCCTATATGAACTGAACTCGATGGTGCGCGATGCCCTTGCGGTGTCGCTGCCCGACTGCTATTGGGTAGAGGCAGAAATCTCCGAGGCGCGTGAAGGCTATGGGGGGCACTGCTACTTAGAACTGATAGAGAAAGACGAACGTACCAATACTCCTGTCGCAAAGGCGCATGCTGCCTGCTGGCGAAACAGGTGGATGATTGTCAAGCCTCACTTCGAGAGGGTGACGGGCCAGCGCATCCATGCCGGCATGAAGGTGTTGCTCAAGGTATATGCACAGTTCCATGAAAACTATGGCTTCTCTTGGATTGTGGATGACATCGACCCCAACTATACGATGGGTGACATGGCTCGCAAGCGTATGGAGATTGTCAATACCCTGAAGGAGGAAGGGGTGTTCGACTTGCAGAAAGAGTTGCAACTCCCACTTTTCTGTCAGCGCATTGCCGTCATATCCAGTGCCACAGCTGCTGGCTACGGCGATTTCTGCAACCAGTTGGCGGACAATGCCTATGGTTTGCAGTTTCATACCCGTCTCTTTCCTGCTGTCATGCAGGGCGAGGGCGTGGAACAAAGTGTGGTGGCAGCCTTGGATGCCATCAACTCCGAGTGGGAACAGTGGGATTGCGTGGTCATCATCCGAGGGGGTGGAGCTACCAGCGACCTCTCTGGTTTCGATACCTTGACACTGGCGGAGAATGTAGCCAACTTCCCCTTGCCCATCATCACAGGCATCGGCCACGACCGTGATGAGAGTGTGCTCGACATGATCTCTTTCCGTCGGGTGAAGACCCCAACGGCAGCCGCAGCCTTCCTCGTGGACCACCTTTCAGATACCTATGCCCGGGTCATGAATGCTCAGGAGACGGTAGTGGACTGTGTCAAACATCGTCTTCAGGTAGAGCGAATGAGGATCGACAGACTGGCAGGCAACATTCCCGTCTTGTTCTCGTTGGTGAAGACCCGTCAGACTGCCTGTCTTGACAGGATGGTGGACCGACTCAAGGCAAAGGCGGAGAGGATTCCGATGGACCACTTGCGGCACCTGCAACTGTTGGAGACCCGACTGAAGGCTCCTCTCCGGGGAAAGCTGGAAAGGGAGAGACACCGGGTGGAGATGTTGGCACAGAGGGCGCACGCCCAAGACCCGGTGCAACTCCTCAAACGGGGATATAGCATCACGCTGAAAGACGGAAAGAGCGTGAGGGATGCTTCCTTGCTGAAGAAGGGCGACGAGATAGAGACCCGGTTTGCCAAGGGAAGCGTGAGGTCTGTGATAGAAGAATAACAAAAACAAGAATCATATGGATGATAAGAAAATGAAATACGAGGTGGCATTGGCAGAGTTGGAGGCCATCGTACGGAAAATGGAGAATGACGAACTCGACATCGACCAACTCTCCGACCAACTGAAACGTGCCAAGTCGTTGGTGAAAATCTGCAAGGACAAGCTGACAAAGGCGGATGAGGAAATCAAGAAACTCCTGGACGAGGATTGAACCTGAAAGTAATTATACAAATATTAGCCCAAAAAGTTGCAGATTAACAGAATATTTTGTACTTTTGCAGTTAAATATTAGTAGAACATTTAAAATTAAGATGTTATGAAAGACTTAGATTGGTCTAATTTGTCATTCGGCTACCGCCAGACTGACTACAATGTTCGCTGTTACTATCGCGACGGCAAATGGGGCGAAATTGAGATTTGCTCTGATGAGTATTTGAAATTGCACATGGCAGCCACTTGTCTGCACTATGGTCAGGAGGCTTTCGAGGGCTTGAAGGCTTACCGCTGCCCCGACGGAAAGGTGCGCGTGTTCCGCATGGACGAGAACGCTGCCCGCTTGCAGAGTACCTGCCGTGGCATCCTGATGCCTGAGGTGCCTACAGAGTTGTTTGAGGAGATGGTGAAGAAGGTGGTTCGCCTGAACCAGGAGTGGATTCCTACCTACGAGAGTGGCGCGACGCTCTATATCCGTCCATTGCTCATCGGTACAAGTGCCCAGGTGGGTGTGCATCCTTCCACAGAGTATTGCTTCCTGATCTTCGTTACCCCCGTGGGGCCCTACTTCAAGGGCGGATTCTCCAGCAACCCCTACGTCATCATGCGCGACTACGACCGCTCTGCTCCTCTCGGAACAGGTATCTATAAGGTGGGTGGCAACTATGCCGCTTCCCTCAAGGCCAACTCCATCGCCCATGAGAAGGGCTATGCCTGTGAGTTCTATCTCGATGCCAAGGAGAAGAAGTACATGGATGAGTGTGGTGCCGCCAACTTCTTCGGCATCAAGAACAATACATACGTTACTCCCAAGAGTACTTCCATCCTTCCCTCCATCACCAACAAGAGCCTCATGCAGTTGGCAGAGGATCTCGGCATGAAGGTGGAGCGTCGACAGATTCCCGAGGAGGAGTTGGAGACTTTCGAGGAGGCTGGTGCCTGCGGTACTGCTGCCGTAATCTCGCCCATCAGTTATATCGATGACCTGGAGACAGGCAAACGCTATGACTTTGGTGCAGAGCCGGGTCCTGTGTCCAAGCATCTGTACGAGACGCTTCGTGGCATCCAGTATGGCACCATCGAGGACAAGCATGGTTGGACAACGGTAGTGATTGAGTAATACGAGTATTTTTATGGTATAACATATAAAAGCACTCTTTCTGTATGTGGAAGGGTGCTTTTTTTAATGATATTTCGCATTATTGGTATGAGCAAAGGAAAATTGGCAAAATTCGCGGACATGGAGGCTTTCGAGAATGTCTTCCAGTATCCGTTCAGCGTAGTGGACAATGTACCGTTCGACATGAAGGGCAAGTGGCGTGAGATGTATTTCCACAATGACAACCCTATCGTGCTGGAACTGGGTTGCGGTAAGGGGGAGTATACCGTGGAACTGGCAAAGCTCTATCCCGACATCAACTTCATCGGCGTGGACATCAAGGGTGCCCGTATGTGGACGGGTGCCAAGAAGGCGATAGAGGAGGGACAGAAGAATGTGGCTTTCCTGCGCACGAACATCGAGATCATCGACCGCTTCTTCTCTGAGGATGAGGTGCAGGAGATATGGCTCACCTTCTCCGACCCGCAGATGAAGAACCCCCGCAAGCGTCTCACTTCCACTTATTTCATGAACCGTTACCGCCACTTCCTCACCGACGGTGGTGTCATCCACCTGAAGACGGACTCTAATTTCCTCTTTACTTATACGACCTATATGGTGGAGGAAAACCATTTGCCCGTGCTCTTCAGGACGGAGGACTTGTATCACCAGGAGGGAATTGACGAGGAGACCGGCAAGATCCTCTCCATCCAGACCTATTATGAGAGTATGTGGATAGAGCGGGGACTCAACATCAAGTACATGAAGTTCAACTTGCCCCGCACAGGCGAACTCACGGAACCCGATGTGGAGATTCCGCTGGATGACTATCGCAGTTATCACCGTTCCAAGAGAACCCCCAAGGAAACGGGGAAATAAAAAAATAAGGAGTTAGGGTATATTGCCTTAACTCCTTATTCTCTATTCTGTGGGAATCATGTAGTATTCTCTGTCCACGTCGAAATCCAGAATCCATTGGTCTACGATGACGTGGTCATCCAATGCCTTGATTTCTATGTCGTGGTTGCCGTAGTTGAGCGTGGTGTAGAAACTCTTCTGTACCTGTCCGCGCCATACGTTCAACTTCCATTCCTTTGAGTTGTACGCCTCCTTCAGGGAACAGATGACAGGATCGCCGTTGTCGATGCGGATGCTGACGCGCATCTCACCCTTGCTGTTGGTGTAGTTGGGGATGGCGGCGATGGTAAAGCGGGCATCTCCCTCCTTGTCGCAGTAGAATGTGTATTTCAGACTGGCACCGCGTGACAGTTCTACCGCCTTGTTGCTATGGCCGAGCAAGGGGATGAGAGTGATGTCGGTGCCCGAAGTCTTGCTCCATTCGTAGGCGTTCTTGGCGATGATGTCCTGAGTCTGTGAGGAGAGCGGCTTCAGGTTTTCCGTGCGGTCGAAGGCATCGCGCAGGTATCGGGTCACTTCTGACGACCTCAATGTGCCGGGTATCGTCGGTGGAGTTATCCCCAGCTCTGTCGCATTCATCAGGTGTTTCCATTTCCCGTTTTTGATCTTCCCATATTGGGCAATGAGCTGCAGTAAATCCTGGTAGGCATTGAGGCTCAGGGCAGCGGCGGCTTTTGCCTCGTCGTCCTTATGGAAAAGACCGGGGCGTGCGATGTGCCTTGCCTCCTGTGCCTCCAGCTCCTTCTCTGCCGTCAGTGCGGCTGCATAGACGGGGAACTTGATGGTTTCAAAGAAACCGTCCTTCTGGTATGCGGGAATGGTACGCCCGGCTTCGTCAACCTGTTGTTTGAGGATGTCGTAGGCATAGAGGTAACGCTCCAGCTCGTTGCCGAACTCTCCGGAGTGGAACTCATTGTCACCGAAAGGCATTTTCATGTACTCCGGTTGACGGATGTTGGTGAGGCGGTAATACTCTTTCATGATGGGGAAGAGCACCTTGCCGGTGTTGCTGCCAAACTGATTGGTGAGCCATGCCAGAAGGTGTTTCTCCAGGTTACTGGGGCGTACGGCCTGCCGGTTCCATGCCATGTCCATGAAGAGGGAGAGGCGGTAAGCCTCCATCTTGGGATTCTTGACATGGGCTATCCACACTTCTTCCTGCCCTTTGTTGGATGTATTGTTTTCTGGGGTGGCACCCTTTGTCAGTTCGTCGATGATGATGCCAGGTGACATATTTGAAAAATTGGCCTGTCCGTCTCCCCACAGCATCCTCACCTGTCCGATGGACTTCTTGTGATGCTTGTGGTGCTTCTTGCCGTTCTGCAATTCTTGCACCTTTCCGTTTTCTCCGACGCAGATGTCGAAGCTGTCCACCACAGCCTTGTCGTATGCCACCTCGTGCTTGCTGTCGCTTTGCCACAGGGTGTTGGCACGGAGGCGGAGCATCAGCCTGCACAGGCTGCTGTAGTTCAATGGCTTCATCCAGGCGGAGGTGTTCAGTGCAATACCGCGGTATCCCACCGAGGGAATCTGCAGGGTCTCGTAGCCTGTCTTCACATAGAGTACCTGGCTCTGTTTGGGACGGATATCGTTCCAGTCAGTCCAGGGTGACACTCCTGCCAGACGGGATAGCTCCATGATGGCGTATGCCGTGCCGCGGGCATCACTTCCCACGACAATCAACTTTCCCTTGCGGGTGCCGATGTAGAAGGCATCCTTTTGGGTGATGAACCGGTGGAGGGGTGCACCCAATTTCTCCAGGGCTGCAAACTCCTTGTTGGTGAGTTGGTCGAGCTGGAATATCTGTATGGTAGCACCGGTCTTCTCCCTGGCTGCAAAGCCCGTTACGGCTTTCATATCATGCGAGAAGAGGTCTATTGCTATTTTGACGACCGGGGATGTCGTACTGTTGATGCTGTAGGAAACCCTCCCCGATCCATCCGTCCAATACACGTTGCTGGCGGCTGTGGCGGGGGGTATGTTGTTGGGGCTGTGTGCCCATGTTGCGCCAGTCCCGAAGAAGAGGAAGGCGGTGCTGATGATGATGTTCTTGATGTTCATACTGCAAAGGTACATAAAAGTGTTTAATATATGAAATTATTTAGTTATTATTTGCTTAATACATATTTTATTGCTACTTTTGCATGAAACATAGAAAAACGTAATGATGAATTTATATCCAAAATTGATTACAGATGCCTTGGCTACGGTCGTGTACCCTGGCACCAAGAAGAATTTGGTAGAGAGTGAGATGCTGGCTGACACCCCCAGCATCAACGGCATGAAGGTGAAGGTGGTACTTCTCTTTCCCCGCGATACCGACCCCTTCCTGAAGAGTACGGTGAAGGCTGCTGAGGCTGCCATCCACTATCATGTGTCCAAGGAAGTGGAGGTGGAGATAGTCACCGAGTTCAAGTCGGCTCCCCGTCCTGAAGTGGGCAAGATGTTGCCGCAGGTGAAGAACATCATCGCAGTCAGCTCGGGAAAAGGCGGTGTGGGCAAGAGCACGGTTTCTTCCAATCTCGCCATTGCCTTGGCGAAGTTGGGGTATAAGGTGGGCTTGCTCGATACCGACATTTTCGGTCCTTCCATGCCCAAGATGTTTGGTGTGGAGGATGTGCGCCCTTATTCCGTGCATAAGGAGGGACGTGACCTGATAGAGCCGGTGGAGAAATACGGCGTGAAACTGTTGAGCATCGGTTTCTTTGTCAATCCCGATACCGCTACCTTGTGGCGTGGCGGTATGGCTTGTTCTGCCTTGAAGCAGCTCATCGCCGATGCCGATTGGGGAGAACTGGATTATTTCATCCTCGATACGCCTCCGGGGACAAGCGACATCCATCTGACGCTCCTCCAGACCTTGGCGATTACGGGTGCTGTCATCGTGAGTACGCCCCAGAAGGTGGCTTTGGCGGATGCGCGCAAGGGTATCGATATGTACCAGAATGACAAGGTGAACGTGCCTATCCTCGGACTGGTGGAGAATATGGCTTATTTTACTCCCGCAGAGTTGCCGGAGAACAAGTATTATATCTTTGGCAAGGAAGGTTGCAAGAACTTGGCAAAGGAGATGGAGGTGCCTTTGCTTGCGCAGATTCCCATCGTGCAGAGTATCTGCGAGGGTGGTGATGACGGTGCCCCTGCCGCCACCAAGGTGGACAGCATCACGGGACAGGCTTTCCTGAGTCTTGCCCAAAGCGTGGTGACGGTGGTGAACCGCCGCAACGCCGAGAAGGCTCCCACGAAGATTGTGGGAGTCAAGAACCACTGATTTGTTCCTCTGTCTCGTCTTCCACTTCCCCTGCTTCCAGGGGAAGTCCTGCGTTGCGCCGTGCTATATGGATTTGATGCCTGTAGACGGCGCAGGCGAGGAAGAAGTAGACGGCGGTCTGTATCCACAATGCACGGAACTCCGTGATGATGTCGGGCAGTGAGGCTCCCATACTGCTGATGCGCAGGAATCCCCTTACGCCGAAGGTGGATGGGAAGAGCCATGCGAAGCCCTGCCAGAAGCCGGGGATGTTGGACTGCGGCCAAGAGATGCCTGTCATGAACAACAGGGGTACGGAGGTGAACACTGCCAGGAGCATCACGTTCTCGCGGTATCTTACCATGCACGACATGGTGAGGGCGAAGAACACACAGGCCAAGATGTAGGGCAACAAGAACCCCAAGAGGGTAGTCCACGTCACCATCGACACAAAACCAAAGAGCTTCGGTACCACGAGTGCCAGATAGGTGGCCAGTACTGCATAGACCATGAAATAACAGAGAGCCTTTCCCAATACGATTCGGAAAACACCCGCATAGTGCTCATTGATGGGCACCAGTTCCCTGCTTCTGTTTCTTTCCCTTGCCGTTCCCGCTGCCATGCCTACGCCGAGTAGCAGGGTCTGTTGCAGGATCAGCATCAGCACACCCGGCAGGATGGCGTTGCCGTAGCCGCCAGTGGTGTTGAAGATGGGCACTTCGTCGAAGTCGAGGGGCTTGGTGGTGATTTCGTCATCCCTGTTAGTGAAACCGCCCGACTGCGCCACCTGTATGCCGGCGTTGATATGTCCTGCTACAGCCTGTGCCGTCTGGTAGATTGCCTTGTAGGTGAGCATCAGACTCATGTCGGTATATACGCCCACATGAGCCTGTTCGCCACGTTTGAGGCGGGTGTCGAAATCCTGTGGGAAATAGAGGATGCCATGCACTGCCTGTCTCTCCACCAGCTCCTTGGCTTCCTCCAAACTCGTGCAGAAGTAGGCAGCCTTGGTGTCCGGGGCAGCGTCGAAGTCGCGGACGAACTCACGAGAAGAGTGGCTGTGCGACAGGTCGACGATGGCGGTGGGCACTTCCCTCACCACCTCGTTGTTGTAGATCCATGAGTAGAGCAGGGGATAGCCTAACGGGACGAGGACGCAGAACATGAGCACTCCCTCGTCACGGAGTACGTTGCGCATCTCTTGCTTCCAGATGAAGCACATGTCCTTGATGCCTCTGATGATCTTATATAACAAACTGTTGTTGTTCATTCTTGTACTTTTGATGTTTCTTCCCTTAGGGGATGTATCTGTATACCAGCATCGCCTTCTTGATGTTCCATACGGTCAGCATGGGCAGGGCGCAGAAGAGCAGCAACGCTCCCCAGTGCAGCACGGCCTCCGACATCGGGAAACCATTGAAGATGTTCATCTGGTATATCATGTAGTAGTGGCGCATGGGGAAGAGCTGTCCCACCGCCTGGATGGGAGCGTCCATGGCAAAGAGGGGATAGGTGGCTCCGCAGATGGAGAAACTCACCACTGCCCACAGCGAGCAGATGCTCATGGACATTCGCAGCGACGGTATCAGCCCGAAGGCGAAGATGCCGAAGCACTGGCACGACAGTACTGCCAGGAAGCCCAACAGCATGATGGGCACCACACCTCCTGGGTGCGGAAATCCCAATACATGATAGATGTAGAACTCGAAACCGTAGAAGATGGAGAGGAAGATGAGCGTCTGCGGCAATATCTTGCCGGCGATGGCGAGGTAGGGGTTGTTGCCTGCCAGTCGCATCCATTCCTTTGCCCTGTTGAACTTCAGCTCTGTTCCGATGGAGTAGGGGGTGATCAGGAAGATGAATACCATGATGACTCCCGGCACCATCACCGAGGAGAGGTAGTAGTTGTAGTTGGAGTAGGGATTGCCTATCATGTGCAGGTCTACGGCGATGGGCTGCAGGAAGGTCTTGATTTCGTCGGAGGTCTTCCCCAATGCCGACAACTTCTTCATGCCCACGGCAGCCGAACCCAAGGTAGACACGGTCTTCAGATCCCTGAAGAGTAGGGAACCTGCCGCCAGCGACACACTGCTGTAGTAGAACGAGATCTTGGGTTGCTTGGATGCCATCAGTCCTGCCTCCGTTCCGTCGGGGATGAGGAGGAAGGCGTAGATTTCATTCTTCTGTATGGCGTCGCGTGCCTCGTTGACGCTCTTGTAGTGGCCCGTGACGTGGGTGGTCTGGAAGGCATCCAACTTGCGCACCAAGGCACGGGAGGTGGATGAGTTGTCCTGATCCACCACGCCCACCGGCATTTCCGTGGGCACACCGCTCTGCATCAAGGTGGTAAAGAAAATTATCACCATGATGGGGAACACCACCATGCAGAAACCATAGATAGGATTCTTGCGCATGATGCCGCATTCCCTGAGGGCAATATGATATAATCGTTTCAAGATGATAATTATTAATTGTTAATTCTTAATTATCAACGACATTCCCGGGCGCAGACCGTCCAACTTGGTGATGGGGCGTGCCTTCACCTCGAAGGTCTTGCGGTCGTAGTCGCCGTTGGCCTTGGTGGCCTTCCAGGTGGCATACGATCCTTGGTCCTTCAGATAATAAACCTTCATCTTGATGTCCTTGTTGAAGGCGGGTACGAAGGCGGTGAACTCCTTGCCCTTCGCAAGTCCTGCCAGGTGGTCCTCCCTCACGTTGAAGGTGCCCCACATGTCGCTCATGATGGAGATGCTCATGATGGGGGAACCCAGTCCCACCAACTCACCCACCTTGGGGTATACGTTGCTCACCTCTCCCTCCACCTGGGCTATCTGGACGGTCTCCTTCAGCAGGTTCTTGACCACCTCCACGGCACTTGCCGATGCCTTGGTGTTGCTGGCAGCCATGCGCTTCTCCTGTTCGCGGGCTCCGTTCTTTGCCATGTCGTACTGACTCTTGGCTGCCTCCACTTGTGCCTCCGTAGCCTTGTAGGCGGCGAACGCCTCGTCGCGCTTCTGTCCGCTCACCACGCCCTCGTCGTAAAGGCTCTGCAGGCGATTGTAGGTCTTCTTGGCAATCTCTGCGGCTGCGAGTGCCTGCTGGTACAGTTGGTAGGCACCGCGTATCTGCTCCTGTCTGGCTCCGGCGTTGGTCATGTCCTGCATGGCGGCAATGCCCTCGTTGGTGGCCTGGAGTACCTTCTCCTGCGACTTCACCTCGGGTACCTCCAGGATGGCGAGGGTATCGCCCACATGTACATAGTCGCCCTCCTTGGCACGGAGTTCCACGATGCGGCCGGGCAACTTGCTGGACACGCGGTATTCCGCCACCTCCAATTCTCCTTGCATGATGTCTTCTTCCTTGTCAAGTGTGAAGAAGCCGATGACTCCTACGATGATGACTACGGCCGTAAAACCGATGACGGCCAAGAGTATGTTGTTGTGTTGTGATTTCTTAGTCATGATGGTCTATATATAATAATGTGTAATCTGTCTTTATTCTCTCTCTTTCGTTACTGGAGTATACCCAATGCCTTGTTCAGGCCTATCTGTGTGAGTTTCACGTTGATCTCTGCGTCGATCTTCTGGCTCTGTGCCTGTTGCCATGCTGTCTGTGCTGCCATGACATCCGTCACCTCCATCACGCCTTCCTTGAATCCGAGGTTGGCACAGCGCAGGTTCTCCTCGGCACTGGCGATGTTCTTCTGCGCCATGTTGAGCTTCTTCTGCGCTTCCTTCACCTTGAACTGGCTCTGGGTAATCTGCAGGTGTATCTTCTCGCGGGTATCGTCGAGGTTCATGCGGGCGATGTTGGTGGCTGCCTTCGAGGCGCGCACCTTGTAGGTGGCATCGCACCAGTCCCAGACGGGTATCTGTACGAGTACACCAACGTTCCATACGCCTGTGAAGTTGCGCTGGAAACCGTTCCATACGTTGGGGTTCGACACCATGTAGCCGCCGGTCAGGGCGATGTGCGGCAGACGTGCGGCCTTCACCAACTTGGTAGACTGGCTGGCGATGTCCACGGCATTCTGGAGCATCCTCAGCTCGGGACGGGTGTTGACGGCGGAATCGGAGGCGGCCACCTGCTGTTGCTCGGTGTCTACGGTTACCCCGGCATACTCGATGGACTCCTTGTCCTCGTCGGCAAGGGAAATCTCCTGGTTCATGGGGATGCCGCAGAGCTGGCAGAGCAGCATTTTCGACAGGGCGAGGCCGTCTTCCACTTGGGTAATCTGCATATCCGCCTCGTTCACCCTCACGTCCACCTTCAGACCGTCTGCCTTGGTGGCGATGCCCTGGGCAATCATCTTGTGTACGTCATCGTCGAGCTTCTTGATGAGGTCGCGGAAACTGGTGGCGAGCTTCTGCTTCTGCTTCAGCGACACCACCATCCAGTAGGCCTGGTCGATGTTGTAGAGGGTCTTCTGGGTCTGGAGGTCCACGTCATTGTCTGCCAACTGCTCCGTGATGTCGGCTATCTTGTTGGCTGCGATGATGGCACCGCCCATGTAGATGGGCTGGCGGAGCATGACGCTTCCTGCCCAGATGTTGCGCGTGTCAGTGCGGAAGGCATCCACGATACCCTGGCCCAGACTGTTGCCCTTCTCCTGGATGGGTGACATCTTCTCTGTCAGGAATGTGCCTATCTGTTTGGCGTCCTCTTGTGTGATGACACCTTGGCTTACCATCTGTCCCACCATGTCGTTCACCTTTCCCCCGATGCTGGAGGTGAGGTTGGAGCCGATGTTGCTGAACAGGGCTTTCTGGCTGCTGTTGAGCAGGGAAATCTCGCGGCTGAACCATTCGTAGCCTCCCAGAGCGTCCACCTTGGGCAGGTACTTGGTACGGGCAGACTTACGCAGGTTGTAAGCCACTTCCTTCTTCAGCTTGGAGGCGTTGATCTGCTTGTTGTTCCTTAGTGCCATGGCACGACAACTGTCAAGGCTCAGGGACATCTGTGCCTTGGCAGGCGCCAATGCTCCCGCGAGCAGGAGTATTGTTGCAATCTTTTTCATCCTAAATAAATACATATTATATAATACTTGGATGCAAAATTATGCAATTATTTGCGAATGGCAAAGAAAAAAGTTCCAACAATTGTTTAGCATCATGAAAAAGTTTTAATTTGTGGAAAAATAGAACATTTCCTCTTGCCGTCCACTCAGAATTCGTGGGTCTCTTCGCCTGCCCATTCAGGGGTGAATTTCAACGTGATGCCGGTGGTCGTTCCTTCTTTCCCGGAGGAGGAACTTCCGCTGCCGCTGCTGTCGAAAAGATAGCCGCTGTAGGTGGTGATGTGGTTCTGGGTGACGGGAATGTCCGAGATGGTCTTGGCGGTGATTTCTGCATTCTCCTGGTCGAGGACGGTGAGGGTCAGCTTCACCTTCTTCCCGTCTTTGTGGGGGAAGGTGTATACCTCGTAGTCCTGCTGTCCTGCCACGATGTCGATGTACTCCGTTTGTCTGCTGTTCACGCAGCCTTGCCCTGTGGTGGCATCGAGCGTACTGCTGCCGCCGGTATAGTAGAATTTCAACTGCTTGGCTGTTGTGGGAATGTCGTCCTTGATGTGAATCCTGATCTTGGCTACGGCTCTCGACAGGTTGATTTCTTGGTCGGTCTCCTCGTCTTCCGCTACGTCCAGTGTGCCGTAATAGATGAAGGTGTCGGTCATTTTGTTGTTGTTGAACTTCACTTCCTCGGGCGATGAGATGGTGCAGTTGCCCGCACCGTTGTGGGCGATGACCACGAGACGGTAGGTTCCTTCGGAGAGGTTGATGCTGGCGGTTCCGAAATTGTCTTTCTCCGCAGCCTGGTTGATGGTCTTTACCTTTTCGTCGTCCTTGAAGAAGGCGAAGGAGATGCGGGTGCATATGTCCTTTATCGTGGGTGTCTCCGTGGAGGTGCCGTCCTCGCTGCGTGTCGTGGCTCCTTCTTGTTCGAAGACACTGATGATGTGGTTGGAAACAGTGATGGTGACGTTGCCGTTTTCGCCATTGCCGTCGGCGAGGGTGCCTTCGGCGTTGAATTTCTCGCATGAGCTGAGCGCCAGAATGGCTGCCAGCGTCAATAACAGTCGGATTGCTTTCATGTTGTTTTCACATTTGGTTTGTTGCTGCAAAGATAGGACTTTTTCATGAAAGTACCAAGCGTTGCGCTAAAAAAATATAATAAAGTATGCTTTGTATTTTGCGGTTTGCCCTTTTTGCGCTAACTTTGCATCCGTAAAAATATTGAATGGTTATGGAGAAAAAGATTAAGGCTTTGTTTTTTGACGTGGACGGCACGTTGGTGAGTTTTCGTACGCATCGTATTCCGCAGAGTACCGTGGAGGCACTGGAACTGGCGAAGGCAAATGGTGTGAAGGTGTATATCTCCACGGGCAGACCTGTTATGCTGATTACCAACTTGGGACAGATTGAACATCTGGTTGACGGGTACATCACCACTAATGGTGCCCATTGCTTTGTGGGCGATACCTTAGTGTGCAAGTTCCCCATCTCGCCGTCCGACGTGCAGAAGGTCGTTGACGATTCCGACCGGCAGGGTTATCCGGTCATCGTGGTGGGCGAGCGTCATATTGCTGTCCATAACCGTGCGCCCATTGTGGACGAGCTGTTTGTCGAGGGACTGGGCGTGGACAGTCTGGACTTCAGTCTCGGCATCGATGACCTGAAGGAAGAGCAGATTATCCAACTGTCTCCTTTCTGCACAGCCGAACAGGAGGCGGCGTTCCATGAATCCCTCGACAATTGCAACTCGGGCAGGTGGCATCCTGCCTTTACCGACATCACTGCCGGTGAGGCGGACAAGGGAAACGGTCTCCGCCATATGGCTGAATATCTCGGACTGGACATTGCCGAGACGGCTGCCTTCGGCGACGGAGGCAACGACATCTCTATCCTCAAGTCGGCAGGCGTGGGTATTGCCATGGGGAATGCCGGAGAGGAGGTCAAGGCGGTGGCAGATTATGTGACCACCTCGGTCGATGATGACGGGGTGAGGAATGCGCTCCTCCATTTCGGAGTGATAGGATAAATAAGAAAGATAGATTGAAATGATGGGACTGGCGGCGGCTGGTCCTTTTTTTGTGTTTTTTGATACAGTGAGGCTTGCTGTTTTTGTTGGTGACATATTGTAATTAATAAAGTTTTGTCTAATTACAAACTGTAACCTGCAAAGGTTTAAAAGATAATAATGTGTTATTTTGGCTATATTTAATGTCGGTTTGTTATTTGTTTGGTTGATTATAATATCAAAAAGTTGTAACTTTGCAACCAAAACAGTACAAAACGTTATTTTATTGCAACCAATAATGTAAAAAGGACACAATTATGAAAAAGATTGAGGCAATTATCCGCAAGTCTAAGTTCGAGGATGTCAAGAAGGCACTTTTGGCCGCTGACATCGAGTGGTTCTCCTATTATAATGTAAGGGGAGAGGGAAAAATGCGACAGGCTCGCATCTACCGTGGTGTGATGTACGACACGAGCAGTATTGAGCGCGTACTCCTCAACGTTGTGGTGCGCGACAAGAACGTGGAACGCACCATCGCCGCCATCCAGGGTGCTGCGCAGACGGGCGAGGTGGGAGACGGAAGAATCTTTGTCATCCCGGTCCTCGACACGGTTCGCATCCGTACGGGAGAGCGCGGCGACATTGCTTTGTACAACGCAGAGAAGGAAAACTAATTGAGGTATTATAATAAGGTATAAAGAGATATGAGCAGTTTATTTTTGACAACACTCGACACGGGTAATACAGCGTGGATGATCACGGCTACCATCTTGGTGCTGTTGATGTCAATCCCAGGTATCGCACTTTTCTATGGCGGTTTGGTTCGCCAGAAGAATATCCTCAGCATCGTGATGCAGACGACATTCATCGTGGCGGTGGTGAGCATCATCTGGGTGGCATTCGGCTACTCGTGGGCTTTCTCCACCCAGTTTGCCGACAGCGGCAATCCCTTGGCTTGCGTCATCGGTGGATTCGACAAGTGTTTCCTGCATGGCATCGGGCTGGATGCTATCCTTCCCACGGGCATCCCTGAACTTACCTTCGTGATGTTCCAGTGTATGTTTGCCTTGATTACTCCCGCTCTGATTCTCGGTGCTTTCGCCGAGCGTGTGAAGTTCAGCGGTTATGTACTCTTCACCATTCTCTGGGTCATCATCGCCTATCTGCCGATGGCTCACTGGGTATGGGGCGGCGGTTTCCTGCAGGAGATGGGAGCCATCGACTTCGCCGGCGGTACCGTGGTGCATATCAATGCCGGTGTGGCTGCTTTGGTAATGGCTTTGATGGTGGGCAAGCGCGAGGACTATCGTGCCGGTCACCCCATTACTCCCCATAACATCACCTTTGTCTTCATGGGTATGTCCTTCCTCTGGTTGGGCTGGTTCGGCTTCAATGCCGGTAGCGGTCTTGCCGCCGACGGTTTGGCTGCCAACGCGTTCCTGGTGACTCATGTCGCCACTGCCGCTGCAGCCACCACTTGGATGCTCATCGACTGGGTTGTTAACAAGAAACCTACCACTGTGGGCGCCTGTACGGGTGCCGTGGCGGGTCTCGTTGCCATCACTCCTGCCGCCGGTTCCACTGACATCTTGGGAGCGTTCCTCATCGGTATCATCTCTACCTGCGTCTGCTTCTTCATGGTGGCAGTGGTGAAGGAGAAGTTCCGCTACGACGATGCACTCGACGCTTTTGGCGTGCATGGTATCGGCGGTATCCTCGGTTCCATCCTCACGGGTGTCTTCGCCACCAAGTATGTCACGGGACCTGATGGTGTGGAGGGTGCCCTCTATGGCGACTGGCACCAGCTCTGGGTACAGATTGTTGCTACGGTGGTGAGCATCATCTTCAGTGCCGTTGTCACCTTCATCCTGTTTAAGGTGGTAGATAAACTGGTGGGCATCCGTGTTGACAAGCGCGTGGAGGAGGAAGGTCTCGACATCTACGAGCATGGTGAGAGTGCCTACAGCAACTAAGATATGATATTGTAGCTTTAGATAAATGTATATGAAATGTGAAAGCCCGGCAAGACAACCTCTTGCCGGGCTTTTTGCGCCTCTTTTTTACCCTTTTACTTTTTTACCTTTCTTTGGGTTCCGGTACGAAGCCGAGGATGGCGACGAGGCAGCTCATCAGGGGACTGATGATGTTGAAGAAGCAGAAGGGCAGGTAGGCGATGGTGGGGATGCCCAGCACCGTGCTCTGCGTCATGCCGCAGGCTGTCCAGGGCACCAGTACGCTGGTGACGGTGGCACTGTCCTCCGTACTGCGGCTCAGCAACTCGGGTCTGTAGCCGCGGGCGGCGTATTCGTCCTTGTAGATGCTGGCGTTCATGATGATGCTCAGGAACTGGTCGCCCATCACCAGGTTGAGCAGCACACCCGATGTCACCGTACTGCATACGAGCGACACGGTGCTGTGGATGCTTCGCAGCAACATCTTGGTGATGGCGTGCAACATGCCGCTCGCCACCATGCACGATCCGAAGCACATGGCGCAGAGGATGAGCCAGATGGTGTCGAGCATGCCCGCCATGCCGCGGGTCGCCACGAGGTGGTTGATGCTCTCCACGCCGCAGTCCACCTGGGTGTGGGTGTAGCACGTCACCATGATGCCCTCGAACAGACTCTTGGCGGTGACATCACTCTCGCCGGCAATCTTCATTAGCACGTCGGGTTGCAGCACGAGGGCACAGATGCACGCCGAGAGGGCGGAGAGCAGGAGGGTGATGAGCGACGGTACCTTGCGGTAGATGAGCCATCCCGTGAAGAGAGGAACGAGCATCGTCCAGATTGAAATGTTGAAGCCGTTGTTCAGTCCTGTGAGATACTGGCTGATTTCCACGGTCTTGCTGTCATAGCAGAGTCCGATGACGAGGTAGATGACCAGCGACAGGAGGATGCTGGGCACGGTGGTGTAGAGCATGTAGCGGATGTGCACGAAGATATCGGCTCCGGCGATGCTGGAGGCGAGTACGGTGGTGTCGCTCATGGGCGAGATCTTGTCGCCGAAGTAGGCTCCCGAGATGATGGCTCCGGCGGTATAGGGGGCGGGGATGCCGAGGGCGTGGCCGATGCCCATCAGGGCGATGCCGATGGTGGCGATGGTGGTCCACGATGTGCCGGTCATCACGGAGATGATGGAGGCGATGATGCAGGCGCAGGGCAGGAAGAGGGCGGGTGACATCACCTGAACGCCATAATAGATAAGGGTGGGCACCACGCCGCTCACCATCCACGTCGCCGACAGCATGCCGATGAGCAGCAGGATGAGGATGCTCACGCCTGCTTCGCCCACGGTCTGCTTGATCTTCTCCTCGAAGATGGACCATTTCGTCTGGTAGACTCCCATGCTCAATGCCACGCATACGGCGGTGGCGATCATGAGTGTCACCTGCGAGGCTCCCGACAGCGCGTCGTCGGGGAAGAGATGGATCACTGTCACGATGAGGACGATGAGTACTGTCAGGGGGATTACCGCAACCAGTGGATGCGGATTTGCCGCCGACGTATTCTTTTTTTGTTCTTTTGTCTGTTCCATATATTTCCTTTTGATTTAGAAGTAATAGGTGCATCCGCAGCTGACAGCGCGGTTGCCCCAGTGCTGTCCGGCGATGTCGTGGCAGCGTGCCTCTGCGAGCCAGTGCTTGCCGAACCTCTTGTAGGCGGAAAACTCTGCATAGAGGTTGGCGGGAGCGTATACGGGACTCGAGATGGGACGGCGGGTGCTCCAGAGCAGGGTGGAGGTGATGCGCCATTCCGAGGGCAGTGTGACCTGTGGTGCCAGCTTCATTACGGCAAAGTGGTTGTAGCTGGTGCCCTCGCTGTTCCTGTTCTTCTCCCAGTAGTAGTTGGCCCCGGCGGTGAGACGCAGTGCTCCCGTGTGCCAGAAGGCGGTGGTACCGACATCTAAGGTGTTGTCCTTGCCGGTCGCCCATGTGTCCTGCTGGATGTTCTGTACCACGGTGTTCAGCATGAATGACTTTGTGCTGATGTGGTGGCGCAGCTCTGCTATATAGGCGAAGCGGTCGGGGAGGCCACTGGAGTATTCCTGTTCTCCCTCCATGTCGCCCTCTCCACTGCCCAGGGTGATGAAGTTGCCGAAGTCTGCGTCAAAGAAGCGGCGGCTGAAGGTGCCCTGCAGGGTCTGGTTGGGGGCGAGATGGTAGACGATGCTTGCTGTGTAGGCGTTGTTGTGGGTAGTGTGTTCAAAGGGTTTCTTGTCCTTGAGCTGACTTTGCCTGAAGCGGATGATGCGGAAGCGGTCGCCCAGGGTGAACGACCATTTGCTCACGGTCCAGTCGGCCTGGACGTATGCGTCCTGGTAGTTGGATCGGTTGGTGTATCCTTCTATGCAGTCTTCCTCCATCGACATGCCTCCCTCCAGTCCTGCCGTGATCCAGAGGTCCTTGGTGA
The DNA here is from genome assembly GCA_963616155.1 of Acutalibacteraceae bacterium. Taxonomy (GTDB): domain Bacteria; phylum Bacteroidota; class Bacteroidia; order Bacteroidales; family Bacteroidaceae; genus Prevotella. The sequence goes on from CAVEJY010000068.1 coordinate 34,314, forward strand.
ACAGGGGAAAATTGAACTCCACGATGCTGTAGGGGTAGGTGAGCCGGTTGTGGTAGTCGGTTGCCTCTTCCGTATAGCCTCCGTTATTCACGAGGTGGTCGGCACCGATGAGGACCAGCATGCTGGCTCCGTTGTCCGAGAGGGTACGGGTGTAGTCCATCTCCGCACTGAAACTGTGACTGTGGCCAGCGGGGGAGTCGCCCACGCACTGCCGTGAGTAGGTCTGTGTGAGGTAGAGACAGAGGTTGTCCTTCTTCGTGATGTCCCAGTCCACGTTCACCTTGGCTCCCTCGTGTCTGCGGTGGGTGGCGTTGTCAATGGTCCCCATCATGTGGTCGAAGGCGCTGCGCTGCAGACTTCCCTCCACATGAGAGAGGAGGGTGAGCCGGTCGCTGTCGTATCTCACGCTTCCTATCGCCTCTCCTCCGCCGTAGGTGTCGCCGAAGAGTCCTGCCCTCCCGCTTACGCCTTCTGTGTCGTCGCGCAGTTGGATGTCGATGACCTTTTTCATGCTTCCCGTGCCCTTCATCACCTCTGAGTTCATGCAGATCTGTATCTTTTCTATCTCCTTTGCCTTGAGATTGTGGAGGAAGGTGCTGCCGTCGAGTCCGTAGTCCACGTTGTCGATACGGAGGGCGTAGTGGCCGTAGAGACCTGCCAGCGGGTCATCGGTGAGTACGGTCTTTCCGTCGAGGGTCATCACGTCGGGACACATCATGAGGAGGTCGGCGAGTGACTCGTCACCTTGCAGTTCCAGTTCCCTGACGTTGATGGTGTACCTGTCTCCTGTCTGTGTGATGGGGGCGGCGCTTGCCGTGCTGCCTGTTCCGCATAGTGCTGCGGTAAGGAGCAGGATGCGTGCCTTTCTTGTAAGATTCTTGCCTAACATACCTTTATGGTCTTAATCTACTGCAAAGGTAGGAAAAATGTTTGAGAATCTGTGGTTTTTCTCCTGCAAATTTACTCCTTGCTTGATTCTTTACTGCTTTTGTAATAGGGGCGGAAAGATCCCGAAAACCTTCAAAAGCACCCCTTTCTTATAATATGTTACTAAACGTGGGCGTTGTGCTTACAATCTGTAATGTTTTTGATTGTGTGCGATAACAAATGGGAATAGATAGAGATATTGAATAACAAAAAGTAACTAAATATTTTAAAACGCTAACAAAATGTCGTAACTTTGCACTCGAAAATAAGCAAAATGTAATTTAACTAATAGGAGAGATTAACATGAAGAAGATCGAAGCAATCATCCGCAAGACAAAGTTCGAGGATGTAAAAGAAGCGTTGCTTGCCGCCGACATTGAGTGGTTCTCTTACTACGATGTAAGAGGAGAGGGCAAGATGAGACAGGCTCGTATCTACCGTGGTGTGATGTACGACACCAGCAGCATCGAGCGAGTATTGCTGAATGTAGTCGTTCGCGACAAGAACGTGGAGAAAACTATTACTGCCATCCAGAAGGCAGCCTGCACTGGCGAGATTGGTGATGGTCGTATCTTTGTCATTCCGGTGGAGGACACCGTCAGGGTGCGTACGGGTGAGAGAGGCGACATCGCCCTCTATAATGCCGAGCAGGAGAAATAGCCTGCCATACTTCAGAAGTGGAAGGAGAGAGTATAGTTTTCAGATTGTAACAACACTTAAACAATAAAAGATTATGAGTGTACAGGATTTAGGAGTATCATTGGATACCGTATGGATGCTTCTTGCAGCCATGTTGGTCTTTTTCATGCAACCGGGATTTGCCCTCTGCGAGGCAGGCTTCACCCGCAGTAAAAACACAGCGAACATCTTGTTCAAGAACTTCGTCGACTTCATGGTCGGTTCCGTTCTTTTCTGGTTCGTAGGTTTCGGATTTATGTTTGGTAGCGACGGTGCCGGTTTTATCGGTATGCCTAACTTCGGCGACCTCTCTTTCTATCACGGTGACCTTCCTACTGAGGGCTTCCTGATGTTTGAGACAGTGTTCTGCGCCACTAGTGCTACTATCGTTTCAGGTGCAATGGCAGAGCGTACCAAGTTCTCCATGTATTGCGTCTATTCATTCTTCATTTCATTGATTATCTACCCAGTAGAAGGTCACTGGACATGGGGCGGAGGCTGGCTCTGCAACGGCGATGAGGGTTCGTTCATGATGAACACCTTCGGTGCAGCTTTCCACGACTTCGCAGGTTCAGCCATCGTTCACTCAGTAGGTGGTGTGCTCGCTTTGGTTGGTGCCATTTGTCTGGGCCCGCGTCTCGGCAAATACCGCAACGGCAAGAGTGTCGCTATCCCTGGTCACAACTTGATGGCTGCTGCCCTCGGTGTGTTCATCCTTTGGTTCGGATGGTTCGGTTTTAACCCCGGTTCTCAGCTTGCTGCCTCTGGTGAAGTGAACCGCGTTGCCATCAGCCATGTGTTCCTCACTACTAACTTGGCTGCTGTATGCGGTGGTATCGGTACGATGTTCACCTCTTGGATCAAGTATGGCAAACCTTCATTCTCATTGACATTGAACGGTGTCTTGGCAGGTCTTGTAGCCATCACAGCTGGTTGCGACCTCGTTAGTCCGCTCGGTGCAGCCATCATCGGTCTCTTGGCAGGTATCATCCTCGTGTTCTCTATCGAGTTCATCGATTCCAAGCTCCACATCGACGACCCTGTTGGTGCCAGCTCAGTACACGGTGTGTGCGGTATCTTCGGTACCTTGATGACAGGTCTCTTCGCCCTCGACGGCGGTGCCTTCTACGGCGGTGGCTTCGGTTTCTTCGGAGCAGAGCTTTTCGGTATCATCGTCATCGATGCTTGGGCAGCCGTTACTGGTTTCATCCTCTTCTACACCATCAAGAAGGTAGCTGGTCTCCGTGTTGACAAGCGCATCGAGGAGGAAGGTCTCGACATCTACGAGCATGGCGAGAGCTGCTACAACTAAAAAAAATAAGTGAAGAACGAAGAGGGTCTCTCCGTTCTTCACTAAAAGAAATACAAGGTAGAGATTGTAGGGGATAACATTTCTTAAGTTCAAACGTTTAAATGATGAGTATTATGAAGCATTTATCATATATGAAGAAGTTGGGTGCCGTGGCACTCGGTCTGATGGCAATCGCTCCTGCTGCCATGGCACAGGACAAGGTGGAAACTACTGTAGCCGCAGACTTCGTCAACCAGTACTACTGGCGTGGTCAGAGCCTCGGTGAGGTTTCCGTACAGCCTACACTCGGTGTGGCTTACAAGGGCTTGTCGCTCACTGCCTGGGGAAGCGTCGGTATCTCCAACCCCGGTGATACAAAGGAGTTTGACCTGACTTTGGCTTACTCTACTGGAGGTTTCACCATCGGCGTGACAGACTACTGGTTCAACTCGCCCAATGAGAAGTATTTCGCTTACGGTGCCCACAGTACCTCTCATGTGTTTGAGGCGAACATCGGTTACGACTTCGGTCCTGTGGCTTTGAACTGGTACACCAACTTCGCTGGAAACGATGCCACCATTGATGGCGATACAGGTGCATACAACAAGGATGGCCGCAAGTATTCCTCTTATGTAGAGGCCACCGCTCCGTTCAAGTTGGGCGGTTGCGATTGGGAGGCAGCCATCGGTGCCGTACCTTACAAGACGGGTTTCTATAGCGATGCCAACGGTTTTGCCGTAACCAACGTTTCCCTGAAGGCCACCAAGGACATCAAGATTACTGATTCCTTCAGCGTTCCAATCTTTGCGCAGGTGGCAGCCAACCCCAGCTCGGAAAAAGCTTACTTGGTGGTGGGCTTTACCCTTCAGCCATAAGACGACTGGGTTGGGAGCAAGGTCGTAAATGGGTAGGATTTACGCTCCAATCATAAATAGGTTTTTTAGTTTTTAGCAACACGCAGCCGGCTGTTCTTCCTCTCCGGGGAACCAGTCGGCTGTCTTCTTTTTGCGGGGCAAACCCGGACCGAATACGATGTTGACATATCTTTGGTATATGTTTGGTATAACTTTGGTATATCTTTGGCCAGGAGGTGGTGCAGTGTTGGTACGGTGTGGAACTTGTTTGTGTTATGAGATGTGTTTTCGCCCTTGATTTTCTTTGGAATATTTAATATGTAATTGTTGTTGTAAGAAATACTTTCAATTTATAGCGATAATATAGGTAAATACTTATAATCTGTAATGGTAAGGGTTAAAAGTATGCAAAATGCAATCTATCTTTTCTTTATCTTGGCAAAAAGTTGTAATTTTGCAACCAAAACGTAACAAAATGTTATGAATGTTAGTTTGAATTGTTATAAATAACCGAAAAAGAAAGGAAAAAGGATATTATGTGTGGAATAGTTTCTATCTTTAACATTCAGGAGCAGACTCCTGAATTGCGACAGCAAGCCCTTCGTATGAGTCAGAAAATCCGTCACCGTGGTCCCGACTGGAGCGGTATCTACTGCGGCGGTTCCGCTATCCTGGCACACGAGCGCTTGAGTATCGTCGACCCCGAAAGCGGTCGCCAACCTCTTTTCTCACCCGACAAGAAACAGGTGCTTGCCGTGAACGGTGAGATCTACAACCACCAGAATATCCGTGCCCGCTTCGCCGGGAAGTATCCGTACCAGACGGGTTCCGACTGTGAGGTGGTGCTTTCTCTCTATCGTGAGATGCGCGAAGACACCGACTTCTCCTCTCTTGTATATAAGGACGAGGATGCCGTACATTCCCGCATCGTCAAGATGCTGGAGCAGCTCAACGGTATCTTTGCCTTCGCCCTCTACGATGCAGAGCGTGACGAGTTCCTCATTGCCCGCGACCCCATCGGCGTGATTCCCCTCTACATCGGTTTCGACAAGGACGGCAAGGTGTTCGTGGCTTCCGAGCTGAAGGCATTGGAAGGTCAGTGTGACCACTACGAGCCTTTCCTTCCCGGACATTATTATTATAGCAAGACCCCCGGCATGAAGCGTTACTATACCCGTGACTGGTTCGACTACGCTACCATGCTGAATCAATATGAAATAGACGACCAGAAGGCTGCCGCCGACCAGCTCGCCGATGCCGAGGCTAAGGATAAGGCTGAGGCTGCCGAGACTGGTGGTAAGACGGCTGTGGACGAAATCCACGACGCACTGGAGGCATCGGTAAAACGCCAGTTGATGAGCGACGTGCCTTACGGCGTACTCCTCAGCGGCGGTCTTGACTCCTCCGTCATCTCTGCCATCGCACAGAAATACAGCAAGTACCGCATCGAGAACGGTGAGCAGACCAAGGCCTATTGGCCCCGTCTCCACTCCTTCGCAGTGGGCTTGAAGGGTGCGCCCGACTTGGCTAAGGCTAAATTGGTCGCCGACCACATCGGTACGGTTCACCATGAGATTAATTATACCATCCAGGAGGGATTGGATGCCATCCGCGATGTCATCTACTTCATCGAGACCTATGATGTGACTACCGTCCGTGCCTCTACCCCGATGTACCTCCTTGCCCGTGTCATCCGCAGTATGGGTATCAAGATGGTACTTTCCGGTGAGGGAGCCGACGAGGTGTTCGGCGGTTACCTCTACTTCCACAAGGCACCGGGTGCCAAGGAGTTCCACGAGGAGACCGTACGCAAGCTCGGCAAGCTGTATATGTACGACTGCCTCCGTGCCAACAAGAGCTTAGCGGCGTGGGGCATCGAGGGCCGCGTGCCCTTCCTCGACAAGGAGTTCCTCGACGTGGCGATGGGCATGGACCCACGCCTCAAGATGTGTCCCGGCAAGACCATGGAGAAGAAGGTGGTGCGCGAGGCTTTCGCCGACCTGCTCCCCGAAGAGGTGGCTTGGAGACAGAAGGAACAGTTCTCCGACGGTGTGGGATACTCCTGGATCGACACCCTGAAGCAGATTACCGCCTCCGCTGTGAGCGACGAGCAGATGGCACACGCCGCTGAGCGATTCCCCATCAACCCCCCGCAGAACAAAGAGGAATACTACTATCGCTCCATCTTCGCCGAGCATTTCCCCAGCGACAGTGCTGCCAAGAGTGTGCCCAGCGTACCGAGCGTAGCCTGCTCCACTGCCGAGGCACTCGCCTGGGATGCCTCCTTCAAGAACCAGAACGACCCCAGCGGACGTGCCGTGGCAGGAGTGCATGAGCAAGCGTATGAGTAAACTATAAATAACCGATAATAAAACGAACAAGAAATGGAAAAAGGATTGTACAGTTCAGCCTATGAGCACGATGCGTGTGGCGTAGGTATGGTGGTTAACATCCACGGCAACAAGAGTCATGAGCTTGTCGACAACGCCTTGAAGGTACTCGAGAATATGCGCCACCGTGGTGCCGAGGGTGCCGACAACAAGACGGGTGACGGTGCCGGCATCATGCTCCAGATTCCCCATGAGTTTATTCTTCTTCAGGGTATCCCTGTGCCAGAGAAGGGAAAATACGGCACAGGTCTCATCTTCTTGCCTAAGGACGAGAAGAAACAGCAGGACATCCTCTCCATCATGATTGAGGAGATCGAGCGCGACGGTCTGCAGCTGATGCACCTCCGCAACGTGCCCACCAACCCTGAGTGCCTCGGCGAGGCTGCCCTCAGCAATGAGCCTGCCATCAAACAGGTGTTCATCACGGGTGTCACCGACGACAAGGTGCCTGTGTTCGAGCGTATGCTCTACCTCATCCGCAAACGCATCGAGAAACGTGTCACCGATCCTGACTTCTACATCTGTTCGCTTTCCAATTCGAACATCGTCTACAAAGGTATGCTCAGCAGCCTCCAGCTGCGCCAGTACTACCCCGACTTGACCAATAATTATTTTACGAGCGGCTTGGGTCTCGTTCACTCCCGCTTCTCCACCAACACGTTCCCCACATGGAGCCTGGCGCAGCCTTTCCGTCTGTTGGCACACAATGGTGAAATCAACACCATCCGTGGTAACCGTGGCTGGATGAAGGCACGCGAGAGTGTGTTGAGCAGTGAGGCTTTGGGCGACATCCGTGAGATTTCACCCATTGTGCAGCCCAACATGAGCGACTCTGCCAGTCTCGACAACGTGTTTGAGTTCTTCG
>CAVEJY010000069.1:0-15224 GCA_963616155.1 Acutalibacteraceae bacterium
AAAGAACGGCAGATATTTTATAGGCTGGGCATTTTCAACCGTACAGGTCGAAATAATTTTTCAAGTTAGGAAAATGAAACTTTTTTTGAGATAAATGTTACCATTTTAGTCTGAAAAACGTATTTATAGTGATAACATGCAACAAAAACGATATAAAAAGAGAGATTATGAGAGAAATTAAGCGTGTGATTTTCTTGCTCCTCCTGGCCGTTTGGACGGTTCTTCCGGCAGGAGCGCAGAAAGCGAAGGGCAACATTACCCTGTCGCTACAGAACGAACCGATGGCCGCTGCGCTGAGAATGGTGCAGCAGAAGTCGGACTACAAGGTGAGCTTCGTCGTGGAAGACGTGAAGCCCTACACCGTCACCGTGCAGATGAAGAACGCCTCGGCAGTGAACGCCGTGAAGCAAATCATCGGCACCAAACCCTTTGCCTGTTCGGTGAACGGAAAGTTCATCACCGTGAAGAAGGTGGCACAGGCGCAGCCCGCACAGAGGAAGGACGGAAACGCCAAGTCTGACATCCGCTACCTGGAAGGCAGCATCGTGGACGAGAACGGGGAGCCGATGATCGGTGCCACCGTGAGCGTTCCAGGTTCTCCTTACGGCACCGTGACCGACCAGGACGGCCATTTCTCCTTCTACATCCCCGAGACGTGCAACCAAGTACTGGTTTCCTATGTGGGTATGGACTCGCAGAACGTGAAGGTGAGCGGCAAGGAGAACGTGAAAATCGTACTGTCGGAGAACAAGACCCTGCTCGACGACGTGGTGGTGACGGGCTACCAGACGCTCTCCAAGGAGCGCGCCACGGGTTCGTTTACCAAGGTGACTGCCTCCGACCTGAAAGACAAACGACTGAGCAACCTCTCCACCGTGCTGGCTGGTGAAGTGGCGGGCTACAACGACGGTTTGATACGAGGCGTTACCACCATGAATGCCTCCACCTCTCCGCTCTACGTCATCGACGGCTTCCCCGTGGAGAAGACCAAGCTCACGGGTAACGGAAACGGCATCGAGGAAAACCTTCCCGACCTCAACATGGATGACATCGAGAGCATCACCGTGCTGAAGGATGCCGCCGCAGCCTCCATCTACGGTGCCCGAGCAGCCAACGGCGTGATCGTGATTACCACCAAGAAGTCGGCAGCCAAGGGCAAGACCAACGTTTCCTTCAACGCCTCGCTCACCTGGCACCCTTATTCCTATTATACAGGCTACCTCGCCGGCTCCGACCTCGTGGTGGAGCTGGAGAAGGAATGGGCGGCGCAGAATCCCAACCTCACGGGGGAGGGCGTGCAGGACTACGCCAAGAACATGCTGAGCCAGAATATCTATCCCAGTTCCGGCATCCGCTCCATATTGAATTACTACGCCGGCAACATCTCCGAGAGCGAGATGAATGCCACCCTGAGTCGCCTTTCCGCCAAAGGCTACAACTATTATAAGCAGATGGAGAAATACGCCAAGCGCGACCCTCTCTACCAGCAGTACAACGTCAACATCGTGAACAACTCGGTGAACAACCTCTTCAAGGCTTCCGTCACCTACAAGCACGACACCCTGGAAGACAAGTACTCCAACAACCAGTCGCTCGGCCTGAACCTGACCAATTCCACTAACTTCACCAAGTGGCTCTCGCTCGACCTGGGTGCTTATTTTAAGATAGGGGAGGACAATACGCAAAATTATAGTGTGTTGAGTCCGGGCTATTCCGTCCTGCCCTACGATGACCTTGTGAACGCCGACGGCAGCAACTACACCAAGCCCATGAGCGAGATGTACAATGCCAGCACCTTGGCTTTGTATCAGAAATATGGACTCTACAACATGGACATTACCCCCTTGGATGAGTTGGATCGTCAGATAACCACCAACAAGGAGATAGCCCTGCGTACCTTCGCCCGTCTGAACATCCAGTTCTTTCCCTGGTTGAAATATTCCGCCTCGTTCCAGTACGAGCGTGCCTCTTACCGTGGCGAGGCTTTGCAGGGCAAGGCTTCGTCAAGCGTGAGAAGCACCGTGAACGACTATGCGGTGGAATCAGGGGAAAACTCCGTGGACTATGTGATTCCCTATGGCGACATCCTGACCCGCACCGACCAGTACACCTCGGCCTACAACTTCCGCCAGCAGCTGAACTTCGACAAGACCTTCAGCGACATTCACAGCGTGACCGCCATCCTCGGTACGGAGACCATCCAGAACAAGCAGGAGCTGCACAGCAATAAGCTCTTCAACTACGATTCGCAGATGCTTTCTTCCAGTATGGTGAACAATGCCGCCCTCAATAGCGGTGTGAATGGTGTGTTGGGTTATAGTAGCATGCTGGAATCGGCACTCTCTGCCAGTTATGAGAACGTGAACCGCTATGTATCCGTATACGGAAACGCAGCCTACACCTACGACGACCGTTACAGTGTGACGGGCAGCTTGCGCTGGGACCGCTCCAACCTCTGGGGCACCAGCTCCAAGTACCAGAACAAGCCCATCTGGTCGGTGGGAGCCAGCTGGATTATCAGCAAGGAGAAGTTCTTCCATGTGGACTGGGTGAACTACCTGAAGCTCCGCGTCTCCGACGGTATTGCCGGAAACGTGTCGAAGAACTCCGCCCCCTACATGGTGGCGAACTACAGCAACAACAGTCATGTGGGTGGCACGCAGGGCTACGTCCAGTCGCGTGCCAACCCGATGCTGAGCTGGGAGAAGACCAATACCCTCAACATCGGAGTGGACTTCGCCCTGCTGAAGAACCGCCTCACGGGTACCGTCGAGTACTACAACAAGAAGGGCACCAACCTCCTGGCAAGCACCATGGGCAACCCCACCGAGGGTTGGGGCTATAGCACCTACACCATCAACAATGGCGAGATGTACAACCGCGGCGTGGAAATCTCCCTCAGCGGCGAGATTATCCGTACCAAGGATTTCTCCTGGCGCGCCAACATGACCTATGCTTACAACAAGAACAAGGTGACTTATGTGAACGTGAAGGCCCCACTGTACATCCTACAGCTCGACTATCCTTACGCTTATCCCATCATCGGCGACGAGTACAATGCCATCTATGCCTACAAGTGGGCAGGACTGAGCGAGGAAGGTTTGCCGCAGGTGTACAATGAGAACGGAGAGAAGGTGACCGACCAGCCCACCACGCTCGATGCCATCGTCTATGCCGGCTCTTCTACACCCAAGTACAGCGGGTCGTTCGGCACCTCCGTCAGCTACAAGGACTTCGACCTGAGTCTGCAGTTCCTCTTCGCCGGCGGTCATAAGGTGCGCAACGCCAACCCTGCGTTCCTTGCCTGTTCCTACTCCAGCATCGGCTACATCAGCAACATCGCTGGAGCCAGCGCCGGTCTCGCCGACCGCTGGCAGAAGGCTGGCGACGAGATGCACACCAATGTGCCCAAGGCGGTGTTCGCCGAGAGCGATTGGTCAGCTTCATCGTTGTATAATACCTATTATTATGCCGACATCAACATCCTCGATGCCAGCTACATCCGTCTGAACAACATCTCCTTGGCTTACCACCTGCCCAAGGCCGTGTGCCGCTCGCTCTACATGCAGAGCGCCCGCATACAGGCCAACGTGGAGAACCCCTTCTTCTGGGCGAAGAGCAGCCAGGTGAAGTATCAGCTCGGCGGCTACAATGCCACCAACTATGTACTCGGCATTTATCTCAACTTCTAAAACGGACATCAAGATGAAAAAGAAAATATTATATACGGTATTGTTGCTGTTAGGGATGACGACGGTGCTCTCCTCCTGCGACGACTATCTCAACATCGAACCCAAGGGCAAGCGCATCCCCAAGTCGCTCACCGACTATGAGGCTTTTCTACGCTATGAATACGGCACCCACCGAATGCCCGTCACGCAGGCCAACTACCTGCTCAACGACCAGTATCTCACCAACTCCTACGCCAGCTACTATCCCATGTACAAGGCGAACTACAACTGGGAGGAAGAGACCGACCGCGCCTACTGGAACAGTTCGGACGAGGGCACTTATTATGCATCATACGGAACCATCAACACCTGCAACCTGATCTTGGAGGACGTGCCCGGCACCACTGAGGGAACGGACAAGGAGAAGGCAGAGGTAATGGCCTACGCCAAGGTGCTGAGGGCGATGAACTACTTCAACCTCGCCAACTACTACGCCAATACCTACGAGGCTTCCTCGGCTGCCACCAAGTTGAGCGTGCCGCTCATCACGAGCAGTCTTCAGGATGCCGCCTATCATCAGGCTACCATTCAGGAAATCTATGATTTCATCGTCCAGGACTTGACCGAAGCTGTGGACGACCTTCCCGACATGGGCACTACCCTCTTGCATCCCGGCAAGGGAGCCGCCTATGCCATGCTGGCCCGCACCTACCTGCAGATGATGAACTACGACAAGGCACAGGAGTATGCGGAAAAGGCACTCGCCATCAACAGTCAGCTTGTGGACTGGGTAAGTTTCTACCAGGAGAACAAGAGCAAGATAGACCAAGAGGATGTTTATCCCTCCTTGCCTACGCCGTTGGGCTTCGACAGCAAAGATTGCTACAACTTCAACTATGCGGAGAGCTCCTATGCTTCCACCATCAACAGAGTGCCGGTGGCAAGAGCCGGGGACTTTGAGGAAGGCGATGCCTATTTCCTGAGCAACTGGAAGCTGAGAACCATGGGAAACGAGACCTACTATCAAGGCTTGACCAACGGCAACATCAACTATCAGGGAATGCGCACCGTGGAGCAGTATCTCATCAAGGCGGAGTGCCTCGCCCGTAAGGGACAGCTCGCTGAGGCGATGAACGTGCTCAACCAGGTGCGCCAGACCTACATCCTGCCCGAGAATTACCAGCCGCTCGTAGCCTCTACCGAGGCAGAGGCGATACAGTATATCCGCCAGGCCAAGGGCAACCAGCTCATCTTCTCCATCGTGCCCTTCGCCGATGCTCGCCGCTACAATGCCGAGGGCACCTACGTCCGCACGCTGACCAAGGAGGTGGACGGCAAGCAGGTGAATCTCACTCCCACTTCCCATCTCTGGACCTTCCCCTTCCCGCAGGGTGCGCTCGACAACCCCGGAAACGGAAGTTTCGTGCAGAATGTGGAAAAGTAAAGTATAAACTCTCTTAAACAAAACAACAATAAAAATGAAGAAAACAATCTTATCAGCAGCATTGGCACTCCTCTCTCTCGTGAGTGCCAATGCTCAGAATGCCAACGAGAGTGTTGTGACCGCCACCATCAAGGGAATCCCCGACGGAACGGAGATGCAGGCAGTATTGGCAGCTACCCATCGCGACGAGAAGCCCCTCGCCACAGGGGTTGTGAAAAACGGCAAGGTGTCCTTCACTCTTCCCGTAAGTGAGGCTCGCATGATCGGCGTGGGGCCCTTGGGCGCTCCCTACACCTTCACTTACATGACCAAGGGCGGTGAAAACGTGAAAATCTCGCTCACGGCGAAGAATTACGGCGACAATACCAACCCTGGTTACTATGGTGAGGACGTAAAGGTGACCGGCAGCCCTATGAACGACGAGTACAACCAGAAGATCGGGTCAGTGAAGGCGAAACTCGACCAGCTCTACCAGGATTACCATCAGCGGCACGAGGGCATCAACAAGAAGATAGACCAAGCCCGGCAAGCAAAGGACACGGCACTGGTGAAACAACTGCAGAATAGCGATGAATTCAAGGTTTTTTCCGATGAAGAGACTAAATTCTTCAAGACCGTGGAGGATTCCTACAACAAGCTCTACGCCGACAACAAGGAATCCTGGTGGGGACCTTTTGCCATGCTCAACACGATGAGCTATTTCACGAAGGAAAACAAGAAGGAGTGGGCGATGTTCTCGGATGCCGCCAAGAACAGCTTTTATGGCAAGTGCCTGAACGAGCAGGTGAACCCCAAGACCTTCGAGGGCGAAGCACTGCCCCAGTTTGACCTCCAGCAGCCCGACGGATCGAAGAAGAGTATGGCGAGTTGCGTGAAGGGCAAGAAGTACTATCTGGTGGATTTTTGGGCTTCCTGGTGCGGTCCTTGCCGCAAGGAGATTCCTAACTTGAAGAAGCAGTACGCTCTCTACAAGGACAAGGGGTTGGAAATCGTGAGCGTCTCCATCGACAAGAAGGAAGAGGCTTGGAAGAAGGCCTTGAAGGAGGAGCAGCTGCCTTGGCCCAACGGCGTAGACCGTGCCGGAATTGCCGACTCCTACAAGGTGCGCGCCATCCCTGCCATCTTTCTGGTAGATGGAGCCACGGGCAAGTGCATCGCCGAGAACATTCGCGGCGAAGAACTCGCCACAAAACTGGCAGAACTCTTCAAGTAAAGGTAAAAAAGTAAAAAAATCAGCGGCTTGTGCTTGTGCATAAGTCGCTGATTTTATTGTTGGTGGACCAGCTAGGGCTTGAACCTAGGACCTCCAGATTATGAGTCTGTTGCTCTAACCAACTGAGCTACAAGTCCGGGAATTTCGTGAAATTCGGATGCAAAGATAATAGCTTTTTGGCAAATTACCAAATATTTTGATGAAAATTTTCGATTAATCAGATTTTTGCCGTATCTTTGCACCATTATTATTCGTAAGCATAAGAGCTATAAGCAAAATGGACAAAGACAAGAACAAGAATTTCGGCTTGACCGACGAACAAGTGAGACAGAGCAGGGAGAAGCATGGACGCAACGTGCTCACTCCTCCCCGGCGCACGTCGTTGTGGAAACTCTACCTCGACAAATATCGCGACCCCATTATCCAGATTCTCCTGGTAGCGGCTTTCATCTCCCTGATACTCGCTTTCATAGAGAAAGACTTCATGGAGACCATCGGCATCTTCGTTGCCGTGTTCCTCGCCACTACTGTGGGCTTCTACTTTGAGCGTGATGCCGCCAAGAAGTTTGACGTGCTCACAGCCCTCGGAGAGGAGCAGCCCGTGAAGGTGCGCCGTGGCGGCAAGGTGGTGGAAATCCCGCGCCATGAGGTGGTTGTGGGCGACATCGTGCTGGTGGAAGTGGGGGACGAGGTGCCCGCCGACGGCGAGCTGATTGTCTCTACCGACCTGCAAATCAACGAGTCGGCACTCACCGGCGAGCTGATGGCTGAGAAATCGACCGAGCCGGGGGGCGACGGAGCCTATTCCCGCAATGTGGTACTTCGCTCCACGATGGTGATGAACGGTCGTGGCGAGATGGTGGTGACTGCTGTGGGCGATGCTACCGAGATTGGTAAGGTGGCTCGCACGTCTACCGAGCAGACGGAGGTGAAGACCCCGCTCTATATGCAGCTCGACAAGCTCGCCAAGTTGATTTCCAAGGTGGGATCCGTGGTGTCTGTCGCCGCTTTCGTCATCTTCCTTGTCCATGATATTCTCACCAACCCAGCCTGGGGCGGAAAGGATTATTTCTACCTTGCGGAAATCGTTCTCAAATATTTCATGATGGCAGTGACGCTCATCGTGATGGCTGTGCCCGAGGGTCTGCCGATGGCTGTCACCCTCTCCCTGGCACTCAATATGAGGAGGATGCTGAAGTCCAACAACCTGGTGCGCAAGCTCCATGCCTGTGAGACGATGGGTGCCGTCACGGTAATCTGCACCGACAAGACAGGCACGCTGACGCAGAACAAGATGCAGGTGGACACGCTCTTGTTGAAGAATGGCTCCGATGACCTCCTCCATACAGCCATTGCCGTCAACTCGACGGCGGAGTTGAGTGAGGGCCATGGCATCGGAAATCCCACGGAGTCGGCGTTGCTGTTCTGGTTGGGAGACCAAGGCAAGGACTATGGGGAGTTGAGAACCCTGGCAAAGGTAGTTGCCCAACAGCCTTTCTCCACGGAGAAGAAGTATATGGCTACGACGGTCATGCTCGAAGGCAAGGAATGTAAGTTTGTGAAAGGTGCCCCGGAAATCGTACTTGCCATGTGCGACGTGCCGGAGAAAGAACTGAAGGAAACGAGGGACGAACTCCTTGGCTTCCAGCGCAAGGCGATGCGCACTCTGGCGTTCGCCTACCAGATGGCCAGTGAGGACAAGGTGACCTTGCAGGCCATTGCTGCCATCAATGACCCTTTGCGCAAGGAAGTGCCGGGGGCTGTGAAGGAGTGTCGCAAGGCAGGTATCGAGGTGAAGGTGGTGACGGGCGATACTGCCGCCACCGCCCTGGAGATAGGCAAACAGATTGGCATCTTCGAGGATGACAACAAGAATATAGGAGCGGACGGCGAGATGACATCGCTTGAGGAACAGATGATTACGGGCGAGCAGTGGCAGGCTCTCTCCGACGAGGAGGCTTACGAGCGTGCCAAGGACATCCGGGTGATGAGCCGTGCCCGTCCCACCGACAAGCAGCGGCTGGTGGCGATGCTACAGAAGCGTGGCGAGGTGGTGGCTGTGACGGGCGACGGCACCAACGATGCCCCTGCCCTCCATTATGCTCATGTGGGACTGTCGTTGGGTTCCGGCACGTCGGTGGCGAAGGAGGCTTCCGACATGACCTTGCTCGACGACTCTTTCAAGTCCATTGCCAACGCCGTGATGTGGGGACGTTCCCTGTATCGCAACCTGCAGCGTTTTCTCTTCTTTCAGCTGGTGGTCAACGTGGCAGCCCTGCTGTTGGTGTTGGGCGGTTCGGTCATCGGTACGGAAATGCCGCTCACGGTGACGCAGATTCTGTGGGTGAACCTCATCATGGACACTTTCGCCGCCCTGGCGCTGGCTTCCCTGCCTCCGTCGCATGAGGTGATGGGCGAGAAGCCGCGCAAGGCTTCCGACTTCATCATCACCAAGGGCATGGGCTTCGGCATCCTGTTCTGCGGCATCGTGTTCTTCGTCTTGATGTTCGCCTTCCTCATCTATTGTGAGCGAAGGGGCAAGGGCGGAGTGGACACCCATGAATTGACGTGGTTCTTCACCACGTTCGTGATGCTCCAGTTCTGGAACCTCTTCAATGCCAAGGCTTTGATGAGCAACCGTTCGGCGTTCCGCCATCTGTTGCAGGACAAGGGAATGTTGCTGGTCTTCGCATTGGTCTTCGTGGGTCAGTGGTTGATTGTGACCTTTGGCGGCGAGATGTTCCGCACGGTTCCCCTGTCGTTCGAGGAGTGGGCCATCATCGTTGCTTCCACTTCCGTCGTGTTGTGGGTCGGTGAGTTGTGGAGGGCTGTCAAACGTATGACGGTCCGCCACGGTAGTTAGTGATTATCAGATTAGTATATATATTGGAAATGAAGACAATACGTTGTTCGAGAGAGGATGAAGGCATCGTGACGGATGCCACCTTGCTGCCCTGTGTTGCCACCATCGGTTTCTTCGACGGTGTGCATCGGGGTCATCAGTTCCTGATGCGTCGCCTGGTGGAGGCGGCGAGGAGCGAGGGCTTGGAATCTACGGTGATTACGTTCGACGAGCATCCCCGCAAGGTGTTGCAGAGTGACTATCAGCCTGAGCTGTTGACTACGCTCAGCTCCAAGCTGCTGTTGCTCTCGAAGACAGAGGTGGACAATACCGTGGTCTTGCACTTCGACAAGGCGATGGCTGCTTTCTCCGCCTGGGAGTTTATGGCAAAGGTGCTGCGTGACAAGCTGAACGTGAGAAAGCTCTTCATCGGCTACGACCACCGCTTCGGCCACAACCGTGCGGAGACCTTCGAGGACTATGTGCGTTACGGCAAGGAGTTGGGCATCGAGGTGATTCGCAACGAGGTGTTCCAGATTGGCGGTGTCAAAATCTCCTCGACGGTGGTCCGTTCCGTCCTGAAAGCGGGCGAGTTGCAGATGGCAAACCGCTGTCTGGGCTATCCCTATACGCTTTTGGGTAGGGTGGTGAACGGCTACCATGAGGGCAGAAGGCTCGGTTTCCCCACCGCCAACCTCGACATCTCCCACTTCGGACAGCTGATTCCCGCCCCCGGTGTCTATGCCGTGAGGGTGAGGATGGAGAAGTCTGTGGAGATGAAGCAGGGTATGATGAACATCGGTACACGCCCCACATTCGGTGGCAATAGGTTGACCTTAGAGGCGCATATCTTCCATTTCACCGGCGACATCTACGGTCAGCTCTTGCTCGTGAGCTTCGTGAAGCGCATCCGTGGCGAGCAGAAGTTTGACACTCCCGAGGAACTGGCGGAGCAGTTGAAGGAGGATGCGAGAGAAGTACTCGCACTCTTCGAGAAAGAGGCGGATTGATACAGTTGACAAAACTGTCAACTATAAATTATTAACTGTATATAGGGATTTTCAATGGCAAAGATTGGTTTGAAGAAAGGTATTGTAGACGTTGTCCTGTACTTGATTATATTTATTGTGGTCCAGATTTTCATGACGTATGTTGGATCCGGCATCTGGGCGGCTGTGAAAGGGGAGGAATATATGAGCGTAGTCAGCTCGATGGGTTCCGGCGGCAATTCCGTGCTGTTGGCACTGACCACCGTGTTCAGCAACCTCATAACGTTTGTCATCTTCCTGAAGACGAAGTGGACACCCCTCACCCGCGACTACTTGCTCTCCAAGCCCTGGGCGGCTTTGGTCTGGGTGGCACTCTTCACGCTTGGTGCCATCCTTCCCTTAGAGTTTACTTATGAGCGACTGGGACTGGAGATGGATGCCAACTACCAGCGTGTCTTCGAGGGCTTGATGAAGGAGCCTTGGGGCTACGTTGCCATCGGCATCCTCGCTCCCCTTGCCGAAGAAGTCGTGTTCCGCGGGGCTATTCTCCGCACCTTGCTCGACATGATGAGCAAGAAGAACCACTGGGTGGCAATCATGATTTCCGCTGCTCTCTTCGGGGCTGTCCATGGCAATGCTGCGCAGTTTGTCAATGCCCTTTTGATGGGTTTGTTGCTTGGCTGGATGTACTATCGCACCAAGAGTCTCGTGCCCGGCATCCTCATGCACTGGGTCAACAATACGATGGCCTATGTCTTGAGCAATCTCCTGCCGCAGAGCGACGGCAAGCTCATCGACCTCTTCCATGGTGACGAGAAGACCGTCTATTACGCTGTAGGCTTCTCCCTCTGCATCCTCGTACCGAGTTTCATCCAGATGGTGCTGAGGTTGCAGAAGCCTAAGAGCCAGAATGCTTGAGGAGAGGACAACAATGGCTTTGGTGTGCGGTTCTGTAACACTAATGAAACAAACCATACCACTGAAAACCTTGAATCCATGACGAAATAGGTGGTAAAAAAATGCTCGAAAGGTGGCGAAAACTATTTTAAGGGTGAAAGAAAGATAGAAATCGCACCCTGAAAACCTTAAAATACACATCAGTTTCCTGAAATCCCGCTAAATTTGCAATCAGAAAAAGGGAACAATCCCAGGTGAGTATAATCCGATAAGTCGAACCATTTAAAATCTACAGTCATGGAGTGCATTTATAGAACAGCAGAAGTCATCAAGAAGGTCTCCTTCATAGTGTTGATTGCAGAAGTGTTGATTTTGTTTGCCATGGGCTTTTAATCAAAGAATGCAGGCTTTGGTCAAACGAGTTTTTCAGTGATTAAAATATGTAGAAGGATGTCCATGATACCCAAAGTGTTATTTAAGGGTATCGGACATTTCCTTGCCTTACTTCCAAAAAAGTTTCGTAATTTTTGGTAGACTCAGATATTATTGCTACTTTTGCAAGCATGAATCTAACCTCAAACTTTATATTTTCTCCCATCAGTGACGTTTCGGAATCCTTCTCTGAGTTTTCCGAGGTGTCCCACAGTGGCTTTAACATCCTGTTGCGTGCCAAGCGCAAGGGTCAATGGTGGATGTTGAAGGCACTCCAGCCCGCATTTCTCCATGACACCACCTATCAGCTGATTTTACAGAAGGAGTACGACCTGCTCTCTCGCCTCGACCACCCCGGTGTAGTGAAGGTGGTGGGCTTCGAAGAGGTGGAGGACTACGGCAAGTGCATCGTGATGGAATGGATAGAGGGGGAGACGCTGGAGGAGTGGCTCTCGGGAAAACATTCCCGGAGGAAGCGCAGATGGATAGCCCGCCAGATGATGGATGCCGTGGAATATGTCCACGAGCAACAGGTGGT
This sequence comes from Acutalibacteraceae bacterium, assembly GCA_963616155.1. GTDB lineage: Bacteria > Bacteroidota > Bacteroidia > Bacteroidales > Bacteroidaceae > Prevotella. The sequence goes on from CAVEJY010000069.1 coordinate 12,027, forward strand.
GCATCGTGACCTGAAACCTTCCAATATCATGATAACGAGGAATGGGGGACAGGTGAAGCTGATAGACTTCGGCTTGTCTGATGCAGACAGCTACGCCATCCTGAAGGAACCCGCAGGTACGGATGGATATGTTGCCCCCGAACAGCAAATTGGGGGGGGTACTTTGGATGAACGCAGCGACATCTACAGCTTGGGTGTCATCTTGGAACAGATGGGTCTGGGACTGTCTTACCGTTTGGCGGCAAGGAAATGCCTCCAGCCTCTGACGAAGCGTTATCCCGACGTATTGTCGATGAAATCACATATTCTGTCGCTTCATCGCCTGATGGTGACGGCATCGCTCCTCTTCGTTTTCTTGGTCGTCTGTGCATCGGGAGCTTGGTTCTATAGCAAGGAAATCGTGTATGATGTGGTCAATACTTTTACCATCGGCAACTTAGAGTACAAGTCGTGGGGCGGCGGACTGGTCACGGTGTGTGCCGCCAATGACCGTGATTCCGTGATAGAGATTCCGACAACCGTGAAATATTTGGGCGTGAGCTATCGGGTGGACGAGGTGGAGGACAGTGCCTTTGCCGGTCACCGACGGCTCAAGCAGGTAGTGCTGCCCGACAATCCCCGGCTTCATGTGATGAAGCGTGTCTTCGACGGCAGTCCTAACCTGTCGGGCATCTGTTTCCGCAGCAAGATGCCTCCCCAGCTCGGCAATGCCATCTGGGAGGTCACGATGTCCGATGTCTTTGTCCCCCTCAGTTTCCGGCAGGTAGTCCTCTATGTGCCCAAGGGCAGCCTGTCGGTCTACAGGAATTCTCCCTGGGGCAGGTTCGAGCACATAGAGGAATACGACTGATTTATGCCTCGTCCTTCATGTCAATGACGAAGCGTGTGCCGTGTCTGTATTCATCGTCAAGGCGCAACTGTGCGTTCAACTTGTATGCTATCAGACTACAGGTAGGATAGGTGAGACCGTCATCCTGGGTGAGGTCTACGACTTCCGCAAATGCCTGGAAGAGGTTGGCGCGCTTTTCTTCAGGAAGGATCATGCCCACAGCGGTCATGCTGAACTGCCCCGTGTGGGGACTGCGTTTCTTGAACTCAAACGTGATGCGTTCCAGTGTGTCGCATTTCCTTGCTTCCCCGACAATGCTGATCACTAAGGTACGGAGTGCCTCTGCATTGGTGGCGAAAGAGATGGGCTGGGAATCGTATGTCACTTTCGTGTTGGCAGAGACAAGTGTCTTGGTCTCCTCTTTCAGTTTCTCGCACAACTGTCCCATGTTTTGGCTGGTCAGCTCGTAGTGCTCGTCGCGCGACTGCTCCAGTGCCATGTAGCCCTCCATGTGGTCCATGAAATTCTGTAGAGCCTTGACATGCTGTTGGGAATTGCCCTGGGCGATGGCGTTGAGTGACGGACGGAGCTGTGCGCTGATGTTGTTGAGAAGATTGTTCTTGCGCTCGTTGTTGGCATCAGACAGCTGAAGGCTGTTCTTCAGACGCTTGATTTCTCTGGTGTTCTTCAGTACGAGAAGTACGAAGAAAGCCAATCCTACGCCAAGGGCAGCCGCGATGATGAGGAGGATGACGATGGAAGCCCATTGCGCGGTAATCTTGGTATCCTTGCTGCTTATCTCCTCCTGTGCGGCAGCAAACTGTTGCTGGGTGTCTGCCAGTTCCTTGGCGGCGCGAATGCTGGAGATGGAGTCGGTCCATTCGTCGTACATTCTTTTCATCACGCTTGCCATGGTCGGGTTGTTACTCTGTTTTGCTGTGGCTATCAAGTCTTTGAAGCATTTCTCCTTGCCGTTGTCGTCTTTTCCTGCTGACCGCATGGAGAAGATTTCCTTGTAACAGTTGGTGGCGAGTACAATGTTGCCGGAGGCGTGTGAAAAACTTGCCTTCTTCAGCAGCATGTCTTCGATGACGGCATCTTGCTTGCTTGCCCGGGCGTACTGTTCCATCAGGGCGAGCTGGTTCTTGCATTCCACTGTCTTGTGGATGCGGAAGTAGAGCCGGAAACGTTCCTTGGCCACGAGGTAGTGCAGGTCGGGGTTGCCCGCTCCAATCATCACGTCAAGGTTGCGGCAGGTGGTGAAAGCCTCGCGCCACTGGTGGTTCTCCGACTGGCGCACGCTGGTCTCTACGCCGGTTACGACAGATTGTTTCAGGGATTGCGCTGGTGCGGCAAGTGTAGCGCAGGCAAGCAAAAGTGCTAAGATGGTCTTTCTCATATTTAGTCTGTTTATAGTATTCGTGACTGCAAATATACGCCAAATACCCGAAACCGCCAAGGCGTTTGCGGTATTTAACAAAATTAAAGCTGGAAATGCTTGGCGGTCTCGAAGGATTGGTGTATATTTGCAAAACAAATGTGTTGAACAGATAAAAGGAGTGCAATATGGCTAATTACATACGATTTGACTGGGCTATGAAGCGGCTGCTGCGCAACAAGGCGAACTATTCTGTCCTGGAGGGACTGATGTTTTCCCTCTTGAACGAGAAGTTCACCATCAAGCGGTTTCTCGACAGCGAGTCGAACCAGTACAGCGAGAGCGACAAGTTCAACCGCGTGGACATTCTCGCCGAGAACGAGAAGGGAGAGCTTGCCATCTTCGAGATCCAGAACACCCACGAGCTGACTTATTTCCACCGCATCCTCTATGGTGTGTCGAAGGTGATTACCGACCACATCGACCTTGGCGACGATTATGACAAGGTACGGAAGGTGTATTCCATCAACATCGTCTATTTCACCTTGGGGCAGGCGAAGGATTACGTCTACCATGGCCGGACTGTGTTCCGTGGGATGCACGAGACGGACGACATCCTGAAACTTTCCCGCCGTCAGTGCGAGGTATTCTTCGGCGACGAGATGGAGAAAGGGGAGAAGCCGGCGCGTGAGGTGGGCGACATCTTCCCCGAGTTCTACCTGCTTTGCGTCAACAAGTTCGACAGTCTTGCCGTCAGTAACCTCGATGAGTGGATCGACTTCCTGAAGACCGGCGAAATCAAGGACTCTGCGAAGGCTCCCGGACTGGCGGATGCCCGCCATTGCCTGTTGCTTGACAAGCTGTCGCAGGAAGACCGTGCGGATTATGTCCGCCACATGGAGAACCTGCGCTACCAGCGCAGTGTCATCATGACGGGGTATGATGATGGATTGCAGGAAGGCCGTGTCGAGGGTCGTGCTGAGGGTCGTGC